>CAZHSO010000101.1:0-6072 GCA_964535105.1 uncultured Gemmatimonas sp.
GAGCGCGAAGAGGAGCGCGAGAGCAATCATGGATGCCTTTGGGTGCTGGGTGCAGGTACCGCTAACCGCTCACCGCTCCCTGCTCCTCGGCCGGGGGGCCCACAGATGTCACAGATCAAAAGCGGATCGATCCCGAAAGGTATCGTCCTCCAAATCCTTTGCAGGGTTTGTGAGGTGTTTGCCAGGGGACCATCGGCTGTTCCATCTGTGATATCTGTGGGCAACCGGTCCCGACACGCTGGGGATAGCATGCGCGGCCCTCACCGCTCACCTCTCACCTCTCACCTCTCACCTGCTCCAACAGCCACGCATGCATCGCCGGATTTCCTGCAACGACGGGCGTGTGGCCCAGTCCGACATCGGCTCCGTCGAGATCGGTCACCACGCCGCCCGCCTCGCGAACCAGGAGCACTCCGGCGGCGATGTCCCACGGCGCCAGCGTCAGCTCCCAGAATCCATCGAGCCGTCCCGCCGCCACGTCGGCCAGATCGAGCGCGGCGGATCCGGCCCGCCGGACGCCGCTGGTCTCCGGGAGCACGCGCCGGAACTGGTCAAGGTAGCGCTCCAGCTCCTCGAGGCGCTTGAAAGGGTACCCGGTCCCGAGGAGGGCGCGCGACGGCTCGGTGATGGAGGAGACGCGGAGCCGGGTGTCGCCGAGCCACGCTCCCTTGCCCCGCACGGCCCCGTAGAGACACTCGCGAGGCACATCGAGGATGACTGCAGCCTCGAGGACCCTGTCCACGGCAGCGGCGATCGAGACGGCGTACTGAGGGTAGCCGTGGAGGAAGTTGGTGGTGCCATCGAGCGGGTCCACGATCCAGACAAGGCCATCTCCGACCGGCTCGGGATTCAGCTCTTCTCCCACGACCACCGATCCCGGCGCGCCAATGTGGAGCACCTCCCGGATCAGGACCTCAGCCTGGCGATCGACCTCGGTAACCCAGTCGTGATGGCCCTTGGAAACCCAAGTGACTGGACGGCTGGACGGCTGGACGGCTGGTGAAAGGCCCGTCCCAGCCGCCCCGCCGGCCCGTCGTCCGGCCCCCCGTATATACCCCCCCGCCCTTTCTGCAGCCTGCACAGCCAAATGCAGTAAGTCCAAGGAAGAATTGATCTTGCGAGCCGAGGTGGCCATGTGCTACCTTGCCCGGATGGACCGGATCTTTTCGGGGATTCAGCCGACCGGCGACCTCCACATCGGGAACTGGCTCGGCGCGGTCCGCAACTGGGTCGCACTCCAGGATCAATTCGACTGTGTGTACTGCGTGGTGGACCTGCACGCCGTGTCCATGCCGTATGACGTGGCGCACCTCGCGGCCCGGACCCGGGACATGGCCATCGGGCTCCTCGCCGCCGGCATCGACCCGTCCCGTGCCATTCTCTTCGTCCAGTCGGCGGTGCACGAGCACTCGGAGCTCAACTGGCTTTTCACGACTGTGGCGCCGCTGGGAGAGCTCGAGCGCATGACCCAGTTCAAAGATAAGACCGAGAAGCTGGAGAGCATTCCCGCCGGGCTGCTGTGTTATCCCGTTCTGCAGGCGGCCGACATCCTGCTCTATCGCGCCAACAAGGTGCCGGTCGGCGAGGACCAGGTGCAGCACCTCGAGCTGACGCGTGAAATCGCCCGGCGCTGGAATTCGGCATATTCGTCCGATGCGCCCTGGTTTCCCGAGCCGCATGCGCTGCTCACGACCGCGAAGCGGATCAAGGGGCTCGACGGCCAGGCCAAGATGTCGAAGAGCCTGGGCAACACGATCGGGATGCTCGACACGCCCGACGAGATCTGGCAGAAGCTCCGGCCGGCGGTAACCGATCCGGCCCGGGTCACCCGGAAGGATCCCGGCACTCCGGCGCTCTGCAACATCTTTTCGTTGCACCAGCAATTCTCCACGCCGGAGACGATCGCAGAAGTCGACGTCAAGTGTCGCACGGCGGGGTGGGGGTGTCTCGACTGCAAACGCAGGCTCGCCGATGCGATGATCGAGACACTCGCGCCGATCCGGACCCGGGCCGAAGCGCTGAAACAGGACTCCGCTGCGGTGGATGCGATCCTGGCGCGGGGCGCCGATCGGGCGCGCGCAATCGCGGCCGAAACCTTGCAGGAAACCAAGCGCCGTATGGGCTTCTTCGGAGCGACCTGATGGCCAGTGCTCCCATCGAACGCATCATCAAAGCCGCCGTCGAGCGCGGCGCCTCTGACCTGCACATCAAGGCCGGCGATCGCTTCCGCGCGCGCATCGACGGCAAGCTGGTGCCGCTCACCAAGCAGCGCCTTACGCCCGAGCAGACCCGGGCGATCGCGCTCAAGCTGATGACCACGGACCAGGACCGCAATCGCATCGACAGCATCAGGGATTACGACTGCTCCTGGGGCATGCCGGGCGTCGGGCGGTTCCGGGTGAACATCCTGCGACAGCGCTCCTCGTTCATGGTCGTCATGCGCGTGATTCCGTTCGCGGTGCCCACGCTCGAGGAACTCGGGCTGCCAGCGGTCCTGGGCCAGCTCACCGAGCACGCCGCCGGCCTCATCCTGGTCACCGGTGTCACGGGGAGCGGGAAGACCTCCACCATCGCCGCGCTGCTGCACCACATCAACCAGAATCAGCAGCGCCACATCGTCACCATCGAGAATCCCATCGAGTTCCTTCATCGGGATCTGTCCTCCTCGATAACCCAGCGGGAAGTCGGCGTGGATACCGAGTCCGTCGGTGTGGGGCTGCGCGCGGCGTTGCGCCAGAATCCCGACGTGATCGTGGTGGGCGACGTGCGCGACCAGGATACGATCGATACCGCGATGAAGGCGGCGGAGACCGGTCACCTCGTCCTGTCGGCGATCCCGACGCCGGACGTGCTCACCACCATCGGCCAGGTGCTCTCGATGCTTCCCCACGAGGAGCGGGAAATCGGCCGGGTGCGCTTCTCCGAGGCCCTGGTCGCGATCGTGGCGCAGCAGCTCCTCCCCCGCGCCGACGGCGCCGGCCGGGTGGCCGCGATCGAGCTCTTGATCGCGAACCGGGCCATCCGTGACTGTCTCAAGGACCCCGCGCGGGTCGTCGAGCTCCGCTCCTTGATGGCCGAGGGCTACCGAAAGAGCGGGATGCAGACCTTTCAGCAGCATGTCGAGGAGCTGGCGGCCTCTGGGATCATTTCGACCGAAACCGCCCGCGCGGTCAGCGGGCCGACGGTGGATCGGAAAGGGAAGAGCCGGAGAGGGGCCGACTAGTGTTCGGCCCCGATCTTTCGTGTCTCGTCGTCGTTGGTGCGCAGTGGGGTGACGAGGGGAAGGGCAAACTCGTCGACGTCCTCGCCGAGCAGGCCGACTTGGTGGTGCGCTACCAGGGCGGGGCCAATGCCGGCCACACCGTGGTCGTGGGCGATTCCCAATTCATTCTTCGCCTGATTCCGTCCGGGATCCTGAATCCCGGCGCGCAGTGTCTCCTCGGAAACGGCGTGGTGCTCGACCCCGTGGCGCTCTTCGAGGAGCTCGATGCGCTGGCGTCCCGCGGCATCGCGACCGACGGCCGGCTTCTCATTTCCGACCGTGCGCACTTGGTGCTTCCCTACCACAAACTGCTGGACGCAGCGGGAGAGCGGCGCAAGCTGATCGGCACGACCGGACGGGGCATCGGCCCGGCGTACGAGGACAAGCACGGCCGCCGGGGCATTCGGGTGGCCGATCTCCGCAATCTTGATGAGGCGAGCCGGCTGCTCGCAGAGCTTGTGGCCCGGGCCAATCAGCTGATCGGGCTGGTGGGAATGACCGAACGCGCCTCGTTCGAGGAACACCGCGCCCTCCTTTTCGCGATGGCGCCCCGGCTGCTGCCTCTGGTGACGGATACCGGGGCGTACCTGCACCGCGCGCTGAGCGAGGGAAAGCGGGTCCTGCTCGAGGGGGCGCAGGGAGCACTGCTCGACGTGGATCACGGGACCTATCCGTATGTGACCTCTTCCACCACGACCGCGGGCGGCGCCTGCACCGGCGCCGGGATCGGGCCCACCCGCATTGACGGGGTCCTCGGCACGGTCAAGGCCTACACCACCAGGGTGGGGGCCGGACCGCTGCCGACCCTGGCCCTGGGACCCGACGAGGAGCGACTCCGCAAGATCGGAGGCGAGTTCGGATCGGTGACCGGACGGCCGCGGAGCTGCGGATGGTTCGATGCCGCGGCGGTGCGGTACGCGGCGCGCATCAACGGCCTCACCGCGCTGGCCGTCACCAAGCTCGACGTGCTGGACAGTTTCGAGCGAATTCCCGTGGCGACCGGCTATGAGGTGGATGGCAGCCCTTGCGCGGAAATGCCCGCGGAGGTGTCGGTACTCGAGCGCGTCCATCCCACCTACCAGACGATGGCGGGATGGCAGGCCGCCATCGGCTCGGCGCGCTCCCTGGCCGATCTTCCGAAGAACGCCCGCGCCTACCTGGACCGGATCGAGGAGCTGGTGGGGGTGCCGATTCGGTATGTCAGCGTGGGGACACGACGCGACCAAATAATCTCCGTTTAGGGAATAGCGAAGAGCGAAGAGCGAAGAGGAACGGCCGCTTCGCTCTTCGCTCCTCGCTACTCCCAAGCAAGGAACGTCGAATGGCAGCACCCGGCCTGATGGACAAACTAGTTTCGCTATGTAAACGGCGCGGCTTCGTGTTCCAGTCCTCCGAGATCTACGGCGGTCTCGGCTCCGTCTGGGACTACGGGCCGCTGGGGACCGAGCTCAAGCGCAATATCAAGGAGCGCTGGTGGCACGCGATGGTTCGCGCCCGCGACGACATCGAAGGACTCGACGCCGCCATCCTGATGCATCCGAAAGTCTGGGAGGCGTCGGGTCACGTCGCGGGCTTTACCGATCCGCTGGTGGACTGCAAGACCTGCAAGGCCCGCTTCCGCGCCGACAAGCTGGGCGACGCGCAATGTCCCCAGAAGCCGTCGAAGCATCCGGGGGAGCACACGACCTGCGAGCTCACCGAGCCCAGGATGTTCAACCTGATGTTTCGCACCTTCATGGGCCCGGTGGAGGAGTCGGCGTCGGTCGTGTATCTCCGGCCGGAGACCGCGCAGGGCATCTACGTCAACTACCTGAACGTCCTGCAGAGCTCCCGGCAGAAGATCCCGTTCGGGATCGCCCAGATCGGGAAAGCCTTTCGCAACGAGATCACCCCCGGCAATTTCATTTTTCGGACCCGCGAGTTCGAGCAGATGGAAATGCAGTTCTTCGTGCGGCCCGGGGAGGACGGGGAATGGTTCGAGCGGTGGCGCGCGCTGCGTCTGGCCTGGCACCAGGAGCTCGGGCTGAATCCCGGCAAGCTCCGCTGGCACGAGCACACTGGAGCGGAGCTGGCCCACTACGCCCGCGCCGCCTACGACATCGAGTACGAGTTTCCCTTCGGCTGGCAGGAGATCGAGGGGATCCACAACCGGGGAGATTTTGACCTCGGCCGCCACCAGGAGCACTCGGGGAAGAAGCTCGAGTACTTCGACCAGGCGGCGAACGTACGGTATTTGCCGTATATCGTCGAGACTTCCGCCGGATCCGACCGCGTCGCCCTCACCGTGCTGGTGGATGCCTATCGGGAGGAGCAGGTCGAAGGAGAGACGCGGACGGTCCTGGGCTTTCATCCCGCGATCGCGCCGATCAAGGCCGCGGTGCTGCCGCTCGTCAACAAGGACGCCATGCCCGAGATGGCGACGGCGCTGTTCAATGATCTGCGGACCCGGTTCGCCTGCTTCTACGATGACGGAGGCGCGATCGGGCGGCGTTACCGGCGGATGGACGAGGTGGGCACCCCGTTCTGCATCACGGTGGATGGGCAGAGCGCCGAGGACCGGACTGTCACGGTACGGCACCGGGACAGCATGGGGCAGGAGAGGGTCTCCATCGACCATGTTGCGGCGTACCTCGCGGAGAGGCTTTGAAAAGGGAGTAGCGAAGCGCGAAGCGCGAAGAACCCGCATGTCGCTCTTCGCTCGTCACCATGCGATTGCAAGACTTTGAAGCCCTCGTCGCCCGCCAGTCGACGGAGATTCCCGCCGAATTCCTCGAGGGAATCGTCGAGGTCGTCGTGTCGCCGCGCACCGT
>CAZHSO010000101.1:6172-10221 GCA_964535105.1 uncultured Gemmatimonas sp.
GCCCGGCAGGATGGAGGACCCTTCGATCCGGCGTTCTACAAGGACGGTGTCCGCCGGCCGGACGGGGCGTACCAGGTGGATGACGACGTCTTCGTCGAGCGGGTGGTGCCGGCTCCGCCCGCGACCATCCGGCTCCACTGGCAGGGCGACGATTACGAGATCGCCGTCCCCGAGGAGGCGAGTCTTCCCGCCTTCCTCGCGGTGGACGGCGTCCGCGCTCCCCCTCCGGGCGAGCTTGTTCTAGTGCTGCAGAAGCGCGGCGCCTGGCTCGGGCTGTTCAAGCGACCGCGCGTTTTTCACGCCGAGGTAGAGGCCCGGCGCCTCCCCCTGTAGCTTTCACCAGTTCCCTGACCGGAGTCACATGATCCACCATGCCGTAACCACGCTGGCCCCGTCTGAAGTGCTGGCCCGCGCCAAGGCGTTCTTTGCCGAGCGGGTTCCCAACCAGGCGGCCTGGGTGGAGCGCGAAGGTCCGACCTTTCTGACACTCCGGGGGCAGGGCGGGGAAGAGATTGCGCTCGCCGTCGTGCCCGGCGAAGGGCCGACCCGTATCCGCGCGTCGACCCTGCTGTTCGACCAAGCCGTCGAGCGATTCCTCTCTACGCTGCCGGAACCCGCGACCGTGCCCTCATGACAACCGATCTCCCGATCCGGGTCACCCTGCTCGACACCCTCGATGAGCACGCGCTCGTGGTACCGGCCACGATGCGGATCGCGGACCTGAAGCGCGACGCGCTGGCACGGGCGGGGATCAAGCGCCCGGCTTCGGAGTACGTTGTGAAATACAAGGGTGCCGAGCTCTACGAAGGGGGAAAAACCCTCGCCGATGCGGGAGTGGTTTCTGACGGGGCACTGATCGTGCTGTTGCGCCGGCGAATTCCCGTACGGTAGGTCTCGCTTGACCTGTTACCCACAGATGACACAGATGGTCCCATCAATGCATAGCATCTGTGCCATCTGTGGGTACACGGTTCACGGAGCAGGATGCTCGAGGGCCGACACGGGCCCTTCAGGCTGAACGGGATGCTCCCCCCCGTTTTCACCAACCCGCGCTGCCTCGAACATGACCCGGGGCCTGGGCATCCCGAGTCTCCCGCTCGTCTCCGAGCGATTCTCGAACGATTGGAGCGCGATGTTCCCGGAGTGGTCCGCGAAGCGGCAGGAGCGCCGCTCGACGCGATCGAGCGGGTTCACCCCCGTCGATATCTCGACCAGCTTGCTGACCTGTCCCGTCGAGGCGGGGGCGCGCTTGATACCGATACGTTCCTCAACTCGGCGAGCTGGGAGGCGGCGCTTGGCGGCGCCGGCGCGGTGCTTGCCGCGGTGCACCACGCCCACGCCACCGGTAGCCACGCCTTCGCGGCGATCCGCCCTCCCGGTCATCACGCGCTCGCCGGCCGGGCGATGGGGTTCTGTCTCCTCGGCAACGCCGTCATTGCGGCCCGCGAGGCGCAGTCGCTGGGCCGAGGACAGATCCTTGTCGTGGACTGGGACGTGCACCATGGGAACGGTACCCAGGCGCTGGTGGAGCACGATCCCACGATTCGCTTCATCTCGATGCACCAGTGGCCCGCCTATCCCGGAACCGGGCTCGCCTCCGAGCGCGGGGCAGGCAATGTCATGAATCTTCCCCGGCCGGCCGGGTTGCCCCCCGCACGGTACGTGAGCGATCTGGTGGCCGCCATCGATGCTTGCACCGGTGGGTGGATGCCCGATCTGGTGCTGATCTCGGCGGGCTATGACAGCATGCTGGGAGATCCCCTGGGCGGTTTCACGCTGGAGCCGCCCCACTACGCCACGCTGGTTGGCGCGATCCGCCGCGCCGCGCCCGCCGCGCCGATCGTTGGACTGCTCGAAGGGGGATATGCGCCGGAGCGAGTCGCCGACGGCGTGCTCGCGACCTTGCACGCTCTGATTTGACCTGCCCAGCCGCTACTCCTATACTCCGCCATTCAGTTCCCTAGCTCCCTAGCTCCCTAGCTCCCTAGCTCCCTGACATGCGCCTCAACGCCGAAATCCTCGAGCTCAAGACCAGGCATCCGTTCATCATCGCGCGCGGCTCGCACGACACCTACCGGACTGTAATAGTTCGGCTGGTCGACGACGATGGCGTCGAGGGATGGGGTGAAGCCGCGCCCCAGCGCTATTATGGCGAAACCGCCGAGACGGTGCTCGCGGCGATGCAGGTCTACGCGACGGCGCTTCCCGACGAGCCACTCCACCTGGAAGATGCCGAGCGCGCCTTCGAGCAGGCACTCAGCGGCAACAACTCCGCCCGGGCAGCGCTCTCCACCGCGCTGCACGATCTGGCGGGGAAGCGGCTCGGCGTTCCTGTCGCCCGTCTCTTCGGTCTTGACGCCGGGAAATGTCCGATCTCCACCTTCACGATCGGAATTGACACGCCGGAGCGGATCCGGATGAAGGTCGTCGAAGCCGAGCAGTATCCGGCGCTCAAGATCAAGCTCGGCACCTCCGACGACCTGGCGATTCTCCGCGCGATTCGGGAGACGACCGACAAGGAGCTGCGCGTCGACGCCAATGCCGGATGGACCCGGAAGCAGGCGATCGCGATGCTGCCGGTGCTCCAGGAGTTTGGAGTGACGGTGCTGGAGCAGCCGCTCGAGCCGGACGACCTCGACGGGCTGGCTCAGGTTACACGGCACGCGCGCATTCCGGTCATCGCCGACGAGAGCTGTCTCACCGCGGCGGATATTCCCCGGCTGATAGGGAAGGTCGACGGCATCAACATCAAGCTCGCCAAGACGGGAAGTCTCCGCGAAGCGTTGCGGATGATCGCGATCGCGCGCGCCCATCACATGATGGTGATGGTAGGCTGCATGATCGAGAGCTCGATCGGCATTACCGCGGCCGCGCAGGTCACGCCGCTCGTGGATCTGTGCGACCTGGACGGCGCGGCACTCCTGGCGCATGACCCGTTCGTGGGCGCCACGATCGAGCGGGGCCAGCTCCGGCTGCCCGAGGGGCCGGGACTCGGCCTCTCGGCGCGATGACCGAACGATTTGCCCAGGTCGCTCTCCCGCTCCCACTCTTCGAGCCGTACACCTACAGCATTCCCGACATCCTGGCCGACCGCGTGGAACCCGGCGCGCGCGTGGTGGTGCCGGTGCGCCGGCGCGAGCTGGTGGGCGTGGTCGTTGCCGTTGGTGACGACGCTCCCGGCATGGCCACCAAACCGATTCTGGCCGCACCCGACCTCGAACCGGCCCTCTCGCCGGGTCTGCTCCGCACGGCGGAATGGATGGCGGGTTACTACGGCGCCCCCATCGGCTTGGCACTCAAGGCCATGCTGCCCGCCCCGATGTGGGGAGCCTCGCGCGTCCTGATCCGTCTCACCGGCTCCGGCCCCGGACGCTTGGGCGGGCTCGCGGAGCAGTTGCTCGAATGGCTGGATGGCCGGGGCGGGGCAGCCCCGCTCGACACCGCCGCGCGCCATTTCAGAAAGCCGCTCTGGGAGGTCGCCGACCGCCTCGCAAGGGTCGGCGCGGCCGAGCTCGTGGTGGAGCCGGCGGAGGCGGAGCCGGCCACCCTGACGGAGCGGCGGCTCGAGCTCGCGGGGGAGCCGCTGACCCTCATTGAGCGGGACACGAGATTCGCCCGGCGGGTCAAGCAGCGCCGGCTGTATGAGACGCTGGAGCAGCTGGGCGGCTCCATCCCGGTGAAGCACCTCAAGGAGACGCTCGGCATGAGCGACGCGGTCATCCGGGCGCTGGCGGACTCCGGCCTGGCCCGCGTGGTCAAGGCCGAGCGGCTCCGGGATCCCTTCGAGGGAGAGCCGGGAACGCCGCCACCGGCGGAGCTCACGACCGAGCAAGCCGCGGTGCTGGAGCGGATCGACGCTCTGGCTCCGGGGAGCGGGGCGCTTCTCTTCGGGGTGACCGGCAGCGGCAAGACCCTGGTGTATCTCCGCGCCGTCGAGCGCGCGGTGGGGTCGGGGCGGGGTGCCATCGTCCTGGTGCCCGAGATTGGCCTCACCCCCCAGATGGTGAGCCGGGTGCGCGGGATGTTCGGCAACGACGTGGCGGTGCTGC
>CAZHSO010000102.1:0-9902 GCA_964535105.1 uncultured Gemmatimonas sp.
GCCTCGGCCACATCCACGCCCAGTTGTCCGCGATAGGTCCGGGCCCCGCTCCGGCTCTTGATCTGAATGCCCGGGGTCCGCGCCAGCGCCGAGGCCACCTCCTCGGCAAGCCCCCCGGCGACGAAGTCCACCGCGCTGTCCGCATCGATGTTGCCGAAGGGCAGCACCGCGATGGTGATGGGGGCGGGAGGGCCCGAGGCACGACTCGCGAGATAGGCGGCCGTACCGACCACCCCGACCACCAGTGCCAGTCCGGCCCACCTGAGCGCCTGGGCCGGACGCCGCACCGGTGCTGTGGCCGCAGCAGGCACTGAAGACCCTGTCGTGGCTGCTCTATCGAGGGAGTCCAGCAACTCCCGCGCGCTCTGCGGCCGGGCGGCCGGGTTTTTCTCGAGGCAGCGCGCGAGCAGCTCCGCCACGGCGGGAGGCACCTCGGCCCGAAGCGCGGTCACCGGTCGGGGCACCGTCGCGATGTGCGCGGCGATGACCTCGTGCATCGACTGGTTGTGGAATGGGGGATTGCCGGTGAACAACTCGTAGGCTAGGCAGCCGAAGGAGTAGATGTCGGCGCGATGATCCGTGGATGGATCTCCGGTGGCCTGCTCCGGCGCCATGTAGGCCGGCGTCCCGATTGCCGACCCGGACTGGGTCAGGGTCGGGCCCGCGACATCGGTAAGTGCAGCGCTCACCGCCTTGGCGATGCCGAAGTCGGTGACCACGGCGGCTCCGCCCGAGAGCATCACATTGTCCGGCTTGACGTCGCGGTGCACCACGCCGTGCTCGTGCGCGTAAGCCAGGGCGCGGGCGACGTCCCGCAGCACGTTCAACGCATCGGAGACCGGCAGCGCCCCGTCTTGAGCCAGCCGCTCACGCAGCGACGGGCCTTCCTCGTAGGGCATGACGAAATACAGCGAGCCGACGGCCTCACCCGAATCGTGGAGCGGCACGATGTTTGGGTGATTGAGCCGGGCCGCGATCTCGATCTCGCGCAGGAAGCGATCGTGGCCCAGCGAGGCGGACAGCTCCGGCCGGATCACCTTGATCGCGACGTCGCGGCTGTGTTTCAGATCTCGCGCGAGATACACCCGCGCCATCCCGCCGCGGCCCAACTCTCGCCCGATCTGATACCGGTCGCCGAGGAGCTCGGGAAGCAGGGAGTCCAGCGACTCGTGCGCGAGGCCGTCGAATCGCTCCGCCGCCACCCGGTTGAGCAGCGGCATGTCCCGCTCGCACTCGGCGACCAGGTGCGTCAGCGCGCGGTGACGGGCGGGATCATCTGCACTCAACTCGATGATGAGGGCCGCTCGGTGCTCCGGCGCCGCATCGAGCACCGCGTCGAGCAGCGGAGCCAGCTCCGGCCAGTTCGGCGGCAGGAGCGGCTCTCCCCCCTGGGCAAGCGGTTCGTTCAATGGGATGGGATTGCGCGCGGATGGACCCATGTAGTCCCGAACCGTGGGATCGGCCCTCTACCCGGAAGGAAGGTGATGTCCGATTGCCGGGCGATCTCTCGTGTATAGGGATGAGGCAATGGGGCTCGCCCCTCGCTCACTTGAACATGGAGCGTGCCGAGTGGGATGGCAACCCGGTCCCCGCACCCAACCCAGGAGAGATCATGTCATCCCGTAAGAGTCGTTTGTTCGCAAGCCTCGCCGCGGCGCTGGTGGTTGCCGCCTGCAGCGAACTTCCACCCGCCCCTCTGCCGCCCGCTCCGCCACCGCCTCCGGCACCGGTTGCCTCAGTCACCGTCTCTCCCGGCGCGCCCAGCATCCTCGTGGGCACCGTGGTGCAACTCTCCGCCACCACCAAAGACGCCCAGGGCAACACCCTGAGTAGCCGCGCCATCACCTGGAGCTCAAGCGCCGAAGCCGTCGCGACGGTCAATGCCACAGGCCTCGTGACCGGTGTGTCAGCCGGCGGCCCGGTGACCATCACCGCCACCAGCGAGGGCCAGCCCGGCACCACGCAGGTTACCGTCACCGCTCCCTTGCCGGTCGCCGCGGTCACCGTTTCCCCCGGCGCCCAAAGCATCGTGGCCACCAGCACCGCGCAGCTCAGCGCCACGACCAGGGATGCCCAAGGCAACACCCTCACCGGGCGGGTGGTCTCCTGGAGCTCGAGCGCGGAAGCCGTCGCGACGGTCAACGCCACAGGTCTCGTGACCGCCGTGTCGGCCGGCGGCCCGGTGACCATCACCGCGACCAGCGAGGGCCAGATCGGCACCGCGCAGGTTACGGTGACCGCCCCGGCGCCGACTCTGGGCTTCTCGATATCCCTCTCGTCGGCGGCGCTCTCGATCGTGCAGGGAACCAGCACGCCGACCACCACGGTGAACATCACCCGATACACCCATCTCGGCGGGGTGGGCCTCTATTTGACCGGTCTACCGACGGGAGTGACCGCCTCGTTCGACCCCTCCTCCTGGCCAGCCGCCAACAGCTCTGTCTTGACCCTGACCGTAGGCGCCGCGGCGGTGCCAGGCGTCTACAACCTGTATGTGAATGCCTACGATCCAGAGCAGGACGGTGACGTGAGCGCGCCACTCACCCTCACCGTCACCGCCCCTCCGCCGGCCCCGGGTTATACGCTTTCGCTGTCGGCTCCCACGCTCGGCATCGCCCAGAGCGCCTGGGGCTCCAGCATCGTGCACCTGGCCCGCACCAACT
Source organism: uncultured Gemmatimonas sp. (assembly GCA_964535105.1). Classification (GTDB taxonomy): domain Bacteria; phylum Gemmatimonadota; class Gemmatimonadetes; order Gemmatimonadales; family GWC2-71-9; genus JABFSM01. The sequence goes on from CAZHSO010000102.1 coordinate 2,664, forward strand.
TCTCCGGAAACGTGACACTGAGCGTGGAGAATCTTCCGACCGGCGTTGGTGCCGACTTCCAACCGGAGAACTTCCCGATTCCCGGCAGCCCCCCGGTTATTCGGCTGTTCGTGGCTCGCAACGCGCTCCCCGGCACCTACACCGATCTTCTGGTGCGCGGGCTGGCCTTCGGCCTCTCCGACCGCACGGCACAGCTCACGCTCACGATCACGGTGGCGCCCTTTATCCTCACCCTGTCGTCGTCCACTCTCAGCATCGTGCAGGGCGCGGCGACGCCGACTACGACGGTGAACGTGGTCCGCCACGATTTCGCCGGCCCCGTCACGCTCTATGTCAGTGGCGACTTTGATGAGGATGGTGCCTTGCCGCCCGGAGTGACGGTGGCATTCTCGACCAACCCGGTAACCGGCGACAGCTCGGTGCTCACCGTCTCGGTGGGTGCTGCAACGGTGCCGGGCGTGTACCCCCTCTGGGTCTCCGGCGAAGCCTCCACGGGGTGGTTCGTGGAGATTCTCACGCTCACGGTCACCGCGGCGTCACCCTGAACCGGTTGTCACCCTGAGGGAGCAAAGCGACCGAAGGGGCCAATCTCAAGTGTTGAGACTGGCCCCTTCGCTTCGCTCAGGGTGACAGCCCTAACGCCATTCCACCGACACACCCCCCAGCGCCGAGCTCACCTCCACCTCGATCTTCCGCTTGGCGCTCGCGTAGTTGGTCGACGTGTAGCTCTTTCCGTCCTTGCTGAATCCCTTTGCGTCGAATCCCGCCATGAACCCCGACATCCGGACCCGAATGCCCAGGTCCCTCGGCGCCTGCAGTGTCACCCCGCCCAGCGCCATGTTCAGCGTGATCCGGGCGTCGGCGGGCCAGGCACCGTCCAGATCGATCGTCACCGCTCCGACACCACCATCGAACCGCCAGTTCCGGCAGCCGCTGTTGCCGGCCGAAGTAATCGAGAGCTCTCCCGCGCCTGCGCTGATCCGCGCGGTCCGGCAACTGCCGGCATTGGGCGTGGCAAAGGAGATGGCGGTCCGGCTGGCGCCCGACTTGAGATCCAGTCCCGCGAGGCGCAGCCCACCCAGGTCGAGCGTTCCCTCCGCGGCACCCACCGAGACATCGAGCGTGAGGTCGACGGAGGCTGGGAATTCCACCACCGCCACCTGCGGCAACGCCCGGCTCCGGTTGATTCTGATCCCACCACCGCCCATCCCCTCCACTCCCATGCGCACTTCGGCGGTAGCCGGGTTGTAGCTGCCCACCGGCTGGAACCGCTCGGCGTCGTACCGCAGCACCATGCCGTAGAGTCGATCCGCAGGCCCGGGGCGCACCAAAAGCCGGCCCGCGGCGAATTCCACCACCGCGCGAAGTTGGGTTTCCTTCCTGAGCGGCCGAGCGTAGTCGTAGTCGCGGAGCGTCTGGGCGGAAACAGGCAGGGCGACAAACATCGTCAGAAATGCCAAGCGGCCATGGGTCCGCCACGGCCCCTTCGGGCCCTCGCGGTAACAACTCATCGCGGCCGCGGCGTCTTGCTGACCTCGGGCCGCTTGACCGCGTTCACGCCGAACTGCGGCGTAGCCCACAGGTATTCGTCGGTGAGCGCCTCGGGCGGCACATAGCGGCCCGCGAAGGTCGGCTGAATCCCGGCGCGCGAGAGGAGGCAGGCGCCGAACCCGACGGTGGCGAGAAGCCAGGTTGCGAGGAAGGCTGCCGCGAACATCAGCGTTCCGGCGACTGGTACCCAGCCGAAGAGGATCCAGGCCAGCCAGACCGCGGCGACGCCCAAGAGTCCGGTGCTGAGATACCGGTAGCTGTTGGCCGATCCGACCACGACGCCGGCCGCCATGCGGCGCCGGAGGTGGGTCTCCCCCATGGCGTGCATCACGCCGAGAAAACCACCGACGATCGCGGCGACGAGAATGAGGGGAAAGACGATCACGATGAACGGGACCAGCAGGATGCCCACCACGCTCAGCACCAGCCCGGTGATCAGCATCCCGAAGGTCGGGATCACCAGCACCTGCGCCAGGAGTCCGGTAAGGAAGGACCGGAACAGGCTGTTGGTAACGGTGTCCGAGATGATATCGAGATTGGGCCGGGCGAACAGCACCGTGCCGAACCCAAGCAGCCCCAGTGTCACGAGCACGCCGGCAAGACCGGCGAGGCTGGTGACCGCGGAACGAAATGGCCCCGCCCGCGCCACCGGCTCGAGGGGCGCGATGCCGAGGGCGCGCTGCTCGCCTCGTACCACGCCGCCGCGGTCCCGGACGCGCCCGCCGATGGCGAGAGCGTCTCCCGCAACCTCGGCGCCGGAGTGAAGAATCACGTCGCCATCGAGTACCACGACGTTGCCGGTGACGCGGCCGAACAGATCGGCATCCCCGCGCAGCACGAGCAGATTGCCGGCATACGTTTCCGAGGCGCCAACGCTAAAATCCCCCAGGCGGGCCTTGCCCCCCGGGACGGTGAGCCGGATTGCCCCGGGCGCGCCGCGGAAGAGCGTCCGCAATCGCTGCTCCAGCCGGACCGGATCATCCAGCTTCGAGATATCGATGGAGGGACCTTGCGGACCGGCCGCTTCGGGAATGGCGCGCGGCGCCGGGGCCTGCCCGAGCGCACTCGCGTGAGCCCGGGTGGCGACGACCCCGCACAGGACGATCAGCAGCGAGAGGGCGCGATTACCAGTTCGCATGGGGAACCGGCCGGCTTGGCGGGGTCAGGAGCCTGCGCAGGACGTCGAGGGCGGCGGCGTATGCGACGAGTGAGCCACTCACCAGCAACGCGAGCCGTCCGGGGGAGGAGGCAAACTCGCGCAAGGGAGTATACCACGGCTGTTCGGTCACATTCGCCACCACCACCCGCACGCCCAGCCACAGGGACCGGCCGGTTTCCGCAGCGGAGAGGTGGATCCAGGAAAGCAGCAGCTCCCGATTAAGGAGCGACCACACGATGCTCGCGCCGAGTCCCAGAACCACCGAGGCCGCAAGTGCGCGCCGTCCCCACGCCGCGGAGGAGCGGGGCGCGAGGAGGCGGACCATCGCGGGCTCCGGACGCTGGACTCGCGCGAGGACGCGATCCGCGAACTGGGGTCCGGGAGCGTACGGCGGAAGCGTGGCGAGCGCGGCGAGCACGGCGCGATCGAGATGCGCCATGGTCCGGCACTCTTCACATTCGGCGAGGTGTTCTCGCGCGGGCGCGGACAACGACGCAGAATGAAACGCGTCGAGATCATCCGCAGTGAGGTGGTTCACAGGCCATCGATTCATAAGCAGTCCCCCATACGGCAGCCAGTGGAATGAGGTTTCAATGTTTGAGATGTGCGAGCGAGATGCGAAGCTCATTGCGCGCGCGATGGATGTAGGTCTTCACGGTGCCGAGGGGGAGATTCAGGATTTCGGCGATCTCCTCGTAGGCGCGGCCCTCGACGTGGCGCAGCAGAATGCAGGTCCGGTACTCGGGACGGAGCTTGGCAATGGCGCGCTCGATCTCGCCTCCGAGCTCGCGATTCTCCACTTCCTCGAGCGCGGTCTCTCCCCGATCACCGATTTGTAGCGCGGTCGCTTCGACCATCTGCGGGGTCTCGGCGTGCGGCGACCCTTCCAGAGAAAGGGTATCGAGCTCGCGCCGGCGGAGGTGATCGATGGCGGCGTTGTTGGCGATCTTGAAGACCCATGACGAGAACTTGAATTCGGGACGGTAGCTCTCGAGGGCGTTCAGAACCTTGATGAAGGTTTCCTGGGACAGGTCTTCGGCGAGCTCGCGGTTCCTGACCATACGAAACACGAGCGAGAAGACCGGGCGCTCGTATCGGCGCACCAGCTCCCGGTAGGCCGCTTCTTCGCCGGTCCTGGCGCGAATGACGACCTCCTGGTCGGTCGCCGACTTGAGATCAGGGGCCGGGTCAGCCACTGAACGCCGCCGTCCAGCTTGCGAGGGGGGTTCGGAGCGGACTACATTGGGCGGCTATGTCCGCCACAGACAGGGAGTTACCGCTCACCGGCGGCGCCGCAAAGCGGGCGTACGTCCGGGGGATTTTTTCGGCCATCGCGCCGCGATACGACCTGCTCAATCATCTCCTGAGCCTCAACATCGATCGCCGCTGGCGGCGGCTCGCGGTGGACCGGCTGGGCTGGGAACAAGCGCCGGAAGGGACCTATCTCGACATCTGCTCGGGGACGATGGATCTCGCGGCCGAGCTGGGCAACCGGCCGGGCTTCCGGGGCCGGGTCATCGCGGTCGATTTCGTCCAGCAGATGCTCGTTCGCGGCCGCGGGAAATCCGATCGCGCCGTTCCATGCAACGGGGACGCCCTCGCGCTGCCATTTCCGGACTCCCGATTCGACGGCGCCACGGTCGGATTCGGGGTCCGCAATCTCATGGATCTCAACGCGGGCCTCCTCGAAGCGGCCCGCGTGCTCAACCCCGGCGCCTGGCTCGTGATTCTCGAATTCTCGATGCCGTCCCGCCGGTGGTTCAGAGCGCTGTACAGCCGCTTTTTCCTGCGCGTCATCCCTGCGATCGGACGATTCGTCTCGAAACATAGGGATGCCTACACCTGGCTGCCAGAGTCGGTGCTGGCGTTCCCGGAGCCGGAAGAGCTCGCGATCCGGATGCGGACGACCGGGTTTACCGACGTGTCCTACACGACGATGCTCGGCGGGATTTGTGCGATACACGTTGGAACCAGGGAGTAGCGAGGCGCGAAGAGCGAAGCGGCTGTTCCTCTCCGCTTCTCGCTCTTCGCAACTCCCCAGCAAGGGACTCTGAATGGCTCTCGACAGTTTGCCTGAGTTTATCGCGGCGATCGAAAAAACAGGGGAGTTGGTGCGAGTCAGGGAAGAGGTCCGCACCCGCCTCGAGATCGCGGAGATCGCCGACCGCTGCATGAAGTCGCTGGGAGGGGGGCCGGCGCTGCTCTTCGAGAAGCCGGTGATGGAAAACGGCAGCGTGAGCCCGATTCCCGTCGCCATTAATCTCTTCGGCTCGATGCGGCGGATGTGCCTCGCCCTGGGAGTGGAGCGGCTCGACGAAGTGGGCGAGCGGATCTCCGAGATGCTGAATCTCAAGGTACCCGAAGGACTCTTCGGCAAGCTGGCGATGCTCCCCAAGCTCGCCGAGATGGCGAAGTTTCCGCCGCGGACCCGCGGGGGACGGCCGGCGTGCCAGGAGGTCGTGCTCCGGGGAGACGAGATCGACCTCGACCGGATTCCCTTCCTGGTCACCTGGCCCGAAGACGGGGGCCGCTACATCACCTTGCCGATGGTGATCACCGAGGATCCGTCGCGCGGGATCCGGAACGTCGGGATGTATCGCATACAGGTAATCGGGAAGAACGAGCTCGCGATGCACTGGCAGCGCCACAAGGTCGGCGCCGCGCACTGGCGGGAGATGGCGGCGCGGGGCGAGAAGATGCCGGTGGTTGTCGCGATCGGGGGCGATCCCGCCAGCATCTACTCCGGCTCGGCGCCGCTGCCGCCCACTATCGACGAATTCCTCTTCGCCGGATTTCTGCGTCGCACGCCGGTGGATCTCGCGAAGTCGGTGACCTGCGACCTCGAGGTTCCCTCCGAGGCGGAGATCGTGCTCGAGGGGTACATCGATCCCGCGGAAGATCTCGTCCTCGAAGGGCCCTTCGGCGACCACACCGGGTTCTATTCGCTGGCGGATTACTACCCGAAGGTGCACGTCACCGCCGTCACCATGAAGAAGAATCCGGTCTATCCGGCGACGCTAGTGGGCCGGCCCCCGATGGAAGACTTTTACATGGGCCATACCACCGAGCGGATTTTTCTTCCCCTGCTCAAGCTCACCGTGCCGGAAATCGTGGACTATCATATGCCGGCGCCGGGGATCTTCCACAACCTGGTCTTCGTCTCGATCGACAAGCAGTACCCCGGCCAGGCGTACAAGGTGATGAACGCCCTCTGGGGACAGGGACTCATGTCGCTGGCGAAGGTGCTGGTGATCGTGGACAAGGAAGTGAACGTCCAGAATCCCGACGAGGTGTGGTGGGTGGCGCTCAACAACATCGATCCGGAGCGCGACGTCCGGTTCACCATGGGTCCGATGGACGTGCTGGACCATTCCAGCCGCGCCTTCACCTACGGCAGCAAGATGGGAATCGACGCGACCCGGAAGTGGCCCGAAGAGGGGTTTGCCCGCGAGTGGCCTGACCTGATCACGATGGATGAGAAGACCAAGGCAAGGGTCGATGAGATCTGGTCTAAGCTGGGCATCCCGCTCGGTGAGCGGTAAGCGGTGAGCGGGAAAGGAGAAGCACCGCTTACCGCTCACCGCTCACCGCTCACCGGCCGCGAAGGTCAAACGCTGGCAGGAGAGTCGCTGCTTGTGCGTCTCTTCAATCTGGTCAAGTTGCCGCACACCCTGTTCGCGCTTCCCTTCGCGCTGCTCGGCGTCCTGGCCGCGTCGTTCCGTTATCCGGTGACTTGGCGCGCAGTCGGGTTGGTGATCGTTGCATTCTCCGGCGCGCGATGGGTGGCGATGGGGTTCAACCGGATTGCTGACCGGAGGTTCGACGCGCGGAATCCGCGGACCCAGAACCGCGAGCTCCCCCGCGGTGCGCTAAGCGTCACCCAGGCGTGGATTTCCGTCGTGGTGGCGGGGGTGCTCTTTCTGGCTGTGAGCGCGATGCTCAATCCGCTCTGCGGCATCCTGGCTCCGGTGGCGCTCCTCTGGGTGATGACCTACAGCCTTTCGAAGCGCTTCACCTGGTGGCCGCATATCTGGCTCGGCGCGTCGCTGGCCATCGCGCCGGTCGGGGGATATCTCGCGATCGCCGGCCGATGGAGCTCCCCCGTCTGGGTGCTTCTGGTCGTGGCGGCGGGCGTGGCGACCTGGGTGGCCGGATTCGACATCTTCTACGCGCTGCCCGATGAGCAATTCGATCGTGGCGCGGGGCTCCGAAGCGCGGTGGTCCGGCTCGGCGTCGCGCGAAGCATCCTGGCGGCCAAGCTGCTGCACGGAGTGACGATTCCCCTCCTCCTCCTCTTCGGATATGGCGCCGGCTTCGGCGCGTGGTATTACGCCGGCGTCGTCGCGGCTGCCGGCATTCTCATCTACGAGCACCAGCTCGTCAAACCGGGGGATCTCACCCGGCTCGACGCGGCGTTCTTCACCATGAACGGAGTGATGAGCGTGACGGTGTTCACCTTCGCCCTGATCGACCGGCTTATGCGGGGGTGATCGAGTCCTCACCCCCGGGCTCGAGTGGGACTCGCCCAC
>CAZHSO010000103.1:0-3374 GCA_964535105.1 uncultured Gemmatimonas sp.
GAGGTGAAGGACCGGCTGCACGGAAGCGCCATCGCCCTCTCGGGCGGTCAGCAGCAGCGCCTCTGCATCGCGCGCACCATCGCCCCCGCCCCCGAGGTGATCCTGCTCGACGAGCCGACCGGGTCGCTCGATCCCCAGGGGACCCAGCGGATCGAGGAGCTGCTCTTCAGCCTCAAGGAGCGCTACACCATTATCATCGTGACGCACAACATGCAGCAGGCGGCCCGGGTCTCCGACACCACCTCGTTCTTTTATCTCGGCGAGGTGGTGGAGACCGGCCCGACCCGGCAGATCTTCACCTCGCCGAGGGAGCAGCGGACTGAAGCGTACGTGACGGGAAGGTTCGGATGACCCCGGGAAGGGGGAAGGGGGAAGGGGGAAGGGGGGAAGGGGGAAATGGGGGCGCGATCGACGTCCGGGATTTCTCGTTCTGGTATGGCGCCCGGCGGGTGCTCGTCGACGTCACCTTCACGATCCCCCGGCAGGGAGTCACGGCGATCATCGGGCCTTCGGGGTGCGGCAAGTCCACTTTCCTTCGCTCGATCAACCGACTCAACGATCTGATTCCCGATGCCCGGTACGACGGTGATATCGAGGTGCTGGGACAGTCCATCTTTGCCCGCGGGATCGACCTGGTATCGTTCCGGCAGCGGGTCGGGATGGTCTTCCAGAGGCCCAATCCCTTTCCCAAGACCATTTACGAAAACGTCTCCTACGGACCGCGCCTCAACCGCCTGACCGCGCCCCGCGACATTCCGGCGCTGGTGGAGCGCTGCCTCCACCAGGCGGCGCTGTGGGACGAAGTGAAGGACCGGCTCGATGCGCAGGCGACGGGGCTCTCGGGGGGACAGCAGCAGCGGCTCTGCATCGCGCGCGCCCTCGCGAACGATCCCGAGGTCCTGCTGATGGACGAGCCCTGCTCGGCGCTCGATCCGATCGCAACCCAGCGGGTCGAAGAGCTGATCGTCGAGCTCAAGGCGAAATACACCATCGTGATCGTCACCAACAACATGCAGCAGGCGGCCCGGGTGTCGGACGTGACAGGGTTCTTCTATGAGGGCGAACTGGTGGAGTTTGGACCGACGGACAGAATGTTTACCACGCCTACTCAGGAAAAGACGGAAGCCTATATCACGGGGAGATTCGGATGAGCCCGGAGCATCGGCACTTTCACGACGAGCTGAGCCAGGTCAAGGTGCGGCTCCTCACCATGAGCGGTGAGGCGGAGGCCGCACTCCGGCTGGCGGTCGAAGCGCTGCTGGAGCGGAGCCCCGACAAGGCCGCCCAGGTCATTGCCGGCGACAAGGTCATCGACGAGATGGAGGTCGGGATCGAGGAAACCTGCATCGACCTCCTCGCCCTCCAGCAGCCGATGGCCCGCGATCTCAGGATGCTGGTCGCCGCCATCAAGATCGCCAACGATCTCGAGCGGGTGGGCGACCACGCCGTCAATCTGGCGCAGTCGGCGGAGCGGCTGGAGCGTACCCGGCTCATCGCGCCGGAGCCCGAAATCGTCGAGATGGCCCGGCTGGCACGCGAGATGCTCTCCGATGCGCTCGAGGCCTTCGTCCGGGGTGATGCGGCGGCAGGGCGGGAGGTCTGCCTGCGGGATGACAAGGTCGATGCGCTCAACCGCTCGGTCTTCCGGATTCTGCTGACCCACATGATGGAGGACCCGCATGTCATCGGGGCGGCGATGGAGCTGGTGCTGGTGAGCCGGAATCTGGAGCGGGTCGCCGATCTGGCCACCAACATCGCCGAAGATGTGGTCTTCCTGGTCGAGGGCAAATCGATTAAACATCATGCCGAAGACATGACAGGACATTCCTGATGCGCCGATCGTATCTCGCCGCGGTTTCGTCGAAAGCGCCCCAGCCGGGCGAACGGCTCGGGGCCATCGATGTCGGGTCGAACTCGATCCGGCTCCTGGTGGCGGAGTTCGACCCTCAGGGCGGGATCAAGATCGTGGACGAGGTGAAAGATCAGCCGCGGCTTGCGGCGGGGATCGCCGAGTCGAACCGGCTCGATGAGTTCGCGATGGCGCGTGCCATCCAGACCCTTGGCCGCATGCGGGAAGTGGCCGAGCGGCGCGGCGTTCGCCGCATCCTCGCGGTGGCCACCTCGGCCGTGCGTGAGGCCGAGAACGGCAAGGCCTTCGTTGAGCGGGTGCGCCGCGAAGTGGGCATTCCCCTCAAGATCATCGATGCCGAGGCCGAGGCGGCGCTGTCATGGCGCTCGGTGGCGCACCACTTCCCGCAGGCGGCGGGGCGGGCGCTGGTGGCCGACATCGGAGGCGGGAGCCTCGAGCTCATCGGCGCCGTCAACGGACTGGTCGAGCTGACCAAGTCGCTGCCGCTCGGCGCGGTCCGCCTCACCGAGAAATATCTGTTCGAAGGCCGCTCCCGGAGCAAGGAGATCGCAACGCTCAGGGAGAAGGTCCGGAAGCAGCTCAAAAAGGCGGGCCGCTGGCGGGAATGGAGCAACGTCCCCGTCATCGGCTCGGGGGGAACCATCACCAATCTGGCCCGGATGGCGCTGCACCGCCGAGGTCACCCGATCGAGTCGGTGCACGGCGAGGTAGTCAAGACGGCCGAAGTGGAGCAGCTCCTCGAATGGCTCTGCACCCTGAGCCTCCAGAAGCGGCGCGAGGTGACCGGGCTCAATCCTCAGCGGGCCGACATCATCCTGGCTGGGCTCGCGGTGACCGCCGAGCTGCTCAGCCTGGTCGAAGCGCGGAGCATCACGGTGAGCGCCTTCGGTCTCCGGGAGGGGCTGCTGCTGGAGATGATCGGCGAGAGCGCGCCGCGCACCAGCGACCCACTCCGGGCAATGCGGGAATTCGTGGAAAGCTGCCAGGGGGACCGGCGGAACGTGGAACAGGTCCGGGTCATCGGCCTCACCCTCTTCGACCGCCTCTGCGGAGCGCTGGGGGCCGACCAGTCGGAGCGCGCCATTCTCGAAGCGGCGTGCCTCCTCCACGATGTCGGCCAGGTGGTGAGCTACCGGAAGCACCACAAGCACAGCTTCCAGCTCATCATGCACGCCGAGCGGCTCAATTTTGCCTCGCGCGACCGGTACCTGGTCGCGCTGCTGAGCCGCTATCACCGGCGGAGGGGGCCCAGCCTCAAACACGAAGAATTCGCCCGGCTCTCCGAGGAGGAGCAGGCGATCGTGCGGCGGCTCTCGGGGCTGCTGCGGATCGCCGACGGTCTCGACCGCGGGCACACCTCCGCGGTGGAGCGGGTGACGACGCGGCTTACCGAGGAGCGCCTGACGATCCGGGCGATTCCGAAGGTGCGGGGCGCCGATCTGTCGCTGGAGTGCTGGGGTGCGGCCAAGAAATCGGATGTGCTGGCGAAGCTGCTGGGGCGGGA
>CAZHSO010000103.1:3474-9759 GCA_964535105.1 uncultured Gemmatimonas sp.
GCCCTCGCGGCCCGACGTCCCCTACGGCGAGCCCCACTCATCGCCCGGGTGAATCACGCGGTTGTCAGCGTGACACTCTCTTCCCCTTCGCCCAGAGTTCGTCCGCGTCTCCCCGCACTTCGAAGGAGACCGCCTTTCCGCCCGCCACCTTGAACTCGAGTACCATGTCCTGCAACGCGTCGAGGAGCTGGCCTTTCTCGAAGATGCCGGGAATGAACCAGTCCTCCTTGATGCGGATCAGCGCGGCTCCCTCGTAGTAGGGATCCTTCGGCTCAAACCGCATCGTGAGCATGCTGTCCTGATACACCACGATGAGCTTCAGAGATTTGGCGCTGTCGGACATGTCGTTCCATCGAAACTCGTATCGCCCGACATAGGGAGCAGCAACGGCCGCAGGTGTCGCAATCCGGTGACTGGGCTCGACGGTGACCTCAAGCGGAACCCGGATGGGGCCCCAGCTCATCACCATCGTGGTGCCGCTTGCCCGGTTTTCGGGAAACGACCAGGTGAGCACTTCGGTGAACGAAGCCGGGAGGGCCTGCACGGGGAACCGGATTTGCGCCGAAGTGGAGTCCACGTGCTTCATGTGGTACAGCCGGGGGCGAGGATCAAGCACGAAGGTCCAGTCTCCCTTGGGCCGCACAACCATCCAGACGGAGTACTTTCCTTTGGGCACGGGATGTCGTTCGACCGTGACGTCCTTGCTCAGCTCCAGGGTCGTCGCAAAGTTGGCGCCCGGCGTCCAGACCTCCTGCCACTTCACCTCGCCTCCGAACAGATCCTTCCGGCCTCTCGCTCGTGGACGGGAGTACTCGAGGCTGATCCTGGTGCCGTCGATGATCTGGGAGATGGTACCGAGCTCGCTGGCGCGGATCTGGGCGGAGAGGCCTGCCGGAGCGAAAAGGCAGGCGGCAAGGAGAGAGCGCACGTTAGCCCCAACGCGCATCGACCGCCTCCCGAATCTCATCAAGAGTCTTTCCCTCCTTGTGGAGCCGTGCCGCCATGCGTCCTTCCCCCTGGCAGATCGGGCAGTGGCGGGCCATGCCGTCGCCCTCATAGCAGGAGAGGAGCGAGTAGAAGCCCTCGGCGTCGGCACATCCGCACTTGCAGCGGATTCCATCCACGATTTCGGGTATGGCACGGACTGAATCGAAAACCGGAATGACCTGGGGAATGTCCGCCAGCTGCTCCGCGGTGAGCACCTTGGCCGCGGTGATACCGGCACGGGGAGTGGGATGGTCGAGCGGTCGCCGTCCAAGGCGCAGGGCAAAAAGCCTTCCCGAAAAGGGAAAGCTCGAGGCCAGCGCCCCGAGCGCAACGGCGAGAAAGTGCCGGCGAGACGATAGGGACATGGTCACAAGCTACCTATGCGGCCCCCGGCCGGGAAAGATTCATGGGATACGCTTCCCCGAGGCGATGACCCCGGCGTCGTCCGCCTTGACTTCGAATGCGGCGGCGCGTCCCCCGAGCTGCGAAAACGTGAAGACCATCCCGCGCTCCACGTCGAAGAGAGCGCCCTTCTCCAGGAATCCGGGTACGAACTGATCCGCGGCGATGCTGATCAGGTAGAAGCGCTCCCACTCGGGGAAGGGTGAAGGATCCCACTTGCCCATCAGATAGCCGTTTTCGTGGGTGACGACGATCTTGATTTCCTTCCCCGCCTCCGGTCCGCCGGTCCAGGCAAAGGAATAGGTGCCGAGGTACGGCCCAGACTGTTCGGCAGGATAGGTCAGCCTGAGGGACGGGGTGACCTCGATCTCCAGAGGAACCCGGATCGTGCCCCAGTCCATCACCAGCGCAACCGCATTGCGCCGGATGCCGGAAAACGACCAGGTGAGCGCCTCCGTGAACGGCGCTGCGGTCGGGGTCACCGGGAAGCGAACCTGGTTGGCTGCGGAGTCGGGATGCTGGGTATGGAAAAGCTTCGGACGCGGATCGAAGACTGCGGTCCATGGACCGGAGGGACGGACCACGAGCCAAACCGAGTACTTGCCCTTCGCCACCGCGACCCCGTTTATCTTGACGTCCTTGCCGACCTCGAGGGTGGTGGCCATGTTGGCTCCCGGGGTCCATACATCGCCCCACTTCACCACCCGCCCGAAGATGGAGTCCCGGGTCCGAGCCCGGGGCCGGGAGTACTCCACCGTCATCCGGGTGCCGTCGATTGTCTGGGCGACGAGCGCTTGCTCGCTGGCCCGGATCTGGGCGAGCACTACGGTCGGAGGTCCCAGTGACATCAGCATCGCGGCGAGCGGGAGACGAATTCGCATGACGCGGGTCCCTGTGGGTGGTGAGAGGTGAGAGGTGAGCGGGATACACCGATAGCTCGACCGTTAGCCGTTACCGTAAGCCGTTAGCCATGGGCCGTTGGGGAACCTCTGAACAAGCCCCTGCGAGCCGTCCGGGGCTTCGCAGCAAGCCCGGAGCTCGCAACGCGCGGGTTGGCGCTGAGTGCTCGACCAGGTGGCCCACAGATAACACAGATGAACAGACCGGATGGTGTCCGGCAGAAGATTGCTCGCGTGGCGCCTATCCCCCGGTTTTTATCGGTGACATCTGTGGGCCCCCGGTCATCGGACACCGTACCCCGCCTGCAGGAGCGCGTGAGAATCTGCTCGGCTTCGGCCGGTCGGACCGCGCGAAGACCTTTTGCAGAGCTTCCTTAGCCGTTAGCCGTTAGCCGAGGTACTCAATGATACAACGATTCTTGACGGCCATCGCGCTGCTGGGCCTTCCAGCGGCACTCCCGGCCCAGATCACCTCCGCCGAGTACGCGGCGCGCAGAGATTCGCTCTCGGCGCGCATCGGCAACGGCATCGTGGTGGCGTTCGGCGGACGGACGCCGATCACCGACTTCGGTCCCTTCTATCAGATCCCCGCGTTCCGCTACCTCACCGGGTACGAGCACGCCGACGCGGCGCTGGTCATGGTGGTGCGGGACGGCCGTGGCTCGAGCACCCTGTACGTGCACCGGAGCACCCCCCGCCGGTCGCTCTATTACGGCGAGGAGCCGGATTCGGCGACGCTGCTGCGTGAGTTCGGGCTCCCCTCCCGAGGCGTTTCCGGGCTGAGTGCCGCGGTGGACTCGCTGGCGTCGCTGGGGATCCCGCTCTACACCGTGCGCGACTTCGAGGCCGCGGATTTTGCAACGCAGGACTCACTCACCCGGGGCGGCCAGTTCATCCGCGCCCTGGCGGCGCGCCACCCCGGCCTCGAGGTCCGGGACGCGCATCCCATCGTGAACGAGCTGCGGGCCCGGAAGAGCGATGCGGAGCTGGCGTTGATCAGAAAGGCTACGGAGATCAGCGTCGAAGGCCACATGGAGCTGATGCGCCGCGCCGAGCCGGGAATGCACGAGTATGACCTGCAGGCGATCATCGAGTACGCTTTCCGTCGGGGAGGCGCCGAGAGGCCGGCCTACGGCTCGATCGTCGGCGCGGGGCCAAACGCGAGCCGGCTGCACTACATGAAGGACCGGGCACCGCTCACCTCTGGTGATGTGGTGGTAATCGATGCAGCGGCGGAGTTCGGCGGATACGCGACCGACATCACCCGCACCCTCCCGGTGAACGGGACCTACAGCCGGGAGCAACGCGCGCTGTATCAGATCGTGCGCGACGGGCAGGCGGCGGCGGAGCGGAACTCGCAGCCGGGGATGTCGATCCAGGCCGCACTGGACAGCTCGATCGATGTGCGTGCCCGCGGGCTCGCCGAGCTCGGTCTGATCGAATCGGCCACCGCAACCTTCGATCCTCCATGGCCCGCCGACTGTGTGCGGACGCCGCGGGCCTGCCAGCAGGTCTCGCTCTGGGCCATTCATGGCATCACCCACGGCCTCGGGCTCGAAGTGCACGACCCGATTCAGGCGTACTTCGGCGACCGGACCTTCAAGAAGGGTGACGCCTTCGTGATCGAGCCCGGCATTTACGTCACGACGAAACAGCTCGACATCCTGCCCGACACCCCGAAGAACCTGGCCTTCAAGGCAAAGGTGAGGACGGCGGTCGGGCGCTACCAGAATACCGGGATCCGCATCGAGGATGTCTACATGATCACCGACCGGGGGCTCGAGTGGATCAGCCGAGCGCCGAGAGAAATTGACGAGATCGAGGCGATGTTCCGGACCCGGAAGCGGGCGATTCCATAAGTAGGGAGGAGGCAGGAGGGAGGGGCGGGCGAGTGCGGGACTAAGGACTACGCGCACAGTTTCGGAATGTTTCTTGCTGAAACGGTAGAAATGTGTAACATTTAGGCAGTCGGGACCGTCTTCCGGATTGCGGAAAGGCCTCTAGGGAGGCAAAATTTCAGGGCTTGGGCGGGTATCTAGTTGTGGTGGAGGTACTAATGGGTAGGAGCGATTTCTTGTTCGTAATGCCGAGCTTTCTAGGTGGAGCGGCACGAACGCTCGACTTGGGTGGTCTCTATGATTCAGGCTCATACAACGAGAGCGCTACCCCGGCGGAAGCCGATGCTCTGGCCATTGCCAACGATTGGGCCGTGGTTGGAAATGACCTGCGGGACACCATAGAGAAGCAGAAGGTCGGGAAGCCCACGGAATGAGCGGCAAGGGACTCACCCGCAAGCAGCAGCGTGCACTGAAAAGGCAGCAGTCTGAGAACCCCGCCGGGAACCGACCTGGCGGGGTTTCTGCTACCGGGATGTCCTATCGGTCGGGTCCCCTCCCTTCCCCGAAGGATCTAGCGGAGTACGATCAGATCGTCCCTGGCTTGGCCAACACTTTGGTTGGAAAATTCACCCAGCAAACGGACCACCGCATAGAAATTGAGAGCATAGTGGTGAAGGGAAATGACAAGCGATCGAGCCGCGGGCAGTGGATGGCATATTCGCTCGCCATGGCTGCGATCGTCGGGGGTATCTACCTGATCGCGAACGACAAACCAACGGCGGGCTTGGTTGCGATTATTAGTGCGATCAGTGGTTTGGTGGTTGTATTCGTTACGGGGAAGGTCTTTCAAGAACGCGAACGCCGCGAAAAACGACAAGGGATCTGACAGTGTGCGGTAGCAAAATCATCTATACCTTTGCCTTCTCCTTTGCCCACGAATCCCGGAGCGTCACGGTCCGGTTGAACACCAGGGCACCCGGCTTCGAGTCCTCGGGGTCGGACATGAAGTAGCCGGTCCGCTCGAACTGGTACCGCGTCCCCGCCGGGTCTCCCCGGGTACTCGGCTCCACCATGGCGCCCTTCACGACCACCAGCGACCCAGGATTGAGCACCGAGGTGAAGTCCTGCCCTTCGGGCACCCCGTCGGGATCCGGCACCGTGAAAAGCCGGTCGTAGAGCCTGAGCTCGCAATCGAGGGCGTGACGCGTCGAAACCCAGTGGATGGTGCCCTGCACCCTGCGGCCGTCGGGAGCGTCGCCACCGCGAGTCGCGGGATCGTAGGTGCAGTGCAGCTCGATGATGTTTCCCTCCGCGTCTTTGATGACCTCGGTGCAGGTGATGAGGTAGCCATAGCGCAGCCGGACTTCCCGCCCCGGCGCGAGGCGGAAGAACTTCTTCGGCGGATCCTCCATGAAATCGTCCCGCTCGACGTAAAGCTCTCGGGTAAACGGCACCATCCGGGAGCCGGTCTTGGGTACGTCGCGCGGGTAGTAGGGCGCGTCGAGTTCCTCGACCAGCCCCTTGGGATAGTTGGTGATCACCACCTTGAGCGGCTTCACCACACAGAGAATTCGGCGCACCCGCATGTTGAGATCGTTCCGCACGGCGTGCTCATAGGCGGCGAGCTCGGTGCGGGCATCCTTCCGGGCCACGCCGACCGTCTCGCAGAAATCGCGAATCGCCTCCGGGGTCACCCCGCGGCGGCGGATTCCCGAGAGGGTGTGCATCCGGGGGTCGTCCCACCCCGTCACGTGGCCCTCGTTGACCAGCCGGAGGAGCTTGCGCTTGCTCACCACGGTGTAGTCGAGGACCAGCCGGGCAAACTCGGTCTGCTCCGGCGGCCGCTCGAAGCCCACCTCGCGCACCAGCCAGTTGTAGATGTCCCGGTTGTCCTTGAATTCCAGCGTGCAGAGCGAGTGGGTGATCCCTTCGATCGCGTCGGAGAGCCCGTGGGCGTAGTCGTAGAGCGGGTAGATGCACCAGGCATCGCCGCGGCGATAGTGAGTGGCGTGCCGGATCCGGATCAACAGGGGGTCGCGCATGATCATGTTCGGGTGGGCCAGGTCGATCTTCGCCCTGAGAACATGCGCCCCGTCCGGGAATTCCCCCGCCTTCATCCGGGCCAGGAGATCGAGGTTCTCTTCCACCGTTCGATCCCG
>CAZHSO010000104.1:0-9756 GCA_964535105.1 uncultured Gemmatimonas sp.
GGGGCGTGGGCGCTTCGGCCGCCGCCGAGTATCTTACTTTGAGCTGGACGGCGGCGGCCGCCGCAGGCCCCCGCAGCAGAAATGCAGGCCGTTGGACGGCGTTCCGGCAATCGGCGAGAGTGGGTTGATGCTTGTGAATCTCCAGCGATTACGCTCTGAGACTCCGGGGTGTGGCGAGTGCATCCATTTGAACAACGCGGGTTCGGCTCTCATGCCGGAGCCGGTAATACGAGCCATTCAGGATCACATCACACTGGAGGGCCGCATCGGTGGCTATGAGGCTGCAGAAGCGCGTCGTGACGCGGTGCAAGCCGCGTATCAAGCTGTGGCCAAGCTGATTGGGACACGGCCGGAGAACATTGCCTTTACAGAGAACGCGACCGCGGCTTACATGCAGGCGCTGTCTTCGATTCCGTTCCAACGAGATGATGTCATCCTGACGACTCGCAACGATTACGTCTCCAACCAGATCCAGTTTCTCTCCCTCCAGGCACGAATGGGGGTGCAGGTTCTGAGAGCACCAGACCGAATTGAAGGCGGGGTCGACGTCCAGGCCATGGCGGATTTGATTCGCCGCCAGCACCCCAAGCTCGTATGCGTGACCCATGTTCCAACAAACTCCGGCCTCGTGCAGGACGTCGGCGCGGTCGGTACCGTGTGCCGCGACGAAGGGGTCCTCTACATGGTCGACGCCTGCCAATCCATCGGACAGATGCCTGTCGACGTGCACGAGCTCGGATGCGATTTCTTGTCGGCCAGTTCGCGCAAATACTTGCGGGGACCTCGGGGCGCGGGTTTTCTGTACGTGTCTGACTGGGTGCTTGAACGAGGTCTCGAGCCGCTCTTCATCGACATGAGAGGGGCCGATTGGATCGCCGAGGATCGGTACCGCGCGGTGCGAGATGCGAAGCGTTTCGAGAACTGGGAATTCGCCTGGGCGCTGGTGCTCGCAACGGGAGAGGCCGCCCGGTATGCGATGGCAGTTGGGCTCGAGAAGATCCGAGATCGAGTGCGCGCGTTGGCTGGCCGATTGCGGGAGGCACTCGGCGCGCTCGACAAGGTACGAGTGCTTGACCACGGTACTGAGCTGTGCGGAATCGTCTCCGCCCGGATAGACGGCTGGAGTCCCGCTGAGCTGGTGGCTGCCCTCCGCGATCGACGGATCAATACGTCTGCGCAGGTACGCGGGTACGCTGTGATCGATTACGACGAGAAGGGTGTGACGGCATCGCTGCGCATGTCGCCTCACTACTACAACACTGACGAGGAAATTGATCAGACGGTGTCAGCCATTCGAGAATTGCTCCTGGAGAGGGTGTAGCGGCGAGGGGCTCGTCCCGCTCGCAGGGGAGCTGACCAGGCGCCCTGATCGACTGCGAGGAGTTCTGCGGCGTGCCCCAGGCGGCGTCCGCGGAGGCCGCCGAGCGCGAAGGGATCGCGGAGATGATGGCCACGGAACTCAAGGCGCGCCTCGACCGAGGCGATCCCATCCGCATCGTGGACGTCCGCGAGCCGCACGAGTGGGAGATCGTGAACCTGGAGCGCTACGGTGCGCGGCTCATCCCCCTCGGCCAGCTCCCCGAGCGGATGCACGAGTTCGACAGCGCCGACGAGATCGTCCTGCACTGCCGGACCGGCGCGCGCAGCGCCAAGGCGTATCGGCAGCTCCACGCCGCGGGCTTCCGCCGGATCTGGAGCCTAAAGAACGGCGGCGTCGGCTGGATCGACGAGGTGGAGCCAACCCTGCCGCGCTATTGACCCTCCCCTTCCGGCTCCGCGCTCCTCCCAGCCCAAAATAGCGCCCGCGCGACCTGGGCGTATTCCACCGCGTGCCCGTTACTCGCCTCGATCCGCAGCCGCACGGTGGGATGGTGCAGGAGTTTGTTCACCAGCGTGCGGGAGAATTGATCGAGGCGCCGGTGGAGCTCGGCGTGGGCAGGCGGGCTGCAGGTCTGGGCCGAGCGGGACCGGTCGATCCGCAATCAGGACATCGTGGTGTGGGCCAACCTCGGCATGTACCACCTCACTCGCGCCGAGGACCTGCCGGTCATGCCGATAGTCTGGCTCTCCTTCAAGCTGCGCCCGAACGACTTCTTCGACTGCAACCCGGCGGTCGACCTCAGGGCCGGGCTCGCGGGTCGGTGAGCGCGGCGCGGGGGGGACCTTCCACACGCAATTCGTGGGACCGTATCTTACCGCCGTGCCCACGCCTGCCACTCCCTTCGACGCCCTCCGCTCCGCGCTCGCGGGGCGATACAAGGTGGAACGCGAGCTGGGGCGCGGGGGGATGGCGACGGTGTACCTGGCGGAGGACGTACGGCATCGGCGGCGCGTGGCGATCAAGGTGCTGGACCCGGAGCTGTCGGCCGTGCTCGGCGCCGAGCGGTTCGTGCGCGAGATCGAAATCGCCGCCAAGCTCTCCCACCCGCACGTTCTGCCGCTCTACGATTCCGGAGAGGCGGGCGCGTTCCTCTACTACGTCATGCCGTACGTCGAGGGGGAGTCGCTCCGCGCACGCCTCGCGCGCGAGGTGCAGCTCCCGGTGGAGGAGTCGCTCCGGATCGCTCGCGAGGTGGCCGACGCGCTGGACTACGCTCACCGCGAGGGCGTCGTGCACCGTGATGTGAAGCCCGAGAACATTCTGCTGACCGGGTCCCCGCCACCCGCCGGGCGCCACGGCGACGTTCACGCTCTGGTCGCCGACTTCGGCATCGCCCGCGCGATCGCGGTGACTGGAGCCGATCGCCTAACGGCTACGGGGCTCGTGGTTGGCACCCCGGCCTACATGAGCCCGGAGCAGGCGGTCGGCGACGCCGTCGACGCCCGGAGCGATGTCTACTCGTTAGCCTGCGTGGTCCACGAGATGCTCACCGGCGAGCCGCCGTTCACCGGGGCTACGCCGCAGGTGATCCTCGCGCGGCGCTTCGCCCAGGCCGCCCCATCGGTGCATGGCGCGCGGCCGTCCGTCCCGGCCCACGTCGAGGCGGCGCTGGCGCGCGCGCTGGAGCGGGCGCCGGCCGACCGGTTCGCGACCGCGGCGGAGTTCGCCGCCGCCCTCAGCATGCCGGTCACGCCGGGACCGCTCTCCGGCGCGACGCCAGACATGTCGATCGCCGTGCTGCCGTTCGCGAACCTCAGCCCGGACCCGGACAACGCCTTCTTCGCCGACGGACTCACCGACGAGTTGATCTCCGACCTCTCAAAAGTGAGCGCGCTGCGGGTCATCTCCCGAGCGTCGGCCATGCGCTTCAAGGGGACGACGAAGGACGTGCCCACGATCAGCCGAGAGCTCAACACACGGTACATTCTGGACGGGAGCGTGCGGCGAGCGGGTAACAGCCTCCGGATCACAGCACAGCTCATCGACGGCGCGACCGATCGTTACGTGTGGGCGGACAAGTACGCCGGGAGATGTGACGACGTGTTCGACCTCCAGGAGCAGCTCTCGCGCACGATCGTCGAGGCGCTGCGCGTCCGGCTGTCGCCGGAAGACCAGCGCCGGCTCGGCGAGCGCCCCATCGTCGACGCCCGCGCCTACGACTGCTACCTTCGGGCGCGCCAGGAGATTTTTCGCTTCAACACGGAATCCCTCGACCGGGCGCTCCATCTGGCCGAGCAGGGGCTTCAGCTCGTCGGCGACAACGAGCTCCTGTTCGCCACGATGGGATTGATCCACTGGCAGTACCTGAACATCGGGGCACGCGCCGACGCGGAGACCTTTCGGCTGGCAGACGAGTACGCCCAGAAGGCGCTCGCGATGAACCCGTCGTCCGCGCAGGGCCTGTTCGTGAAGGGTCTAGTCGCCCAACGGGCCAACGACATCGAGAACGCCGTCCGCCACCTGAGGCGCTCCGCCAGTGTGCAGCCGACAGGCGACGCGTTCGTCTGGCTCGGCCTCTTCCTGCTCCAGTCAGGGCGGGAGGGGGAGGCGCGAGCGTACGCCGCTCAGGGGGTCGAGCTGGATCCCCTCATGTCGTGGAACGTGGCGATTCACGGGTATGTAACGCTCGCCGCAGGTGACGCCGACACCGGCTACGCCGAGGTGCATCGCGCGCACGAGATGGACCCGAGCGACATGGCAGCGCTCTTCACGCTCGCGCTCTGTGCCGCGTACACCGGGCGACCGGCGGAGGCGCTCGGCTTCTTCGAGAGCATCGCGACGACGGCCGCACCGGTCCCGCCCGCCCTGATTGCCGCGTTCGGGCACGCCCTGCGGGGGAACCGCGAGGCGGTGAGGGCGGCGGCCGCGGCGCTGAACCTCGCCGCCGTCGCCGATGAATGGTTCCACCTCTGGACGGCGGAGGCGCTCGCGGTGGTGGGGGAGCGAGACGAGGCGCTGCGGCGGCTGAGCGAGGCCGTGCGGCGCGGCTGGATCAACTACCGGTTCCTTGGCGAGCGCGACCCGCTCCTCGCCAGCCTCCGCGGAGACCCTGGGTTCGAGATGCTGTTGTCGCAGGCGCGCCGGCGGTGCGAGGCGTTCGATGCCTGACCCTCAGCAGATAACGAGTGAAGGTCGGCCGGTCGAGCGCTCTCCTCGCGCCCACGCGAGCCGCCGCCCAACCTTCGCTGCAGCGGACGGGCCGACCGGCATCATGGTGGTGCGTCTGGAGGCTTCATTTGCAACGGACGACCCCCCGCGCCTGGCGGGAGGTGAGCCCGCCGCTGAGCTCGGGCGTTAGACAGCCAAGCTACTGGTCATCGACCGGTGCAGGGTTGTCGGTCCCAATTCGGTTGGCTCGGCGACTCCGACCGTTGCTTGCGCGGAGGATCCAAAACTATGCGACAAGGATTGGTCGTCGGCCGACGCGAGTTCCTCGCCACCGCCCTTGCTAGCACAACGCTCGCCATCGCGCCCAGCTGGTTCCTCCCCTGGCAGTCGCGGCCCAACATCCTCTTCATTCTGGCCGATGATCTGGGCTACGGCGACCTCAGTTCCTTCGGTCGCCCAGACTACCGTACGCCCAATTTGGACCGCCTCGCCGCAGAAGGGGTTCGATTTACCCACGCCTATTCGGCGGGCGCACTGTGTACCCCAACCCGCTGTGCGCTGGCCACAGGGCGATACCCGGCCCGATTGCCCATCGGTCTCGAGGAACCGCTCCTCGAGGCCAACACCAGCGTCGGATTGCCTCCCGGCCATCCGACCATCGCCTCCCTGCTCGGAGCTGCCGGCTACGAGACGGCCCTGATCGGGAAATGGCACCTCGGCTCGCTTCCGGAGCACGGACCCAACCGGCATGGGTACGAGACATTCTTTGGAATCCTTCACGGGGCCGCCGACTATTTCACCCACGAATCCCAGCTCGGCAAGCTGGATCTACACGAGGACCTGGTGCCCGTCGACCGAATCGGATACCTCACCGATCTCCTCACCAATCGCGCGGTCAGCTACGTCTCTCAGCGACGGATCCGTCCGTTCTTCCTCAGCCTTCACTACACGGCACCGCACTGGCCCTGGCAGGGTCCCACCGAGCAGCCC
The DNA here is from genome assembly GCA_964535105.1 of uncultured Gemmatimonas sp. GTDB lineage: Bacteria > Gemmatimonadota > Gemmatimonadetes > Gemmatimonadales > GWC2-71-9 > JABFSM01. The sequence continues at coordinate 5,480 of CAZHSO010000104.1, forward strand.
GAGGACCGCACCCACCGGAGGCGGTTTCAGGAGGGCGGCTCGCTTCGGATCTTCGCGGACATGGTGCGCAGCCTGGACCGGGGTGTGGGTCAAGTCATGCAGGCGCTCCACGCCACGAGTCAGGACCGCCGGACCTTGGTGGTCTTCACGAGTGACAACGGAGGGGAGCGCTATTCCTTTCAGTGGCCACTATCGGATGCCAAGGGCTCCCTGTGGGAGGGAGGCATCCGGGTGCCAGCCATTGTTCGCTGGCCAGGCACGGTGAGGGGAGGTCGCACAACCGAGCAGGTCGCCATCAGCATGGATTGGATGTCGACGATGCTCTCGGCCGCTGAGGTGCCCGCCGATCCCGTGTACCCCCTCGACGGCATCGACCTGCTTCCCTGGTGTCGGGATAATCGTCCGGTGTCCGAGCGATCCGTTTATTGGCGAACCCGGGCGTGGCGTGCCTCGGCAGAGTTTGGGCCCGCGCAGAGGGCTGCACGTATCGGCCTCTGGAAGTATCTGCGGATCGGCAGCACTGACCACCTGTTCGACCTGGCCAACGACCCCGGCGAGGATGCGGATCTGAGTGCCGATAACCCCGAACCCTTCGCGCGACTACGGTCCGGTTGGGAGGCGTGGAACGCCACGATGTTGCCAGATCCTGGCGTGCTCGAGTTTCCTCAGTAACCCTCTGCCCCTGGAGGCGTCAATGACGCGCCCTATGGTCCTAGCTCTAGCCACCGTCGCTGCGGCACCGAGCGCCGCTTGGCGCCAGGCTCCACCAGCCACGCAGTCGATCGACTGCGGAACCGGAGCGACGATCGGCGCGGCTCTCGCCGCCCTGCGCCCAGGCGATACACTCTTGGTCAGGGGCATCTGTCGAGAAAACGTGAACATCTCGGCGGACCGCAACCGCCTCACCCTCGATGGTCAGGGTCAGGCGACCATCGACGCCCCTGACCCGGGGCCCGCGGCGATAGCGATCACCGGGAGGGAGATCATCGTCAGGGGATTCACGATTACCGGTGGCCGCAACGGGATCAACGTGCTGCGCGGCGGCACGGCGGTGATCGCTAACAACGTCATTCACCACACCGGTCCAGATCGGCGTCCCGGTGCGGGCGAAGGCATCAACGTCGGGCAGCATAGCTTCGCCCGCATCATCGGGAATACCATCCGCGACAATCCGGCTGCCGGAATCATTGTCCACGAGAGCGGTGCCGCGCGTATCGGGTTCACGGACATCGATAACACCACCCCGGCCGCGAATACCATTAGTAACAACGCCGGCGTGGGCATCCGCGTTCTGACGTCGGCGACCGCACGGGTTGTCGGCAACACTCTTCGGGGCAATGGACAGGATGGCATAGAGGTCTCGGGCGGGTCCAACGCGCACGTCTCCGGCAATGTCATTAGTGGGAACGGGGGAAGCGGCATCCTGATCACTCAGAACTCGAGCGTGCAGCTAGGGGCCGACGACGGAGCCGGGCTGTTGGGCGCTCCGAATCAGACTGATCCCACCGACCTGAACCGAGGGGCGGGCGTGACCTGCTCGATCGGGAGCGCCGCCGATGGCCGCTTGGGCTCCTTGACTGGGCATCAAGGCTCCAAGCGCTTCGACCGAACCTGCATCGATAGCCTGCTGCGGTGAGCCACTCGCCTGCCGCGCTACTGACCCTCCCCTTCCGGCTCCTCGCGGACCGCGAGGACCACGTCCCACGTCTTCGAACCCGTCGAGTTTCCTCTCAGCGCAATCGTCAATCGTCGTTGCTATCGTGCCCCCAGGGCCCGGGCCGCCCTCGCATAGTCCTTGCGCTTCACCCAGAGCAACATGCCGTAGCGGTTCTTGCCCGCCGCCACCGCGTCGGCCGCCGTGATGTTGATCCTGGCCGTCGCCAGCTTGTCGAAGTGGCGCCGAACCGCGCCTACACGGTCGTCTCCCTGGATGACGAAGCACGGTTTGAACGCGCTCGTGCGCCAGCCGTGCTTCGCCGCCACCCGGCGCACCGCCGCCAGATCCTCCACAACCAGGTCCAGCTGGGCGTTGCGGCCGCCCACGGGGAAGCCAGAATAGGCGAGGAGATTGATCCCCGCGTCGGCGATCGCGCCCAGCAGGGCAGCGCCATGACCCGGGCGGTGCGGGACCATGACCCTACAGTATCGGGCCTTCAGCACTCGGTCGGCCATCGGAGCCTCCTTTGCGTTGATCTCATGGCGCGACCACTTTGCCAGTGACCACGTCTCTCGTATGTGAAGCGCTCCCTCCGCCTTCTCGCCGCCTCCGTGCTGGCGCTCGGCAGCGCGGCCCCGCAACGGAAGTGCAGTCAGTCAGACTCCCCCCGATGTCTCCTGTCTCTCCCCTTCCGGCTCCGCGCGTAGCACTCCTCCCAGCCCAAATAGCGCCCGCGCAATGTGGGCGTATTCCACCGCGTGCCCGTTGCTCGCCTCGGCCCGCAGCCGCTGGGTGGGATGGTGCAGGAGTTTGTTCACCAGCGTGCGGGAGAATTGATCGAGGCGCCGGTGGAGCTCGGCGTCCAGACCGGGTAACTGCCGCAGCACTCGGGCGAGCTCCTGCGACCGAAGGATCTCCGCCTGCTGCCGCAGCTCGCTCAACACCGGGAGCACCTCGCTCCCCGCCTGCCATTCCGCGAACCACTCCACCTCCTCGGCGACGATTGCCTCCACCCGGGGGACTTCCTTCTGGCGTTCGAGGGAGGTTCGGTCCAGGCGGGCCCGGAAATCGTCGAGGTCGAAGACATGGACCGCGGGGATCTCGCGCACCGCAGCATCGACGTCCCGGGGGACCGCGATGTCGATGAATACCAGCGGTCTCTGCCGGCCGACCATCGCCTGCCGGACGACCGGTGCGCCGATGATCGTGTGGGGCGCGCTGGTGGAGCTGATCACGATGTCCGCCCGGGCGAGGACCCCCGGCAGTCGCTCGAAGCTCAACGCCTCGCCGCCCCACTCCCGGGCCAGCTCGGCCGCGGCGGCGAGGGTCCGGTTGACGACCAGGATCTCGCCAACGCCTCTGGCCCGGAGCGCCGTGACCGCTTTCCGGGCCATCCGCCCGGCCCCGACGACCGCCACGGACCGGCCAGCCAAATCCCCCGCGGCCTGAGCCGCGAGCTCGACCGCCACCGAACCCACGCTCGCCGGATTGCAGCCGATCGCGGTCTCCGTTCTCGCCCGCTTGCCGGCCCGAATCGCCGCCCGGAACAGGGCGGAAAGCACCGGGCCGGTGGATCGCTGGCTCAATGCCGCCTTGTGGGCGTCCGCGACCTGACCCAGAATCTCCGATTCGCCCAGCACCATAGACTCGAGGCCGGCCGCCACCCGGCAGAGGTGCCGCGCGACCTCGCCATCGGCATGGGGCACCAGGTGGCTCTCGAACTCGGCGTAATCCAGCGCGAGCGTCTCGGCCAGGAACCCGCGGAGCACGGCCCACGCCCCCTCTTCCCCCGCCGAGCCGGGGACGACCGCGTAGAGCTCGAGCCGGTTGCAGGTCGAGAGGATCACCAGCTCCGAAACCGCCCGTAGTCCCTCCGCACGCCCGCATCCGGCGCGCGCCAGCGCCACCTCCAGCGCGCCGGAGGAATAGGTCAGCCGGTCCCGCAGCGCCGCCGGCGCCGTGTGGTGGGTGATACTCAGACAGACAAGGGACACCGGGACTCCATGCTCATTCGAGAAAGGCGTAGCGGAACGTGAGGCACCCGGCCTGGAGCCCGGGACAGTAATAGCTGAGCAGCTCGAGCTTGGCGAAGCGTCCCCGGCTGGTTCGCACGACGTACAGATGACCTCTCGGCACCAGGAGATGCGACAGCATACTGTAAGAATACCAGCGCCCGATGGCGGCGTTGGTGGTATCCGTACCGAGGGTGTTGCCCACAAAGCCTACGACCGGGGGCTGCGCCAGATTGTCGAAGGAGATCCGGCCGGCGTCGGCAATCGCGCCGGACGCGATCAGGTGGAAGCGCCGGAGCGCCAGATCCCAGCCAGCGGTATCGGGCGGCGCAACCACTCGCCCGCGGTCGAGATCGACGAAGCGCCATCGGCCCGATTCGCTCGCGTCCACCGTGAGCGTGTCCGGTCCCCGACCTGCACGCCACGTGACAACCTCCCGGACCCTAAAAGTGGGCACCTGTCGACGGGTCAACGACGAGGCGAGCAAATAGCCCAGCAGCGCGAGGAACACCCCGAAGCCGGCGAGGAGCCACACGGGCGATCGCACCGCTCTAATGAAGCTTAGGCTCCGAAGTCTGTCAAATGGCTGGCCGCACGCGCGAGTCGAT
>CAZHSO010000105.1:0-7308 GCA_964535105.1 uncultured Gemmatimonas sp.
CCCAGCGCCTCCGCCACAATCCGTCCCTGCTCCGCCGAGTGCGCCTTGGGGTAGCCCTCGGCGGGACTCGCCCGCTCCGGCCGCCCCGCGTAGCCGAGCAAGGAGCCCGCCGGTAACAGGGCGCCGAGTCGGGGCGCGATGTAGGCCCACGCCCCCATGTTGCGCGGCTCTTCCTGCGCCCAGACGATGTCCTTCGCGCTGGGATACCTGGCCAGCACCGCGCGAACGGCATCTTCTGGAAACGTGTACAGACCTTCGATCCGGACCAGCGCCGGGCGGCGGTCGCCGAGCCTGGCGGCTTCCGCCAGCAGATCGTAGAAGATTTTCCCGGTGCACAACACGATGCGCTCGACCACTGCCGCGCGCTGCTGCACCCCGGGATCGGCGTCGTCGAGCACCGGACGGAAGCTGCCGCTCGTGAGGTCGTTCAGATTCGACGCGGCCTGCGGCAGCCGGAGCAGGCTCTTCGGCGTGAAGATCACCAGTGGCCGCACCCGGTTCCGGCGCGCCTGGCGGCGCAGCAAGTGGAAGTACTGCGCCGGCGTGGTGCAGTTGGCCACCCGGATGTTGCCCTCGGCGGCGAGCTGCAAGAACCGCTCGACCCGCGCGCTCGAGTGCTCCGGTCCTCCACCTTCGTATCCGTGGGGGAGCAGCAGCGTCAGCCGGTTGGTCACCCCCCACTTGGACAACCCCGCCGCCATGAACTGATCGACAATCACCTGGGCGCCGTTGATGAAGTCGCCGTATTGCGCTTCCCAGAGCACCAGTGAGTCCGATGCCGCGGTCGCAAATCCGTATTCGAAACCCAGTGTCGCCAGCTCCGAGAGCGGGCTGTTCCAGACCTCGAACGTCGCGAGCGCGCCGGGAAGTCGCTGAATCGGCGTGACCGTGGCGCCGGTGACGGCGTCGTGCAGCACGAAGTGCCGGTGGCTGAAGGTGCCCCGCTCGGTATCCTGGCCGGTGAGGCGGATCGGGACGCCTTCGGTCAGGAGCGAAGCGAGCGCCAGCGCTTCGGCGTGGCCCCAGTCGATGCCACCGTCCGGTTCGAGCGCGCCGCGGCGGCGCTCCAGCTGCTTCATCAGCTTCGGGTTCGGCGTAAAGCCGGCGGGAACCGCCAGGAGCTGGTCGTTGAGCGCAATGAGCTGCTGTGCCGGCACCGCGGTCTCCACCGTTTCCCCAGGCACCAATTTGGCGGGCGCCGGCTGCGCCGGAGCCGCCTTAGCCGGGCTGGCCTTGAACCCTTGCTGAATCTCGACCAGTCGCTCGTACGCCCTCGCGTACCGCGCGTCCGCTTCCTCCGCGGTGAGCACGCCTTCCGTGGCGAGCGCCGCGGCGTAGATCTCCCGCGCGGAAGGGTGCGAGCGGATCCGCTCGTACATGATCGGCTGGGTGTACGCCGGCTCGTCCCCCTCGTTGTGTCCCCAGCGCCGGTAGCCCACCAGATCGATCAAGACGTCGCGATGGAATTCTTCCCGGTACATCACCGCCAGCCGTGTCGCCGCGAGACAGGCTTCCGCGTCGTCGGCATTCACGTGGATGATCGGGATGTCGAAGCCCTTCGCCATGTCGCTCGCGTGCCGGGTGGAGCGAGCGTCCAGCATGTCGGTTGTGAAGCCGACCTGGTTGTTGGTGATGAGATGAATGGTGCCGCCCACGCGGTACCCGGGGAGGGCGCCCAGGTTGAGCGTCTCGGCCACCACTCCCTGACCGGCGAAGGCCGCGTCGCCATGAATGACCACCGGCACGGCGATCGACGGGTCCTGGAACGCCTCCTGGCCGCGGCGCGTGGTCTGCCGCGCGCGCGCGCGTCCGCCGACGACCGGCCCCACGAATTCGAGATGACTCGGATTGTGGGCCAGGGCGACGGTGATCGCCTTGCCCGAGCGCGTCCTATACGCGCCCTCTGCACCGTGGTGGTACTTCACGTCGCCGGTGCCGTCGCCGGTCCCGTCGCCTGGGTCGGCAAATCCTCCCTCCACCTTCCTGCCGCCCTCGAACTCCGCGAAGATGGTGACCTCGGGACGGCAGACGTTGTGGGTGAGGACGTTGAGGCGTCCGCGATGGGCCATGCCTACCACCACTTCGCGGGCGCCCTGGTCGGCCGAAAGCTCCAGCACCAGGTCGAGCATCGGCACCAGCAGGTCCACGCCCTCGATGGAGAAGCGCTTCTGGCCGAGATAGGCCTTGTGGAGGAAGCGCTCGAACGACTCTACGGCGATCAGACGGTCGAGCAGTGCGATCCGCTCTTCCTTCGTCATCGGCGTTCGATGCGCGCCCGATTCGATGACTTCCCGCAGCCAGACCCGCTGCTTGTGATCGCTCACGTGCTCGACTTCGTAGGCGATGGTGCCGCAGTAGGTCGCTTGAAGGTTTGGCAGCGCTTCGGCGAGTGTCGCGCCGGGGACCGCGATACGGAGAATCGCGGCGGGAATCGTGACCATGACCTCGGGGGTCAATCCGAGCGACACGGGGTCGAGCGACGGATCGCCCTCCGGCTCGCTGCCGAGCGGATCGAGCCGTGCAGCGAGATGGCCGTGGGTGCGGTGGGCCTTGACGAGGGCCATGGCCGCGGCGACGTGCTCGAGCTGGGTGTTGGGGACCGCCTTCGTAACTGAAGCGCCTAGAGCCCCCCCAACCCCCAGCTCCCAGTTCCCAGCCCCCAATCCGAACGCTGCAAAGATCCCCTCGTAAAACCCTTCCCCACCGGACAACAGACCCTCAACGGTGCGCAGATACGCCCCCGACTCCGCCCCCTGAATCACCCGGTGATCGTAGGTGCTCGTGATCGTCATCACCTTGCTCAATCCGAGCTGGGCGATGGTGTCCGGCGAACTGGTCGCGAACTCCGGCGGATACCCGATGGCTCCCACGGCGATGATGCTGCCCTGACCCGCCATAAGACGGGGCACCGAGGCAACGGTACCGAGCCCCCCCGGATTGGTCAGCGTCATCGAGCCGCCGGCGAAATCGTCCGGCATCAGCTTGTTGGTGCGCGCTTTCTCGACCAGCGTATCGTACGCGGCCTGGAATTCCGCGTATCCCATCGTCTCGGCGTGCTTGAGCACCGGCACGACCAGCCCGCGGGTTCCATCCTTGCGTTCGACGTCCACCGCGAGACCGAGGTGGATGCCGTCCGGGGTGATGCGGTGCGGCGCCCCGCCGATCATCGCGAAAGAATTACCCATGACCGGATGCTGCTTGGCAGCCTGCACCAGCGCCCAGGCGATGAAATGGGTGAAGGAGGCCTTTTCGGTGCGGCCGGCGGCTTTGAGATCGGTATTGAAGCGGGCTCGTGCCGCTTCCAATGCCCTGACGGAGATTTCGCGAAAGGTCGTGGCGGTGGGGACGGCCAGGCTTTCGGCCATATTCTGGACGAGTTTTGCCGCGGGACCTTTGATCAGGGTTGCATTGGCGGGTGTTGACGGCTGAAGGCTGACGGCTGAAGGCTGACGGCCGACGGCTGGCACCCCAGCCGCCCTTTTCCCATCGCCATTCGGCGCGGGAATTTCCCCCACCCTCCCGCTCTCGAACAACTGCCGCCATTCCGGCGCCACCGAGCCGGGATCGCGGAGGTATTCCTCGTACAGCGCCTGGGCAAACCCGGCGTTCGCGGTCTCGAACACGTTCGGATCGATGGAGCGTCCCATGCCCTAAGATAATCCTCGCCAGCGGCTTCCTGCGAGCATAGCATCGCGGGCGCGGTGGATCTCCTCCGCCGTGACATCGGGTGTCCACCGGAGCTCCTCCGCCATGAGCGCGGCCACCGTTTCCACCGCCGCGTCGCCTCGGTCGGCCGTCTCGGTGGTGAGATGGAGACGGCGCGAGAGCACGTCGTCCACTCTGAGAGCGAGCTCCCGCCGTACGGCATGCAGCACCGCCGCGCCGATCGCCAGGTGCCCCGGGTGCACCGGCTCGGTGAGCCCGGGCCGCTCGCGGCAGAGGGCATAGATCGCCGGCGTCTCGGAGCCGAAGTGGGTGAGCAGATGGTCCACGGTGGCGGGAGAGAGCCCGGTCTCGAGTCCTTCCGCGCGGAACGCGTCGGTAACGGCGGCGTCGCCTCCCGGGAGGGGCTGCACCCGGCTCAGCGCCTTCCCACGGCCGTGATGCTCGTGGCCCAGAATGTTCTCGACCCGATCCACCAGCTCGGCCGCCATGCTGCGCCAGGTGGTGAGCTTCCCGCCCACGATGGTGAGCACGCCTCCCGGTCCGCGGACGATGCGATGCTCCCGTGAGATCGAAGAGGCCGGCGCGTCCGGATCGGCGGCCAGAAGGGGCCGGATCCCGGCCCAGGTCGCGGTCACATCCTCCTTCCCCAGGCGGGCTCCGGGGAAGAGCGCATTGGCCGAGCGGAGGAGATAGACGACATCCGCCTCGCTCGCGGCGACCTGGTCCGGTGCCTCGGTGGTATCGGTGTCGGTGGTTCCGATGTAGCTCCACTCTCCCCAGGGGAGCACGAACATCACCCGGCCGTCCACCGGGCTGGTGAAGATGATCGCGTGCCGGTGGCCGATCCGGGCCCGGGGCACCACGACGTGAACGCCCTTCGTCAGCCGGAGCAGGGGCTCGGCACGGGGATCCTCGAGCCGGCGGACGCCGTCGGCCCACGGCCCCGTCGCGTTCACCACCAGATGAGCCCGTACCTCGCCGGTCTCTCCGGTCACCTCATCCCTGAGGTAGGCGCCGGTCATCCCGGTCACCGTCCGGATGAGCCCTGTCACCCGCATATGGTTGGCCACCCCGGCCCCGCTCATTGCCGCCGCCCGCACGGTGGCGATGGTCAGGCGGGCGTCGTCGCACTGGGCATCGTAGTAAAGACCCCCTCCTGTCAAGCCGCGTTCCCGTAACAGCGGCTCGGCCTCGAGCAGGGCTCGCTTGCCCAGCGTCCTGTGGCGGCGCACATTACCCCCCGCGGCCAGAAGGTCGTACAGGACCAGCCCCGCCGAAACCTTCCAGCGGGGGACCCGGTCGCCCCGGAAGACGGGGACGAGGAAGGGGAGGGATCGGACCAGGTGGGGGGCGAGGCGGAGGAGGATCTTCCGCTCCCTGAGCGCCTCGAAGACGAGGCGGAGGCGCCCCTGCTCCAGGTAGCGGAGCCCCCCGTGGATCAGACGGCTCGAGCGTGAGCTGGTTCCTTCCCCGAAGTCCCGCGCCTCGACCAGGGCGGTCTTGAAGCCGCGGAGGCTGGCTTCACGCGCGATGCCCGCGCCGGTAACGCCGCCGCCGATGACGAGCAGATCGAAGTATCCCGCGCTCAGCTCTCCGAGCGACGCGCGAACCGAAGGAGTCATGTGTTAGGAGTTTACCCCGAGTCTCCCGACGTGACCGAAATCGAGCGACCCAGCAGCTGGTTTGCGTGGCATGCCAACAGAATCCGCGCGGGGAGTCGTGTGCTCGACCTCGCCTGCGGATCGGGACGGCATGCCCTCGCGGCCGCGTCGCTGGGCGCCAAGGTGACCGCGGTCGACAAGAAAGCGGCGAACCTCGATGCCGGCCGGAAGGAGGCCCGTTCCCGCGGCGTCGAGGTGAAGTGGGTCGAGGCCGACCTGTCCAAGGGGCTCCCCGACGTCGGGACCTTCGACGCCGTGCTGGTCTTCAATTACCTCGACCGCGCCAGGATGCCCGACATTGTGAATGCCGTGGCGCCCGGTGGTCTCCTCTTTCTCGAAACCTTCCTCGAGGCGCAGAAGGCGTTCGGCTGGGGCCCTTCGAACGACACGCATCTCCTCCGCTCCGGTGAGTTGTTGCGGCTGGTGCTGCCACTCGTGGTGGTGCACGGACGCGAAGTGGTCGAGGCGGTGGACGACGCGCGCTGGAGCGCAATGGCGAGCGTACTGGCGCATCGAAAGTAACCGAGTCTGAGCCTCGATCTGTTTTCCTCCCGCCGCCGGCCGGTGATCGTCGCCGGTCTCCGCACGCCGTTCGCCAGGAGCGGAACGGTTCTCCGCGAGGCCACGGCGGTGCAGATGGCTCGGCATGCCGCGCGGGAGCTGCTCTATCGCACGAATCTCGACGGGCGCGAGGTGGACGAGATCGTCTTCGGCCAGGTGATTTCCTCGGTGCTCGCCCCGAATGTGGCCCGGGAAGTTTCCCTGCTTCCCCAATTTCCCCGAACCATCCCCGCCTATACCCTCAACCGCGCCTGCGCCTCCGCGGGCCAGTCCATCACCAACGCCCACGATCAGATTCTCCTCGGCAATGCCGACGTCGTGCTGGCAGGGGGAGTCGAATCGCTGTCGGATATTCCGATTCTGCACTCCCGGCGCATGAGCCAGACGCTGATGGCGGCGAGCAAGGCCAAATCGCTGGGACAGCGTCTGGCGGTGTTTTCCAAGGTCCGGCTGAAGGATCTGGTGCCGGTGACGCCCGCAATCGCCGAGCCCTCCACCGACGAGTCGATGGGGCAGTCCGCCGAGAAGATGGCCAAGGAGAACGGGATCTCCCGCGACGCGCAGGACCGGCTCGCCCTGATGAGTCACCAGCGCGCCGCCGGGGGGACAGCCGATGGGCGATTGACCGCCGAGATCGTGCCATGGTTCGGCGGCGCGGGCATGGACGAGGTCACAACCAGCGATAACGGGATCCGCAGCGACACGAGCCTCGAAGCGCTCACGCAGCTCAAGCCGGTGTTCGACCGTCGCTACGGATCGGTCACCGCAGGAAACGCATCGCCGCTGACCGACGGCGCCGCCGCGGTCCTCCTCATGTCGGAGGACAAGGCGCGCGCGCTGGGGTACCGCCCGCTCGCCACCATCAGGAGCTACGCCGTGGCCGCGGTGGACCCGGGATGGCAGCTCCTCATGGGACCGGCCTACGCGGTCCCCAAAGCGCTCGACCGTGCGGGAATCACCTGGAAGGATCTCGGGCTCGTGGAGATTCACGAAGCTTTTGCCGCGCAGGTGCTCTCCAACGTGCAGGCGTGGGGGTCCAAAGCGTGGGCCGAAAAGCTGGGTCGCCCGGCGCCGGTGGGCGAAGTCGACTGGTCCAGGACCAACGTCCTGGGCGGCTCTATCGCGATCGGGCATCCCTTCGGGGCGACCGGCGCGCGTCTGGTGACGACGCTCGCCAATGAAATGCGGCGGCGCGACGTCCAGTTCGGACTGATATCGATCTGCGCGCAAGGCGGAATGGGGCTCGCGATGGTCTTGGAGCGGCTATGAGGCGTTATCGCTGTGGGAGTTGGGAGTTGGGAGTTGGGGGTTCGGGAACGACCCCACCCCAACCCCCATCCCCCAGCTCCCAACCCCTGTACCGACAATGACCGCTTTCTCATTGAGCCAAACCGACGGCATCGCCCTCCTCACCCTCGAC
>CAZHSO010000105.1:7408-9664 GCA_964535105.1 uncultured Gemmatimonas sp.
AATGACCGCTTTCTCATTGAGCCAAACCGACGGCATCGCCCTCCTCACCCTCGACGTCCCGGGTGAATCGGTGAACATGCTCGGTACCCCGATCATCGAGGAATTCGAGGCGCTGCTGGGGCAGATCCGGGACGATCCCGCGGCCCGCGCGGTGGTGCTCCTTTCCGGCAAAACCGAAAACTTCGTGGCGGGCGCCGATATCCAGGAGTTCACCCGCATCACCTCGGCGGAAGAGGGCACCGCGCTCGCCCGCGCCGGGCAGGAGATGATCAACCGCCTGGAGCGTTTTCCCAAGCCGATCGTGGTCGCCATTCACGGCGCATGCGTCGGGCTCGGATGCGAGCTGTCACTCGCCTGCGCCTGGCGCGTCGCCACCGATTCCCCCAAGACCGTCATCGGATTGCCCGAGGTGCAGATCGGCATTCTTCCCGGGGCGGGGGGATGCCAGCGGCTCCCGCGCCTGATCGGGGTGCGCGCCGCGCTCGACATCATCCTCGCCGGCAAGACCGAGCGCGCCGCGAAGGCGTTCAAGCTTGGCATGGTGGATGAGCTGGTTCCCCAGAGCATCCTCAAGGGGACCGCGCTCGCCGCGGCGGACCGGATCGCTCGAGAGGGCGTCCCCTTCCGTCCCGCGCGCGGCAGTCTCCTGCTCGAGAGAAATCCGGTCGGGCGCGCGCTGGTCTTCAGCATGGCGCGGAAGGCCGTGCTCAAGAAGACCGGCGGCCACTATCCGGCGCCGCTCGCCGCGATCGAGGCCGTGAAGACCGGCCTCAATCGCGGAATCGAGGCGGGGCTCGGCCGGGAGGCGGAGCTCTTCGGCGAGCTGGCGGTGGGACCGGTGTCGCGAAACCTCGTGCGCATCTTCTTCGCGACGACCGCGCTCAAGAAGGACGATGGCGTCACGCCCGGCACCGCGACACCGCGTCCCGTGCGCCGCCTCGGCGTGGTGGGCTCCGGATTCATGGGGGCCGGCATTGCCGGCACCGCTGTCTCGCAGGCCGGTGTCGAGGTGCGCCTGAAGGACGCCGATCTCCCGCGTGTGGGCAAAGGGCTCAAGTCGGCGATCGACATTCTCAAGGGCCAGCTCACCCGGCGGCGGATCACCCGGCAGGAGTTCGAGCGGAAGTCGGCGCTCCTCTCGGGCACCGGCAGCTGGCACGGCTTCGAGCGCGCCGACGTCGTCATCGAAGCGGTCTTCGAGGATTTGGACGTCAAGCGCACGGTGATGGCGGAGGTCGAGGGAGTCGTTCCCCCGGGCGCGGTGGTCGCGAGCAACACCTCGACCATTCCGATTGGCAGCATCGCGGAGGGAGCCCGGCATCCGGAGCGCATGCTCGGGATGCACTTCTTCTCCCCGGTGGAGAAGATGCCGCTGCTCGAGGTCATACCCACCGGCCGGACCTCGCCCGATGCGATCGCGACCGCGGTGCAGTTCGGACGCCGGATGGGGAAAACGGTCATTGTGGTGCAGGACCGCCCCGGGTTCTGGGTCAATCGCATTCTGTCCCCCTACCTGAACGAGGCGGGACTTCTCCTCGCCGAAGGCACGCCGATCGAAGTGATCGACCGGATCATGACCGGATTCGGTTTTCCGGTCGGCCCGATCGCGCTCCTCGATGAAGTGGGCATCGACGTGGCCGTCAAGGCGAGCGGTGTCATGCACGCGGCCTTTGGTGACCGGATGACTCCGGGTCCCGGCATTGCAAAGATGGTGGAAGCGGGGCGGCTCGGGCGAAAAGCGGGCAAGGGGTTCTACGCCTACCACGACGGCCACAAGACCGATCCCGATCCGGAAGCGTACCGCCTGCTCGGCGTGCGTCCGGTCGCTTCGGTGGACAAGGCCGAGGTCGAGCGGCGGCTGGTGTACATTATGCTCAACGAGGCCGCGCTCGCCGCCGCAGAAGGGGTCATCCGCTCGGCCCGCGATGGCGACATCGGCGCGATTTTCGGCATCGGGTATCCACCGTTCCGCGGCGGCCCTCTCCGCTACATCGACACGCTGGGCGCGGCCGAGGTGGTGCGCCAGCTCGAGAGTCTGGCGCTCGCCCACGGGCCGCGGTTTACCCCCGCACCGGTTCTCGTGGAATGTGGTCGCACCGGAGAGACTTTCTATAGCGAATAACGAAGAGCGAAGAGCGAAGCGGTAGTCCCTCTTCGACGAATAGGGATTTCCTTCTCCCGCTCGAAGGTACGGAGTGGTGGCTCGAAGGTACGGAGTGGTGGGCGAGGTGTCCACTCGCCTCCCCACCGCGCGAT
>CAZHSO010000106.1:0-9492 GCA_964535105.1 uncultured Gemmatimonas sp.
TCCTGCACCGCCAGCATGGCTCGGCGCTCCCAGTCCTCCGCCTGCTTCTTGAGCGCCTCGGCGTCCGCCTGGAGCTTTTTCTCGTCCGCAATGGCCGCGGCGGCTTCCTGCTTCGCCTTGGCCAGGTTGGACTTCATGTCCATGATCAGCTGGTTCAGCATCTTCTCCGGGTTTTCAGCCCGGGAGATCAGGTCGTTGATGTTCGACCTGAGCATCGTCGAGAAGCGATCGAAGATCCCCATCAGCTCTACCTTTCGCGGTACGGCGCGAGCGCGCTCAGATGGGAGGCGAGAGCGAGCGTCAGGGAATCCCAGCTCGCCTCGAACTCCGTGTAGTCCAGATCGGCCAGCTCGAGCGCGTCGGTGAGGACCACGTGCTCGCCCTCCAGCCCGTAGGATCCGTGTACCAGATCCCGGGCGTTGAACTCCAGGAGCTGGCGATAGAGGCCACTCCGTCTCGCATCACTGGCCGGTGGCTCCATCACCCGCATCCGCAGAATCGCCACCGGCGGGGCGTAGTGCACCACGACTTCGGCTCCAGACTGGGTCTTGGCCCGCCAGAGTCCGGGTTCCACCTCGGTCGTCTCGGCGGTCCCGCCTTCGACCCGGTCGAGATAGGACTGAATGTCTTCGCGTGTGACCATCGTTACCTCGTGGACGCCGTGTTTCTCCAAATCTAGTAGTGCCGCGGTTCAGAGCTAAGCGCTATCGGCTATCGGTCCGGCTATTGCCGGGCCGCCTGCCCGGGTCCCACCTCGCGCAGCTCGGGCGCACCTCGCGTCAGCATCCGCTCCGCGAAATCAAGCCGCTCCTCGAGCTGGCCCCGCTCCGCTTCCAGCTCCGCGATGCGATCCTCCAGCGCAGCGACCCGCTCCGCAGTCATCTCGCCGGTGGTGAGGCCCGTCGCCGGGTCCCCTTTTCCACGCGAGATACGGCGCGCGATGGCCTGGCCGATCGGTCCGATCAGCATCGTGACGAGCACGCTCCCGATGGCGAGGAACATGGCGAACTCCCCCGGGTCGCCCATGCGCATCCTCATTCCGGATCTCCCCGCGGCGGCACCCGCTCCGGCGGTGCCAGCGCCAGGAGCCGCTCGGCAAAGTCCAGGCGCTCCGCCAGCTCGGCCACCTGCCCCTGCTGCACCTCGAGCTCGGCCATTCGCTCTTCCAGCTCGGCGATGCGCTCCGCTGCCATTTCACCAGTCGTGAGCCCGGTTCTGACGCCCGACTTCAGCGCGAACCGGCGCCGGATGGCCAACACGAGCATCGAGAGACCGGTGATGACCGGGAACATCTCCTCCGGACCGTTCGACATTGCGACAAGGGCGATCAGCATGCAGGTCAGCCCCACATGGATGACCAGATCGAATCCGTCGAGGCCGAGATTCTTGCGCAGCCAGCTCATCGGATCAGAGCCCTCCACCCCGCTGGAGCAGATCCTGATCGCGCTTCTGACTGAGCAGCCGCTCGGCGAATTCGACCCGTTCCTCCAACTCCTGCACCCGACTCTGAAGCCCGTCCATCTCTCCGATCTGGTCGCGGAGATGATCCACTTCGGCCCGGAGCCCGGGATCGCCGACCTTGCCCTCGAGCTTGCGAGCCCAGGCGCGGGCGAGGGGCCCGAAGACCTTGATCGCCACGATGGTAAAGGCGATCAGGACGAGCACCATCATCACCGATTCCTGCACCCGCTCGACGATGAGATTCGGATCGGGCCCGGGAAGGAGCGGGGGAAGCGGCGCCGGCGTCTGGATCATCACGAGGGACCACCTCCCCCCGGCACCTGTCCCGTCGCCTGCTTCTGCGACAATAACCGCTCGGCAAAATCGACCCGTTCCTGCAGCTCGGTGACGTCGATGCGGAGATGCTCGAGCTCGTTCAGCACTTCGGGATCGGGGCCGGAGCCGAGCGGCTGGGTGCCGTGCCGGATGCGGTCGGCGATCGCCTTCCCAACCGGACTCACGGCGAGCAGGAAGAGCGTACCGCCCCCGAAGATGAAAATGATGGCGAGAATGCCTTCGGGATCAACTTGCAGCATGGGGGGCCTTTGCCTCGAGACGCTCGGGTTCGCCGCGCTGCGCGAGCAGGCGCTCGGTGAAGTCGATGCGCTCTTCGCTCTCCGCCAGCCGTTGCTCCAGGTTCCCCACATGTTCCCGCAGATCCAGCAGCTCGTTTCGCAGCTCGTCGTCCACCGGACCGGTCTTCCCGGAGATGCGGCGCGCGATGGCCTGCCCGACCTGGCTCTGGGCCACCTTCACCACGGTGAACGCGATCAGGACCATGCTCACGATGCCGGTCAGCATCCCCATCAGGGGAATCGCCTCACCCGGAATTCCCTGTTGCAACATCACTCAGGCCCCCTTGGGTCCGCCGGCGATAATCCGCTCGGTGAAGTCGAGCCGCTCCTGGGTCTCCATCGCCATGCCGCCGGGATTCATCGCTGCCTCAGATCTTGGGACGGCTGGGCGGCTGGACTGCTGGTTGGCCGAGCGCCTGCCGTCGGTTCGATCTACCTGTACGGTACCATGTTCCAGAATGTTTCACAACGGAACAAGACGCGCCTAGGTAAGTTCCACCGCCTGGATATCTGTAAGCCTGACAGCGATTTCGGTCTCGTCGGCGCCGACAGGACGGAGAAAAACTTCGAGCGCGGTGGGATGAGTATCGACGCTGGTCGGGACCCCGGTCACGTGCTGATTTCCAGTGGTGGTGATGCGCACGACCTGGTCGTGCCCGCCGGCGTAATCGAGCAGCTCCACGATCGCATCGTAGGTCATGGATGCCTCGCGGTTTGGGTGTGGGAGGAATCTACTGCGGTGAGCGGTGAGCGGTGAGCGGTGAGCGGGAACTGCCTGCTGTCACGCTAAGGGTGACAATCGCGTGAGTCACCCGGGCGAGTCCCACTTGAGCCCGGGGGTGAGACTCGCCCCTTCGCGTCGCTCAGGGTGACAGCCCGAGGTGGTGAGCGGTGAGCTGAGCGCCCGAAAGCGCCCGCGCGAGAAACTCCCCCGTGTGACTTCCTCTCGCGCGAGCCACCTGCTCCGGGGTACCCTGCGCCACCACCAATCCCCCCTTGGCGCCTCCTTCGGGGCCGAGGTCGATCACCCAGTCCGCGGTCTTGATCACATCGAGATTGTGCTCGATGACGATCACGCTGTTGCCCTTGTCGACGAGACGGTGGAGCACCTCGAGCAGCAGCCGAACGTCCTCGAAGTGGAGGCCCGTGGTCGGCTCGTCGAGGATGTAGAGGGTGCGGCCGGTATCGCGCTTGGCCAGCTCGGTGGCCAGCTTGACCCGCTGCGCTTCGCCGCCGGACAGCGTCGTGGCGGACTGGCCGAGGTGGAGGTACCCGAGCCCGACGTCATTCAGCAGCTCGAGCTTTTCCTTGATGCGCCCCTGGGCGCTGAAGAATTCCAGCGCGTCGGCGACGGTGAGATCGAGCACTTCGGCGATGCTCCGGCCCCGGTAGCGCACCTCCATCGTCTCCCGGTTGTACCGCCGCCCCTTGCAGACCTCGCAGGGGACGTAGACGTCAGGGAGAAAATGCATTTCGATCTTGACCAGTCCGTCGCCCTCGCAGGCCTCGCACCGCCCGCCTTTCACATTGAAGGAAAAGCGGCCGGGACCGTACCCGCGCATCTTCGCCTCCGGCAGCTGGGCAAAGAGCTCCCGGATCGGGGTGAAGAGACCGGTGTAGGTGGCGGGGTTCGACCGGGGGGTGCGGCCGATGGGACTCTGATCGATGTCGATCACCTTGTCGATATGCTCCAGGCCCTCGATCCGGTCGTGAGCGCCGGGAACCACGCGCGCCCGATAGAAGTGCCGCGCAAGCGAGGCGTAGAGCAGGTCGGTGATGAGGGTCGATTTGCCGGAGCCTGAGACGCCGGTGACGGCGACGAACATCCCGAGCGGGATCTCGACGGTGAGGTTTCGCAGATTGTTCGCGCGGGCGCCGACGAGACGCAGCAGCCGCCGGGGATCCCGCGCCCGCCGGCCCGAGGGCACCGGAACGCGGAGCTCGCCGCGGAGATAGCGGGCGGTGAGCGAGGTGGGGTGCGCGAGGATGGTATCGATGGTTCCCTCCGCCATCACCTCGCCGCCCTGATTCCCCGCGCGCGGCCCCAGGTCGATCACATGATCGGCGGCCCGGATGGTATCCTCGTCGTGCTCCACCACGATGACGGTATTGCCGAGGTCGCGGAGCTCGCGGAGGGTGCCGAGCAGCCGCACGTTGTCCCGCTGGTGCAGCCCGATGCTCGGCTCATCCAGCACGTAGAGGACACCGACCAGGCGGGAGCCGATCTGGGTGGCGAGGCGGATCCGCTGCGCCTCGCCGCCGGACAGGGTGCCCGCGCTCCGCCCGAGCGTGAGGTACTCGAGGCCGACGTCGCGGAGGAAGACGAGCCGGTCGCGAATTTCCTTGAGAATCGGGCCGGCAATCTCGGGATCGACGCCACCTGCCACGCCGCGCCCGACCGGGATGCCGTCGAAGCACGCGAGCGCGTCGTCCACCGGCATGTCGACGACGTCACCGATGTTTCGCCCGGCGAGCAGCACCGAAAGGCTCTCCGGCTTGAGTCGCCGTCCCTTGCAGGCGCGGCAGGGCATCTCGATCAGGAATTCCTCGAGCTGCCCCCGGACGGCGTCGCTGCTCGATTCGTGGTAGCGGCGCTCGACATTGCGCAGGATGCCTTCCCACTCGGTCTCGTACTCGGCGCGGCCGCGCGCGCCGTCGCCGCCGAACCGGAACACCCGGCCGGGCGCGCCGTTGAGCAGCACGTCCCTCGCCTGCTCGCCGAGCCCGCTCCAGGGGACGTTCAGGTCGAACTTGAAGGTCCTGGCCAGCGTGGGGAGCACCGCCTTGCGCAGGTATCCCGAGGGCTCGCCCCAGGGCAGGACCACACCCTCGAGAATCGAGATGCTGGGATCGCCGAGGATGAGCGCGGCGTTGACTTCCCGCCGCGTGCCGAGACCGTGGCACTCGCTGCACACGCCGAACGGCGAGTTGAAGGAGAATTGCCGCGGCTCCAGATCCGGGAGCGAGAGGCCGCATTTCGGACAGGCGAAGCGCTCGGAGAACAGGACGCTGGTCGGCTGGGCGGCCGGACGGCTGGACGCAGTGTGGCGAACGACTTCGACGGTCCCCTCCGCCACCTTGAGCGCGGTTTCGATGGAGTCGTTGAGCCGGCTCCGGTCCTCGGGGCGCACCACGAGCCGGTCCACGACCACCGCGACGTCGTGATTGTGCCGCCGGTTGAGGGTCGGAACCGCATTGAGGTCGTAGGTCTCCCCATCGACCCGCACCCGAACGAAGCCGCGCTTCCGCAAATCCTCGAACAGCTCCTTGAATTCGCCCTTCCGCCCGCGCACCATCGGCCCCAGCACCTCGATTCGCGTTTCGGCGGGCCAGCCCAGCACCGTCTCGGTGATCTGGCTCGCGCTCTGGCGGGCGACGGGGCTGCCGTCGTTGGGACAGTGCGGGACGCCCGCGCGCGCCCACAGCAGGCGCATGTAGTCGTAGATCTCGGTGACGGTGCCGACCGTCGAACGCGGATTGTGTCCGGTCGACTTCTGCTCGATGGAAATCGCCGGGGAGAGACCTTCGATGCCGTCCACGTCGGGTTTTTCCATGAGCCCGAGGAATTGCCGGGCGTACGCGGAGAGCGATTCGACGTAGCGCCGCTGCCCTTCGGCATAAATCGTGTCGAATGCGAGCGAGGATTTGCCGGAACCGGAGAGGCCGGTGATGACGGTGAGGCGGTTCCGGGGTATCGCAACCGAGATGTTCTTGAGGTTGTGCTCGCGGGCCCCGCGGACACGGAGGAATTCTTCGGACATAAGAAAGGAAACGTATCGGGGCGGGGGATAGCATTCAACTGGCGAAGAGCGAAGGGCGAGGAGCGAAGCGGAAAAGCCTTTCCCTCCTCGCTCCTCGCGACTCGCCACTCCCCGGTTAGTTTTCGTCATGCGCCGCCTCCGCACCGCCCGCTCTCCCGACCCGGAGGATTTCGCGGAGGAGGGCTTCGATCGCGCGGATCTCGAAGGCGAGGCGATCGGACCGGTTTCCGACGAGATCCCCTGGCTCCGGCCGTTTGGCGCGGACATCGAAGGCCTTGTCCTCGCCGACTCGGCCACGGAACTCGAGCCCGAAGCGACCCGCGTCCCCCGCCAGGCTCGCGAGCTGGTCGCCCTGGGACGCCGGCTCGACGCCCTCCTCCTCCTGCGGCGCCACCTCGCTGACTCCCCCCGCAACGCCGAGGTGCGGGCATTCCTCGCCGAGCTGCTCGACGACGGCGACGAACCGGAGATCGCGATGGAGGAGCTGACCGTGGCGCTCGCCGACGCGTCCGATCCGGTCCCCATTCTGGTCCGTCGCGGGGCCATCCTGGCCCGCCGCGGCCGCACCGCCGAAGCGGAGCGGGATCTGCGCGACGCGATCCGGCAGCGCGCGGGTTATGCGCCGGCGCACCGGCACCTCGGGCTCGCGCTTCTCCGCCGCGGCCTCGGCGCGGAGGCCGCAGACGCGCTCCGGGAGGCGTTGCACTGGGCGCCCGACGACCCCGACGCGACCTACTACCTGGGTGAGGCGCTGCACAGCGTCGGAGATCTCCCCGGCGCCCTCCGGACCCTGGAGCGCGCCGCTCTGCTCGCGCCCACGCTCCCCCGCAGCTACAAGCTCATGGGACGGCTGCTCGACCGGATGGGCCGCACCGAGGACGCGCGGGCGATGCATCAGCGGGCCCGCTCGGCGGGGATCTCCTGATGGAGCTGGGTCTCACCCGCCGGAACATCGGCAGACTGATCCTGCTCTCATGGGCGGTCATGCTCGCCTGGCTCGCGCGGCGTGAATTCGCCAAGGGCGCGGACGCCGAGCGCAGCGACGGCACGACCCGCCTCGCGCCCGCCGCGCAATTCTTCGGCGTCTATGCCGCCGGCCGGCAGATCGGCCAGCTTAATCTGACCGTCGATACGCTGGTGGATGGCGTTCGGGTGAGCGAGCTCCTCGTTCTCGATGTCCCACGCGGCGACGGAACCGGGCAGCTGACCCTCGGCGCGGTATACTCGCTCTCCCGGTCGCTCCGCCTGCGGCGGGTCAGCCTCGCCACTCTCGGGCTCGGACCCCAGGAGCGGCTCGAAGGCGACGTGGGCGCCGATTCCACGCTGCGCCTGGTGCACACCGAAGCGCCGCTCGGCGTCGCGGGGCGGGCGCGAATGCCGGTGCACCCCGACGACATCCTCCCCGCCACGCTCCCCTTTCGCGTGGCGTTCTCGGGCCGCCTCCGAACCGGTGCGGAATTTTCCCTGCCCATGATCGACCTGGCGGGCGGCGGCAGCGCGGGCCAGGTCTCGATTCGGGTGACCGCCGAATCCAGCTTCGTCGTGTCCGACAGCGCCGTCTGGGATTCCGCCGGCGCCGAATGGGTTCCAGCCACGACCGATACGATCCGCGCCTGGCGCATCGAGCATGACGCGACCGGCGCGCCGACGGTGAGCTGGGTGGACGCGGGAGGCGTGCTGGTGCACCAGGAAACCGGCGGAGGAGTCACCCTGCGCCGATCGGCATTCGAGATCGTGCGCGACAACTACCGCCAGCGCCGCCGGAGCGAGCCCCAGAGTTGGAGACGGTCGATTGCCGGAATGCGCACGCTCACCGCGACCGGCCGGGTACCCGATACCCTGGCGGCTGCACGGGGCATCGTGGTCCGGAGTGATTCGGGCAGCCCCCGGTGGAGCGGCACGCGCGCGCTCGACGGTGGCCGGCAGCGGACGCGGGGGTCCGACACGATTGTGATCACCCGCGCCACCCCTCCCGATTCAGGGGAGGGCCCGCCGCCCTCCATGCTCGGCGTGACGTGGGATATGCCGATCGGGGACGGCGGCATTGCCCGAGCGGCAGGTGGGGCCGTCGCCGGCGCAGCCTCCGCGGAGGACAGCGCGCGCCGCCTGACCCGCTGGGTCGCTCGGCAGATTGCAACGGACACCGGATCCACGGCATCGGGGACGGCGGTCTTCACACTGCGGGCGCGACGCGGCAGCGCGGATGGGAAGGCCCGGCTCCTGGCCGCGATGGCGCGGGCGCAACGAATCCCGGCGCGCGTCGTAACAGGACTCGCCGTCTTCCCGGAGGGGAGTTATGGCCATGCCTGGACCGAGCTCTGGGTGGGCCGCTGGATCGCGGCGGATCCCAGCTTCGGGCATTTCCCCGCCTCCGCCTCATTGCTCCGCCTGACCATCGGGAGCAGTAGCCGGCCCATCACCCAGGTCTTTTTCACCGGCTCGGCGCGGTTCTTGCCCATTCGGGCTCCTCGATGATCGAGCTGAGCCAACTCACCAAGCGTTACGGCAAGTTCACCGCCGTGGCCGGAATCGACCTGACGATTCCGAAGGGCGAGCTGTACGGTCTTCTCGGGCCGAACGGCGCGGGGAAGACCACCACGATGCGCATGATCGCGGGGATCCTGCGGCCCACCTCGGGCACCGTCCGGATCGCCGGTATCGACATTCAGGCCCAGCCGATGGTCGCGAAGGCGCATCTTGGCTTCATCCCCGACCGCCCCTTTGTGTACGACAAGCTGACCGGCGCGGAATTCCTTCGCTTCGTGGCGGGGCTTTACGGTCAGGGCGGCAAGGTCATCGAGCGCCGGATCGACGAGCTGCTCGAGCTGTTCGAGCTCGACGCGTGGAAGGATGAGCTGACCGAGACATACAGCCACGGAATGCGCCAGAAGCTCATCATCTCGAGCGCGCTGGTGCATCGACCCGATGTGATCGTGGTGGACGAGCCGATGGTCGGCCTCGATCCCAAGAGCGCCCGGCTGCTCAAGGACCTCCTTCGTGAATTCGTGACGCGCGGCGGGACCGTGCTGATGAGCACCCACACGCTGGAGATCGCGGAAGCGATGTGCGACCGCATCGCCATTGTCCATGGGGGTTATATCGCCGCCGAGGGCACCATGGATGCGCTCCGATTGCAGACTTCTTCGGGCGATGCCTCGCTGGAGGAGCTCTTCCTCAAGCTGACCGGTGGGCTCTCGGAGCGCGAGCTCAGTGATCTTTTCGAGAGCTGAGGCCCTGGGCCGGGCGCCGGGGGTCTTCGCGATCCTCGGCCCCAAGTGGCGCACCCTTCGCGCGGGACTCCGAAACCAGCGCTCGGGCGCCGGCGCGCGCGCGGTGCTCCTCCTCCTCCTCGGTGCCGGCTTCTGGACGGCGGTGTTCGGCCTCGCGTACAGGGTTCTCCGCTACATCAAGGGTGTCGAAGAGATCGGACCGCTGCTCGCTGGCAAGATGCTCGCGGTGGCCCTGCTCGCGTTCGCGGCCATCCTCCTTCTCTCCAATCTCGTCACGGCGCTCTCGACGTTCTTCCTCGCGAAGGACCTGGACATGCTGGTGGCGGCGCCGGTGGACTGGGTGTGGCTCTACCTCGCCAAGCTGGGGGAGACGCTGGTCCATTCGTCGTGGATGGTCGTGCTGATGGTGGTGCCGATCCTCACCGC
>CAZHSO010000107.1:0-9385 GCA_964535105.1 uncultured Gemmatimonas sp.
CCGCCGCCTCCGGGACATGCGGGCACGCCCCCGGCCCCCGAGCCCAGGGGGCCCGGGACTCCGGGTGGGGAGGAGCGGCTGCGGTCGGAGTGGGTGAGCGCCGTCGGCGCCGTGGTGGACTCCGCGACCGTTGTGACGGCTCGCGCGCCCGGGCTCGATGGGCGAGGATCTGGCCGATGACCGCGGGATCGGTGATCCCGGCGACGATCCGCATCAGCCCACGGCACCGGGGGCAGGTGAGCGGGTCGACCTCGAAAATCCGGCGGCGCAGCTCCGCTCAGCGGCACCGCGCCGTGGCCTGATCGCCGGGCGCGCGTCTGGACCCATCTGGGCGATGACTTTCGCCTCTCCCGTCGCCCCCTGGCGAACTTTCACCGATTCAGGATGTCGCTCGACCGGATGCAGATCGTCGAGCGAGCGCTCGAGCGATCCGCGCGGATCCGGCTCCGCGCCAGAGATCGTTCGCTCGATCAGCTGGATCGGATGCGGGACCGTGAGTTTGCGATGCGGGACCGACTCTCCGAGCGCCTGAACTCGAGCCTTCGGCGAAGCCTGGAAATGCGGGAACGGACGATCTAGGGGCAGTCACCTTTGGCTGTTCGATCATGGGACGAACTGTTCGCGCCTGGGACCAGCGCCGGTTCGTCCCTTTCTACTAATCCGTTGCGCCCAAGCCAGTTACACCGCCGAGGCTCCTGGCATACCGGCTGCGTTGTCCTCCCGCATGACTCTCATCAGCGCGCAGGATCTCCGCTTCGCTTTTCGAAATCTCCAGACCCGACCCGGTCTCTCGGCGGTCATCATTGCGACCCTCGCGCTGGGCATCGGTGCCACCACGGCGACGTTCAGTCTTCTCGACGCCGTGTTACTGCGCCCGCTTCCGTTCGAGCGGTCGGACCGTCTGGTCTTCCTCTGGGGGGTCGCGGGACCCGAGCGGAGGCAGCGGGGAGCGTCTCCGCCCGAAGTCGCCGACTGGGTGACGCTGAATCACACGCTCACTGGCGTCTCGGTCTTTGATCCGATCTCTCTTAATCTCAGAACCGAAAGCGGGGCCGACCGGCTCAATGCCGAGCGGGTGAATCCGCAGTACTTCCGTCTCCTGGGTGTCGAAGCCGGAAAGGGCCGCACATTCACCGCGGCAGAAGACCGGGTGGCCGATGCCTTCCCGGTCGTGGTGGTGAGTCACCGGCTCTGGCAGACCCACTTCGCCGGCGACGCAGGGCTGGTGGGGCGCACCGTCACCATCAACGACCGCCCGTTCACGGTGGTCGGCATCATGCCCGAGGGATTCGCCGGACTATCCTTCCAGGCGGATCTCTGGATCCCGCTGGCGATGATCTCGGTGGATTCTCCCGTGTCCCTGCTCACCAGCCGGAACAACCGGTGGCTCCTGGCGCTCGGGCGGCTCAAGGACGGTGTGACAATCGCCGATGCGGGGCAGGATCTTGCAGGGGTGGGGAAGCGACTAGCGGAGCAGTATCCGGAATCCAACACCGACCGGAGCGTGAATGTTGAGCCGCTGGAGCAGACCTTTCTCGGGACTACCGCATCGCTTTTGCAGACGCTCTTCGAGGCGGTGCTGCTCGTTCTGCTGATCGCCTGCGCCAACGTGATGAGCCTGCAGCTGGTGCGCGCCACGGCGCGGGAGCGTGAAATCGCCTTGCGGCTGGCGCTCGGCGCCGGCCGGTTTCAGCTGGTTCGCCAGCTCCTGACCGAGGGGATCGTGCTCGCGGGGCTGGGCGGCGCGGCCGGCGTGCTCCTCGCATACTGGATCATCCGTCTCCTGGTGCCGCTCGCGCCGGCGGGGCTCATCCCGCCTTACGCCGAGATCGGCGTGAATCTGCGGGTGCTTGGATTTACGGTTGGTGTGACGCTGCTGACCGGCATTGTCTGCGGACTGGCGCCGGTTCTTCGGAGACAACAGCAGGATCTCAGCGACGCACTCCGCCAGGGTGCGCGGGCCGCGTCCTCCGGACTGGGAAGGCTCCGGCGGCCCGGTCTCCAGCAGGCCCTCGTCGCAGGAGAAGTCGCGCTCGCCCTTATGCTGCTGGTCGGCGCCGGACTGATGCTTCGAAGTCTCGGTGAGCGCATGGCGGTGAATCCGGGTTTCGATGCCGAGGGGGTACTTGCCGCACGGATCTCGCTGCCGCGGAGCCAGTACGCTCCGGAAGCGCGCGCCGATTTTGTGGAGCGGCTGGTCACCCGGCTCAGCGCTCTTCCCGGCGTCGCCGCCGCGACCGTCACCACCGACCTCCCGCTCCGCGGCATCAGCAACGCGTCGTTGCTCCTGGTGGAAGCGCCCGGCGCGGAGCCGATCCGCTACTACCGCCACTCGGTGACGCCGGAATTCTTTACCACGCTGGGTATTCCACTGGAGCGGGGTCGCGGGTTCACCTCCTTCGACCGGCAAGACGCTCCGCTGGTCGCGGTGGTCAGCAGCGCCATGGCCCGTCGGTTCTGGCCGGGAGTGGACGCCATCGGCCGCCGCTTCCGCCAAGGCGCCACCGGTCCCGAAGTGGAAGTCGTGGGCGTGGCCGGCCTCGCGCATTTCCGAGATCTCACCACCGATCTCTCCGCCGCGACGAGCGAGCCGGATGTGTACTATCCCTTCGCGCAGCGCACCGACACCGATCTGGAGATCGCGATCAGGATGCGCGATGGGACCGCTCCCTCGGTGCCGATGATTCAGCGCGAGGTCGCGGCTCTCGACCCCGGGCTGCCGCTCTACCAGGTCGCCCCACTGAGCGACGCACTCGCCACCCAGAACGCCGCGCCGCGCTTCGGCTCGCTGGTACTCGGTGCATTCAGTGCGCTAGCGCTGATGCTGGCCGCTATCGGCATCTACGGGGTGATCGCCTTCGTGGTGGGACTGAGCAATAAGGAGATCGCGATCCGGCTTGCTCTTGGCGCGGACGGGGGCCAGGTGCTCCGGGTCGTGATGGCCAACGGGATGCTGCTGGTGCTGGCGGGCGTGGTGGTCGGGATGATCGGTGCCCGCCTGGGGGCGAAGTTGCTGGAGAGTCAGCTCTATGGCATCCGCGCCTCCGACCCCGGCACGCTTGCCGCGGTGAGCGGCGCTGTCGTGCTGGTGGCGCTTCTGGCGAGCTGGATTCCGGCGCGGCGAGCCGCCGCCGTCGAGCCGCAGACGGTACTCAAGGGAGAGTAGTCGCCCGGGTCACGCCTCGATGATCGCCTGGGGCTGGGTGGTCTTCCAGCGGCCGCGGGTAAAATCGGGCACCTTGACCGGTTTGCTGCCATTGGACACGGACCATTCGCTGAGCGGGCCGACGACGCTCACGGTCGCCCCGTCATAGACGTTCTGATCGGTCGGCAGTCCCTCCCGCAGGCAGTTGATCAGGCGCCAGTCTTCCAGCCAATCCATGCCGCCATGGCCCACGCTGGCCTGCTTGACCTTTTCGCTCTTCCAGAGCGGATGGTCGTGGGTTTCGAACCATGTCTCCACCGGATCCCAGCGGTGGGCGGTCTTGCTCATTGCTTCGACGTAGACGCGGCGGGGATAGCCTTCGATAATCCCCTTGGTGCCCTGGAGAACGTACTTCCGGCTGTAGGGGCGGGGCAGGTTGGTGTCGTGGGTGACGTAGATGGTCTGGTTCTGCATGGTGCGCAGGAGGACGAGGTTGACGTCCCCCAACACGTAGCGCTCGTTTCGCCGGGGATCGTCCGCCGTGAGATGCTCCCGTTGCCAGTCCTGCAGCCCGCGTGAGGGGCCGCTCATGGACACCAGGTAGTCGAGCTGGTTCCCGCGGGTGATACCCATCGCTTCCGCGATCGGTCCGAGGCCGTGGGTAGGATAGAGATTCCCGTTCCGCCTGGTGGCGTGGGCCCGGCGCCAGAGACCCTCCCCTTCGGTCGAGAACTTGATTTCCCGGAGGTCATGATTGTAGCCGCACTCGCCGTGGAGCAGCTCGCCGAGCAGTCCCTTCCGGGCAAGGTGGAGCCCGAGCATCTCGAGCCGGTCGTAGTTGCAGTTCTCCATCATCACGCAGTGCTTCCGGTATTTCTCCGCCGCCTCGACCAGCGCCCAGCAGTCGTCCACGGTATAGGCGAGCGGCACTTCGGAAGCGGCGTGCTTCCCGTTCTTCATCGCCGCCAGCCCGATCGGCACGTGCCATTCCCACGGCGTGGCGTTGAACACGAGGTCGAGCTCCTGCTCGGCGCACATCCGCTCGAAGTCCCGCGGCCCCCTGGTGTAGGCGACCGGTTCTTTCCTCCCCATCTCGCGGATCTTCCGCTGCCAGGTCGTCACCTTTTCCGGGACGATGTCGCAGAGCGCGGCGATCTCGACGCCGTCCAGGGTGAGCAGGTTCTCGACGTGGCCGCTCCCCTGGCCGCCGATACCGACGAAGCCGATCCGGACGGTGTCGATGAGCTCGGCGCGGAAGCGCAGGGGCTCTTGCCCGGGGAAGGGGGAATGGGGAACGGGGAAGGGGAGCGCCCCCGCCAGTCCCACCCCCGCCGCGGTCTTGACGAATTCCCTGCGGGTCTGATCCATGTTTCCTCCCCCTCTTCGCGCTTCGCTACTCGCTGATCTAGGGACTCATTCGCGCACTGGAGAGCTGTTTCACCAATTCATACCAATACTCCGCCGCCTGGTGGTACTCCTTGACGCCGACCCGTTCGTCGCGTCCATGGGCGCGGGAGTCGTTGAGATCATCGAAGATCGCTCCCACGCCGTAGGTTGGGATCCCGATGTTGCGGGTGTAGAGACCATCGGTGGCGCCGGTGGACATTTCGGGGACGATCGGGACTCTAGGCCAGTACTTGGCCGTCAGCGCCTCGAGCGGCTGCATCAGGTCGGCACGCAACGGCGAGGGGGGACTCGGATGCGCCTCGGAGACCCGCGAGAACCGGATTGCAGTATCGGAAACGACTCGCCGTAGCACCGCCTCCACGCTGTCCACCGACTGGTCGGGGAGGATTCTGCAATTCACCGTGGCGCGCGCGAGCTGCGGGAGGGCGTTGTCGGCGTGTCCGGCGAAGAGCCGGGTCGCGACGCAGGTGGTCCGAAGGGTCGAGTTGTAGTACGGTGAGGCCGCCGAAAGACGGCGCGCGGCGAGGGCGTTGCCGGTGCGGGCCACGACTCGCATATCGGCCGCCAGCGCGGGGGACTCGGCCGCGGCACCCCGCGCGAAAAATGCGCGGGTGACCTCATTGAGTCGCACCGGGAATTCGTAGTCGGCGATCCGCGAGAGTCCGCGCGATACGTGATAGATGGCGTTGTCGGGGACCGGCCGGGAGCTGTGACCTCCCTTGTTGCGCACCTCGAGGACGAAGCTCTGATAGATCTTTTCGGCCGCCTGCACGTTGAACCGGATTGGCTTACCGTCGCGGTAATCTCCGCCGCCCCCGTCGGTGTTCAGGGCGTAGTCGGCATCGATCAGGGCGCGGTGCTCCTGGGTGAGCCACCGGATGCCGTCGCCGGTCGTTTCCTCGTCCCCGGTGAGCACGACGACGAGATCGCGCTCCGGAACGAATCCCTCCTTCTTGTAGCGGATGAAATTGGCCACTAGCATCGCGGCGCCCGCCTTGTTATCGCTGGTGCCCCGGCCGTAGTACCAGCCTTCCTTCTCGACAAACTGATACGGATCGGTGGTCCAGTCTTCCCTGCGGGCATCCACCACGTCGAGGTGCGCCATCAGGAGAATCGGCTTCCGGGCGGAGTCGCGGCCCCGGTACCGCACCACCACGTTCTGGACCCGCGGCGTTTGTCCCATCACCCGCACGTCTGCGGCCGGGAAGCCGGCCACGAGGAGCCGGTCGGCAACCGCCTTGGCCGCGGCAGGCGTTCCTCCCGCGGAGTCGCTGGTATTGATCCGGATCAGCTCTTCGAGGATTTCGCGCTCGAGGCGGCGGGCTGCCGGGTCTTTGCCCTCCTGGGCTCCGAGCGGTGCGGCGAGCGCGAGCGCTGTGGTGCAGAGGACACCGAGGGATCCGGCACGGGAATGGTACCGCATGATGGCCTGCATTCCGGGAAAGGGAAGGGAAGCGAGCCCGGAATCTGGTCACGACCGCGCTGCCTGGGAAGAGCCCGGTGCGGGTGAAGAGATTGTCACGCTGAGCGCAGCGAAGCGGTCCACCTCCGTCTGAGATTGGTCCCTTCAGTTCAGGATGAGATTCCGCCCAGCTCCCGCAACCGCTCGACCAGCTTCATCAGGCCGAAACTGTCGAATCCGCAGTAATTCAGCAGCTCTTCCCGGATACGCAGCCGCTCGGCGGGATCGGCGGGCTCTCCCGCGATAAGCCGCTTGAGCCGGACGCTCGCGGTCTGTCCCTCCTGCACGGCAAGCTCGCCATACCCCAAGAGCTCCGGCACCAGAGCCGGCTGCACCACCTTGAGGGAAAAGCTCCCGCCGAACGCGGGATCGTAGACGTAGCTGCGTACGATGGGAAGGGCATCCACGAGCTTCCGTTCGATCTCCCCGAGGAGCGCCGCGAGCTCCGGCACCGCCGCCTGCAAGTGGCGGAGGCACCCCCGCTCGAAATCGGCGTAATAGGCGACGATCGTCCCGGCGCCCCGGCACGCCTTGACCAGTTCCCGGGCCAGCGCGGGACGGTGGTCGTCCTCGCGGTCGGCGATCCATGCGGCCGATCGCCCATCCTCGTGATGCACGCTGAACTGGACAGGGATCTGCTCCCACGCCGAGCTCCCGGTGTAACGAGGGATCGCGCTGCTCACGGTTTCGAAATCGAGGAAGGCGAGCGGCCTCCTCCACGCGTCGAGCGCGCCTGCGAGACCCTCCTCGATGATCCGCCGTCCCTCCTTGATCGAGCGGACCTGCCTCCGGGTTTCGGTCCTCGGCAGGGCGACGTTGTCGGGAAGGTCCCCGATGACCTGATGGCCGCGCGTGGCGAGCTCGGGCCACTTCTTTCCGATGTAGTACAGCGTGCTGACGTGGTGCTCGGGCACCGTGCTCCAGCACCGGTCGATGAAGGGACACTCGTCTTCCTTGCCGCGCCCGCAATAGGCGCCGATCGGGGTGTCGGGGCAGGGACCGAGGATATCGTCGCGGGCCTGCTGGATCGCCCGGGCGATGACGGGGAGGCGACGTTCGACCTTTGCCGTCACGTCTAGACGGGTCAGGAGATTCGAGAGATCGGGAGCGCGGCAGTCCGGGTCGAGGTGCATCAGCTCGGCGGCGACGACCGGCACGCCCGCGGCGCGGAGCACGTGGACCTGGACCGCGAGATCGTCGATATGTGCGGCATCCACGCTTTTGGAGGCCTTCACCTCGATGATCGCGACCCCTCCCTCCCGCTGCTCCTGGATATCCACCCGAACCGAGACGCCGTCAGCCTGGTACGACACCTCGTAGTCCCGGCCGGACAAGACTTCCCGCGCCGCGCGTCCCACCGCCTGGCCTTCCGAAAATCGGTCGAGTGTCACATCGTCCGGCGCCAGCTCCGGAGCGTCCGGCTCATGGCAGGTCCACCAGAGGCGGCGGGAACAGAGCATCCCCTCCAGTACCTGCCGCTTGTTCACAGCCGCCTCCAGGAGCGATGCATGCGGAATCCCGGTTCGATCCGGGGAAAGTAAACAAAAAACGGGGGGCCTCTCTCGAAGCCCCCCGTTTCCCCCTGATCGGGGCGCCGAACCTGGCTTAGCGCTCCACCAGGATCAGGAACTTGTGCTGACCCCAGAATCGCTCGGGCGAGCTGATCTGGAGCGAGCCTTTGACGCGGCTCTTCGCGTCGAGCGGAATGTTGCTGTACGCGATATTCTGATTCGAGACCAGCTGATATTCCTTGTTCGGATCCGGGAGCTTGATCTCCGTCACGGTCCGGCGATCCACCGCCGTGAACGCCGAGGGATCGAGGTTGTCGCCAGGCTTCATCACTTCGCCGGTGCGGGTGAAGATCAGGAAGCGGGTACCGCCCTCTTCCTTGATGATCCCACGGTCCTTGAGTTCGCTGCGGGTCCCGATGATGTAGTACGCCGTGTTCTCGCGGGTCGTGATCACGGACACGGTGTCGGTCAGCTCTGCCTTTTCGGTCGAGAGCGTCGCGACCTGCTGACGGGCGCCCGTCAGATCGGCTTCTATCGTCGCGATGGTCGTCCGCTGGCTCTCGAGGGTCGCACTCAGGCCGTCGATCGTGGCCTGGAGGTCGGTGACGAAACCTTTGAGGCTGTCTGACTGGGATGTCAACTGCCGCAGACGCTTCTGGCTTGCGGCCAGGCGCGATTCGTTGGCCTTGAGGCGGGCGGTCAGGTCCTGTACCCGCTTCAGCACGAGGGCGCGATCGTTAGTCGCCACGCCTTCGCCCCCGACTACCGGCTCAACCGGCTTCCGGGTCGAGGTCACCTTCATGATCTCGGTGTTGATGTCGGAGAGAAGCCGCGTCGTCTCGGCGAGGTCCCGGACGAGGCTGTCCTTGGCGGCCGCGACCGTCGTCATCTCCTGTACCTGGGTGCGATAATACTGGGCCGAGTCGGCCGGAATACGCTGCGCGATGTCGGATCCCTTGGCGCATGCAAGGGCGGCGACGAGCGCCAGCGGTGCCACGGCAGTCCATCTGTTCATACGGATTCCTCCCTAGGTCGGTCTCGGTGGCCGGCGCTCCGAACGAGGCCAGGTCCCTCCAAGGCCCTGAAAACTCTTTTTTTGCGGTTTCAATCTACACAGACGATGTCGGCCAGGCATCTTGCACACCGATTCGTGGTGGCGTCCGCCCCGTCGTCCGAATCCTTGACACTTGTCGCGGCGGAAGTCGTATATTGAGTCACGAATCGCCCTTTCGTTCCCCCCACGAGGTCCTCCCATATGGCGCGCGCTCTCAGAATGTTTCTGATCTCGTTCGTCGTGGCGCTGGTCACCGTAGTTCCCGCGTGGGCGCAATCCGGCACGGTTTCCGGAAGGGTGACGGGCGCCGACGGCGGCGGTCCGCTCCCCGGGGCGATCGTCCGGCTCGAGGCGAACGGCATCCTCGCCGCGCAGGGCAAGGCCGGATCGGACGGCAGCTATCGCATTACCGGCGTCGCTCCGGGCACCTATACCGTGCGCGTCGTCAATGTCGGGTACGCTCCCCGCGAGTTTCCCAACAGCACCGTGTCTGGGGGCGGCACCGTGACGGTCGACGCCGTCCTCACGCAGGCCCCGATGCGGCTCGAAGACGTTTCGGTCACCACCGTCTCCCGGGCCCAGGAGAAGCAGACCGACGCCCCCGCGGCGGTCTTCGTGCTGTCACGCCAGGAGATCGAGGAGCGGCCCGCGCTCACGGTGGCCGATCATCTCAAGAGCCTGCCCGGAGTCGATGTCGCCCAGGGCGGCCTGGTGCAGTCCAACGTGGTGGCGCGGGGCTTCAACAACATCTTTTCCGGGGCGTTGCTTACCCTGATCGACTACCGATATGCCGCCGTGCCCTCCCT
>CAZHSO010000108.1:0-9370 GCA_964535105.1 uncultured Gemmatimonas sp.
TGCCCCAGGATCGGGATGTCCCCGAGGATCGGGATCTTGGTCACGTTCTGGAGCATCTCATTGTCGAGCAGCCCGGCGATGGCCAGGAACTGCCCCTCCCGGAGCTCGACCTCGGTCTCCGCCCGCCGGCTGAGAATGCTCGGGATCGAGAATCCTCCGAAGGTCAAGCCGTTGGCAAAGTCCAGCGAGGAAACTTCCGGCGCCAGGTGGATCCGGATCGCCCCGCTCCGGGTAATGTAGGGGATGAATTTGAGCTTTATCCCGAACTCCTTGAACACGATCGTGACGGCATTTCCGTCCCCGCCCGACCGGACCGCCGGGTAGGGGAATTCACCGCCTGCCAGGAAGGTCGCCTCTTTCCCGGGAAGGGTGAGGAGGTTCGGCTCGGCCAGACTCTTGAAATAGCCCTTGTCGATCGCCGCCCGGAACAGCGCGGAAAAACTCGAGTTCGGATCGGCCGCATTGGGGCTGGACAGCAGGAACTGGATGACGCCGCTGGAAAGGGTGCTGCCGAACCAGTCGCCGGCGTCGCTCAGATTCTGCGGGTTGAGGGTCTCGAAGATGCTGGAGAGATCCTTGAAGCCGGTTCGGTTCACCTCCGCGAACCGCACCTGGAGCATGACCTGCACCGCCGGAGGCGCAATCAGGTTGTCGATGACGCCCGCTCCGGTGCCCTTGGCAATTTCAACCGCCCGCTCCGCCGAGGTGGGCTCCTTCATCGTGCCGGACAGCATCAGCGAGTTCCCGCTCGCGGTGACGAAGATGCTTTCGGCGGGCATGACCGCGCGCAGATAGCGCTCCAGACCGGGCGCGTCGGCCGTCACTTCCACCGAAAAAAGTTGCGGCCCCGCGGCGGTCTCCCAGAGGATGAGGCTGGTCGATCCAACTCCTTTCCCGTTGAGCAGGAGCTCGTTCGGGCTCAGCACCACCGGTTCCAGGATCCCCGGATCGCCCACGGTGAAGCGGACCAGGGGCACGTTGTGCACCAGCAGCAGCGAGGAGCCCTTGGAAAGCGAGAGCGTCCGGGAGGGCTGCTGCACCACGGTCTGCGCGGCCAGGTACGCCGGCGCGAGCACCAGGACTGCGACGAGCAGCGAACCAAACAGTCGCGTGCGAGGGCCGACAGTCACTGGTTTCCTCCGTCTTTGGGAGATCTGGGCCGGCTGAACCGGCTCAGGGTACGCTCGCCGCCCCGGAATCCTTCGACGACCGCGCCCTCCTCAGGTGCGACCACGGGGCCGGGGCGGCGCCAGCCGGCCGGGGCCGACCCCGAGGAGCCGGTCCGCGCGGCCATCATGAGGGTCCCGGCCCGCGCGCCGTTGGTCCGGATGGGCAGGGTATCGAGAGTGTTCCGAAGGGCCATCTGGATTCGACCCTGGCTGGCGGCGAGGGCCAGGGTCTCCGCCTGTTCCGGGGTCACCAGCACGGTAATCACCGGAACCGAGCGGGGTTTGCCCTCGGCATCGGTCTGGATCGATTGACCCGCGGCAAGGGTCTGGACGTTCTGGAGAATCGCCCGGGTGGTCGGCTCGTTGCTCGGAGTGTTGGACGTCATTGTCAGGAGAACATCCACCCGGGTTCCAGGAATCACAAATCCGGCGACCCCGACCACGTCGTCCACCCGCACGGTAAGGGCCCGCATTCCCTCGGTGATCAGGTTCGGAAGCCCGCCCCCCGCCCCCTTGGGCGCCAGCTTGGTCTCCAGGAAGGGTTCGTTGGTGCGGACCGAGGTAATCAAGCCGCGCCCAACCACCGCATCGGGCCGGGTGAGCATGCCCATTGGCACCGCCTCACCCGGCCACGAGATCACCTTCACGTCGCGCTCGGTCACCAGAGCCCCAACCGGAAGATCCCGAACTGCAATCACGGCGACGTTCTGTCCGGAGGGCCGGGCGAGGAGGGGGCGGGCCTGCTGGCGCAGGTAGCGGAGCGCGAGCCAGGCGGCCGCGCCCCCGCACACCAGGGCAAAAACCAGAAGAATCCAGGTACCCGGACGCCGCGCCACCTCGGCCTCCTACTCGTTGCGCATTCGGGTAACCGTGGTCAGCAGGATGCGACCACCGGTTGACGACGCGAGCCCAAGAAGCGGGCGAAGGAATACGAAGTAATAGGGCAATTGCACCTGCACGGTCGTGACGTTCCCACGTCCGGTCTTGAAGCCGTCGGGGAAGCTGATCGCCGCGCTGTCCGGGTCGAAGCCCGCCGTGGCAACCGCCTCCCGGATCGCGGTTTCGACACTGTCCTGGACGATCGTCGGGTCATTGATGACCGCCCGACGGGCGCCCTCCCGGGCGGCATCGGTGATGACCTGATGGGCGTTCCACGCCCGGCCGAACTCGAACACGCCGATCGCCAGGATGAGCAGCAACGGCATGACCAGCGCGAACTCGAGCGCCGCCTGCCCGCGCTCGTCTATGCGAAATCCGCGCCATCGACCGATCATCATACCAGCTGCCTCCCCCAGAACCACCAGATGATGGCCCCGGATGCGATCGCTGCGGCGTAGGGAACCCGCCCCCCCGGTGACATGGCGAGGGGCTTGAGCTCCCCGGCCCGGCCAAACGTCAGCAGGTATTTCAGCATCCTGCCGGTATTCCAAAGTGCGGGCAGAAGGACGCGCTCCTTGGCCGCGTACAGCAGCGCGAGGCCGCCTCCCACCACCGCCATCACGAGCATTGCCCAGCCAAGGTGGACCGGGCCGAGGAAGGCGCCGACGGCCATGAGGAACTTGCCGTCCCCGCCACCGAACGCGCCGATGGCAAAGAGAAGGACGCCCACGCCCAGCCCCAGCCCCACGCCGAGCAGTCCCTCGAGCACGGCATCGCCCCCTGCCGGGACGCGGAGTCCGAGGCCCAGCACGGTTCCCGCAAGCGCCACGGCGTTAGGGATCCGCCGATCCTTGAGGTCATGCCACGTCGCCAGAAGGCAGAGCCCCACCAGACCTATCGCGGTTGCCAGCGCGATTCCTTCAGAGTTCATAGGCCCTCGACCGATCGCCTGGAGACGTCCGCGGTCCGGAGCGCTTGCCCCGGACCGCGGCGATGGAACCCGTGCATCGGTCCCTCAACCGGTGACTTCCCCCGCTTCAGGGAGCGACGTACGGGGTTGCCGGAGCGGCGTTGAGCGAGGTCTTCGCCCGGTTGAACACGTTGCCGATCTCGTTGCGGAAGAGGATGAGAATGCCGATCAGACCAACGGCCACCAGCGCGATGATCAGCGCGTACTCCGTCAGGCCCTGGCCCACCTCGTCGTTCCAGAACTTCGCGAGCACTTTCAACATACCAGCCTCCCGCCTTGCGGCGTCTCCGGGAAAGGGTGGGAAGGGGGGGGTGTCCCCCCGGTCCCGCTACCACGTTCGTGGCAGACCGATGTGACATTCCCCTTCACTCGGAGGGGATGTCGGATTCCAGACTACAGCCCATCAATTGTCGTTGGAGCCACGGGATCAATCTCATGGTTACGCAATCCGTGTGCCCACTCCTCCCAAGGTCCATGCCGAGGCGTGACATCCCAGCGACCTATTTGACAAAAGATTGCCAGGAGAGATCTTAGACATCGGAGGTGGATCCCCTACGGGTGTCAGCCGACCAAGCAAACTGAAAAAGATTATGGCGCCTTCACCACAACTCTGGGGTGCAGTCGCATGCATCCATCACTCGATCCGGGTCCACAAAAATGGCCACTATTTTGGAGCATACTCTGGAACCTTTGTATATTAAGACAATTCTATATTTGTACTATCCCCTGGATCCAGCTCTGTCAAGACCATAGCCCTGTCCGGAACCGGTACGCCAATTGCCAAACGGTGTCTCGCAGCGAGACCGACCGATGAAATCTCCGGGCCCGGCCGGCGCTATCCGGGAGGCCCTCCGCGAGCACGGATTCCTCCTGGGGGCCGTCCTGGCGTTCGTCGTTTTTCTCCTGGTGTACGAAGCTCTCCTCGGACCCCCGACCCTGACGGAGCACCTCTGGTCACGCTCGACTTGGCAGTTCATGCGGCCCTTCGCCGCGCTCCCGCTCCCGTTCGCGCTCCTGGCAGCATGGCGGCGGGCCCGCCCACCGGAGGCGTCGCCCCGCCCCGCGCGGACCGGGCTGCGCGCCACCTGGCAGCGGATGCGCGCCGACTACCTCAGCGGGGCCCGCCTCGCCGGCGTAGCGATCACGGCGTTTCTCGTCCCACTGGTCATGAACGGGTTCGGCACCTGGAAGGCCCACCTTGGCCGCATTCGCCCCTATACCTGGGACGAGCGGCTGATGACGCTGGATCGCGCCCTCCACGGTGGTCACCATCCCTGGGAGCTGCTCCAGCCGCTCCTCGGCCGCCCCGCGGTAACCGCCACCATCGACACCCTCTATTACGTCTGGCTTCCGCTGCTGGCCTTGGTGCTTGGCTGGCAGCTCTGGTCCTCGAGGCGCCGGCTGCGAGCGCAGTTTTTCCTGACCTTCGCACTCGCCTGGTTCGTGCTGGGAGTCGGGATGGCCACCGCCTTCGCTTCGGCCGGGCCCTGCTATTACATCGATGTGGCCGGCGAGCCGTCGCCGTACCGCGCGCTGTTCGAGTACCTCGCCGCGGTCGACGCCAGCCTGGATATCGGGACCCCGACCCTGCAACACTCCCTCTGGGCGCTCCATATCGCGGGCGCGGCCGACCAGTTTACCGGGATTTCCGCGATGCCCAGCATGCACGTCGCGATGCCGGTGCTCTACACGCTGACGGCCCTCAAGGTGAGCCGGCCGCTCGCGGCGGCATTCGCGCTCTATGGCCTGGTGATCCTGGTCGGCTCGGTTCATCTCGGGTGGCATTACGCCGTGGACGGCTACGCCGGCATCGTCGGGGTGCTGGTCATCTGGCGGCTCGCCGGTGCGGCGCTCCGGCGGACCGCGTGGTATCAGCAGCAATCCACCTGAGGGTCCGACCATGAGCGCGCCGGTGCCCGAGCTTTCCGCGGTCGTCCCCGTTTACAACGAAGAAGAAACCCTGGGCGAACTGCACCGGCGTCTGGCCGGCGTGCTGGACGGCCTCGGCGTGGAGTATGAGATCCTCCTGGTGAACGACGGCAGCCGCGACCGCACCCCGGAAATCCTCGACACCCTGGCAAGGGAGCAACCGAGGGTTCGCGCCATTCATTTCTCCCGGAACTTCGGCCACCAGGCGGCAGTCTCGGCGGGTCTTGTGTACGCCCGGGGACGGGCGTTGGTCGTGCTCGATGCGGATCTTCAAGATCCGCCCGAGCTGATTGGCCGGATGCTCGAGGCCTGGCGGGCAGGCAATCAGGTTGTATACGCCCGGCGAACCGTGCGCCGGGGTGATTCGCCGGTGAAGCGTCTCTTCGCCTGGGGGTTCTACCGGGCCCTCCGCCTGCTCTCGGACGTCGAAGTCCCGACCGACACCGGGGACTTCTGCCTCATGGATCGGGCCGTCGTGGACCAGCTCAACGCCATGCCGGAACGGAGCCGGTTCTTGCGCGGACTGCGCTCGTGGGTCGGATTTCGCCAGCTGTCCATCCCATACGACCGGCCGGAACGCTTCGCAGGTGAGATGAAGTACACCTTTCGCAAGTCGCTTGCCCTCGCGGTCAACGGAGTCCTTTCGTTGTCGAAGGCGCCGCTTCGGCTGGCCACCTGGATCGGGCTCCTCATCTCGGGGGCCAGCTTCGTGCTCGCGGTCTGGTTCATCTACCAGAAACTCACGGTTGGGTACGAGACCCGGGGCTGGGCCTCCACCACGGTGATCGTGCTCTTCCTCGGCGGGGTACAACTCCTGACCATCGGCGTCGCCGGCGAATACATCGGCCGGATCTATGAGGAGGTCAAACAGCGACCGTTGTTCATCGTGAGCCGGACGACCGGGTTCGATGACCCGGCCTCGACTCCCTGAATCGTCCGGTCCCGTATGGACGACCGGCTCCTTCCGCTCTTCCGGGACGTCGAGTCCCGCCATTGGTGGTTTCGGGCCCGGCGGAGACTTCTGATCCAGATCCTCGCTGACCGGGTTCCCGCCGGCGCCCGGCTGCTGGATGTCGGCTGCGGGACCGGCTTCTTCCTGGAGGCGGCCGCCACCCGGTACGCGGTGCAGGGCCTCGATCCGTCATCGGCTGCGGTGACCTATTGTCACCAGCGGGGGCTGCTGAACGTGGTGGAGGGTAGCGCGGAACGATTGCCGGGAGAGGACCCCGGAGGACCCTTCGACGTCGTCTGTCTCCTCGACGTGATCGAACACCTGGACGACGACGTTGCCGCGCTGCGGGAAGCGGCGCGGGTGACCCGGCCCGGGGGTCGCCTGTTGTTGACGGTTCCCGCGCACCAGTGGCTCTGGTCGCCCCACGACGAGATCAATCACCACCGTCGCCGGTACTCCCGCGCCGGTCTTGTTGGGGCCCTCAGCGCGGCGGGATGGGCCAACATTGAGGCCGCCCACTTCAATTCCTTTCTCCTCCCGCTGGCAATTGCAGCTATCACAGCCGAACGGCTTCGACGCGGCTCGCTGGGTGCTCGCCTTGCGGTCCCGCCGGCCCCCTTCAACATGGTGTTGGAGGGAATTTTCAGCGCCGAGGGGTACTTGCTCCGTGGGGCCCGGCTCCGAGGCTTTCCGTTCGGTCTCTCGCTGGTCGCGACCGCGGTACGCCCCGCGGTGACCGCCTCGTGACGCGGCCGCTTCGCCTTAGCTGGCGCCCATCGCTCCCCGCGCTGGCCTTCGGCCTCTGCGCCGTGGCCGCCCCCCTGATGTTCCCCGTCCGCTTCCTCAATGGCGATGGCGATATCGCCCGGCACCTC
Source organism: uncultured Gemmatimonas sp. (assembly GCA_964535105.1). Classification (GTDB taxonomy): domain Bacteria; phylum Gemmatimonadota; class Gemmatimonadetes; order Gemmatimonadales; family GWC2-71-9; genus JABFSM01. The sequence continues at coordinate 6,775 of CAZHSO010000108.1, forward strand.
CGCCACGGTGAGGTCATCCTCCGCGCCGGCGACGTGATCCGGACGGATCCCTTCTCGTACACCATGCACGGTCAGCCGTTCGTGGGGTTCGAGTACGGGATGCAGGTGGTGATGGCGCTGGCCCACCGTATTGCGGGTCTGGCCGGCATCAGCATCCTTGGCAGCCTTCTGATCGGCGCCGCCTACGGTCTCCTGGCGCGATTCCTCGTCAAGCGGGGGGTCGACCCCCGGCTCGCGTTCCTGGCCACGCTGGCGGCCGCGCTGCTCGGAATGTGGCACTGGGTGGCGCGCCCGCATCTCGTCACGTTCATCGCGATCGTGCTGCTCCTCGACCTGCTCGAGCGGGAGCGGCCGACACCGCGCTGGGCGTTCGCCCTGCTCTTTTTCGGGTGGGTGAATCTTCACGGCGGGTGGGTCTATGGGCTGGCGCTGATCGGCATCTACTTCGTCGGCCGCGTGGCCGAAGCGTCCCTCGCGGCCGGGCGCATCAGGGTAGACGGCCTCGCCCGGCGGTACCTCTCCCTGCTCGCGATCGGAGCCGCCGCCTCGCTGCTGACGCCGTATGGCCTCGGCACGCCCCGGCATGTGATCCACCACCTGTTCGGAGATCCCTATCTCTTCGAGGCGACGGCGGAGTTCATGTCGCCCGACTTTCACGCGCTGGGCATGAAGCCCTTGCTGGTCGCGATTCTCCTGATGGCCGCGCTCTATGCCGGGGGGAAGGTCCGTCCCGGAATGACCCACCTCCTGGTGATCCTGGCCAACCTCGCCCTCGCCCTCGGGGCCGCTCGCCAGATGGCGATCTTCGGCCTCACCGCCGTCCCGCTCCTGGCGTTGCAGCTCAATACCGCCCTGCCGGGCCGCTCCGTCTCTCGGGTGCGGCGTCCGGCAGGGCCGGCTACCACCTGGCCCTGGGTGGCCGCGGCCACCGGACTCCTCCTCGCCCTGGGCATGGCGCAGCCCACCGCTGGTGGCCGGGCGCTCATCCCGGACCGCTTCGACCCCGGGGTCTTCCCGGTCGCCGCCGTCGACTCGGCTCGCCGGGCCGGCCTCGCCGGGCGCATCTTCCACGAGTTCACCTGGGGTGGGTACCTGCTGTACGCCTGGCCGGAGCAGCAGGTTTTCATCGACGGCGGCACCGATTTCTACGGCGGCGCCCTGCTCCGCACCTTTCAGGAGATTCGCGCGGCCGGACCGCAGTGGCGGGAAAAACTCGACCAATGGCGGGTCTCGATCGCGCTGCTGGACCGGAACGGCCCGCTCGCGGCCGAGCTGGCAAGGGAGCCGGGCTGGCGGGTGTGGTACCGGGACTCGACGGCAGTGATACTCCGGCGCGAGTCAGGTCTGTGAAGCGAGGCCTCTCGATTCCCGGCCTCGTCTTTGCCATCTGGGCGCCGGTCGCGACGCTCATCTTCGGGAATCGGCTGATCGGCGGTGATGGCGATCCGGTCCGTCACGTCGCCCTCGGGGAGCGGATTCTCGCGGCGGGCGATGTTCTCCGCTCCGACAGCTTCTCCTTCACCAGGCCGGGGGAGCCATTCCTCGGCTTCGAGTTTGGCAGCGAGGTCCTCTACGCCCTGGCACACCGGGCGGCGGGGCTGGCCGGCGTGGCGGTGCTGGCCGGCCTGCTCATCGGATTCACCTACGCCCTGCTCGCCCGGTTTCTCATTCGCCGGGGCGCCGACCCTGCGCTGGCCTACCTGACCGCGACAGCCGCCGCGGTCCTGGGCGCGGCGCACTGGATCGCCCGCCCCCATCTCGTCACCCAGCTCCTTACTGTGGTGCTGCTGGGTATGGTCGACAGCGAGCGCCGGGTCCCGCTACGCTGGTTCGGGGTTCTCTTCCTGGTCTGGGCCAATCTCCACGGCGGATTCGTGTTCGGGCTGGTCCTGATCGGCATGTTCGCCGTCGGACACCTGCTGGAGGGCGTGGCACCGGCGGCGAGGCCCGAGGCGTGGCGGCGGGCCCGTCATCTCCTTGGCGCGATCGCTGTCGGCGGCGTGGCGGTCTGCCTCAACCCCTATGGCATCCGACTCCCCCTCCACGTGCTCGGATTCCTGGGCGACAAGACCATCCCGACCCTCACCGAGGAATTCCTCTCCCCCAACTTTCACCAGCTGGGACCCCGGCTCTTTCTGCTGGCACTGCTGCTGAGTCTCGCCGCTCTGGCGCTGGACCGGCGTCCGGTGCCGTGGCCTCGCCGGGTGGTGTACCTGGGCAGCATCGCCTTTGCGCTGCTCGCGCAGCGAAACATCACCCTCTTTGCCCTCACCGGACTGCCGTTGATCGCGCTGCACCTCGACCCGGCATGGCGCCGGCTTCCCGAGCCTCCGGGGTTTCGCGCCAGCTTTGCGCGAGCGTTGGGGGGCCACACCCTCCTCCCCGTGGTACTGGTGACCGCGGTGCTGATCGCGCTGGCCGGGTTGGAGATCGGGGGGCGCCGCGCGGTGCCCCACACCCTGGATCCGCGAGTGTTTCCCATTCAGGCGGTGGCGGAGGCCCGCGGCGCGGGGGTGCAGGGCCGGATCTTCAACCGGTTTATCTGGGGCGGGTATCTCCTCTACGCCTGGCCCGAGATGAAGGTCTACATCGACCC
>CAZHSO010000109.1:0-8706 GCA_964535105.1 uncultured Gemmatimonas sp.
ATGGCTCCCCGCCTGGGTTCGGAAGGCCCCGCCCTCGGGCGGGGTCTTCTGTTTTCCCCGCTTGCCGGTCGTTGGGCATCTGGTGAGGTTCAACAGCGCAGCCCTCGCTCTCATCCCGTTCATTCCGGAGCGCCATCATGCATCGACTCCTCCTCGGCATCGTCGTCCTCGCACTCGGGGGAGGGACCGCCGCGCCGCTCCGCGCGCAGCTTCGCGATCACACCTTCGGCGGTTTCGTCGGCGTCTCTTTCTCCAAGGCCGGAGGGGCGGACGTCGGGGGCAACAGCAAGCTGGTGACCGGAACGGCGGTGGGAGGTTTTCTCACCCTGGGATTCAGCCGGCTCCTTGCACTGGAGCCGCAAATCCTCATGGTGGAAAAGGGGATCAAATCGGAAGAGGGTGGTCTCAGTGCGACGGTAAAGTTGACCTACATCCAGATCCCGCTGCTCGCCAAGCTCCGGTTCCCGATGGGACCGGAGGGGAGGGTCACGGGATTTCTCTTCGCGGGGCCGGGGATTGCCTACCGGGTTGGATGCCGTCTGAAACTGGCCCAGGGCGGCAACGAGCTCGCGGGAGGGTGTGACTCGGACGGTGAGGCCGACGAGCTCCGCTCGTTCGATTCCAGCATGATCTTCGGCCTGGGCGCCGACATCGGCCGTACCACCTTGAGTATCCGCTACGACCTGGGCCTCACCAAGCTCGACCAGTCGGTGGAGGCCAACGACATCAAGAACCGCGCGCTGATCCTTCTCGCAGGGGTCAAGGTGGGAATGAACCGCTGACGGGGGGTTAACTTCCGCGGATCATCATGCACCCGGCCCGCGACCACCACCTCCCGCTCGATCCCGCCGCTTACCGGAACGCTCAGCATCCGCGCGGGCGCGTCATCGTCATCGCTCCTACCCGCGCCGCGTGCGAGACCATCGAGCTGGCACTGGGCACCGACGTTCCCACCCTGCTCCAGCAGAAGCATGGCCCCATGCTGTGGGACTGGGCCGCCGCGGGAAAGCCCTTCGGCATCGTGGCGGGCACCGGGACGGGAAAGACGCTCTCGATCCGGCCCATCGCCCAGGCGATCCTGGGAGAATCGCTGCGATACGGCGTCGTGAACCGGGAGCGGGAAGCCACGCCGGAGACTCCCTCCTGGAACGTGGTCATCATCACCACCGGCATCGCCCGGCGCTGGTTTCAGGACGACCTGATCGACGCGCGCGACACGCTGGTCGCCGACGAAATCCATCAGACCTCCGCCGAGCTCGAGCTCTGTCTCGCCCTCGGAAAACGGGCCGGCTGCCGGTTCATCTGGCTCTCCGCGACGGTCGATCCTTCCTTCTATGCGAAGTACCTGGAGAGCGCCGAGGTTCTCGAGACCAGCGCCTTCGATCCGCTCCTCCGCGCCAAGGTGACGGTGGTGCCGGAGGACGTCGAGGAGTTCCTCGACGACCGGTTCCTCCGCCACGTGATGAAGGAGCGTCGGGGTGTGGCGGTGTTCGTCCCCACCCGCGCCGAAGTGGAGCGGCTCGCGGCGGATATCGGAGAAAAGTGGCCCCGTCTGTCGGCGGCGTTCTATCACGGTGGCGAGCCGATCCGGGTCATCCGTCCTTTCCTCGAGGGCGCGGTCGAACGGCCGTTCCTCCTCGCGATGACCGCCGCGGGGCAGTCAGCGCTCAACATTCCCGGTCTCGACACGGTGGTGATCTACGACGCTCGCTACGGGAACAAGGTGGACCGCGGCCGCAACGTCCTCCACCGGACTTACCTGGGCGCCAACGAGATTCTGCAGATGGCGGGACGCGTGCACGGACGGGTCGCGAATGGCGAGGTAACGATTCTCTCCGACCGTCCGCTCGACTTCGACGCGCTCTGTCCCACACCTCCGGAATTCCAGCTCGCGGGGGACGCCGAGCGGGTGGCGCTCACCTGCGCCGCCCTCGGCGTCGACGCGGGCGACCTCGATCTGCCGGTGGCGCTGGACCGGATCGCCTACCGCCGGGCCGTCGAGCTCCTGACCGCGCGCGGCATGGTCGCGAACGGGCGGCTCACCGACTACGGCAAGGAGGTCGAGGCGATGCCGGTCGACCGGCCCTGGGCCGAGCTCCTGATCCAGGCCGAACCGGAGCTGGTCCCGCTGGCCGCGGTCTGCTCCAACATCGACTCGCTGCACCGCATGACTCGCGAAGAGCGTGAGCTGCATGGAGTCCTGGTGCAGGGAAGCGATCATCTCACCGCCTACAATCTCTACGCTGAAGCAGTAAATCAGCACGGCGCTCTCGGGGAAGTGTACGGGCTCCCGCGGCACGTCTTCGACGAAGGGCTGACGGAATGGGGGGAGCGGCGGGGCGTCCTCATCAAGGCGATCGAAGACGCCGCGATGGGAACCGCGTCGGTGTATCGCTCGCTCGAGCAACCGCTCCCGCGCACCATGCCGTACGCGAGCCGCGAGCTGCGCCAGGGTTTTGCCGAGCTGCTCGCGCGGGTCATGCCCTTCGACCTGGTGATCGACGAGCACACCGCCGACGGCCAGGAGGTTCGTGTTTCCAAGACCTCGGTGGCGGGGAGCTGGGGCGCGATTGCGGGAACCATCCGCTTCTTTGCGGACCGGTTCGGCGTCCCGCGGGCCTCGGTCGAAGGCACCACGATCGCGTACGACCTGATCCGGCGGCACGCCTCCCTGGGGCCACCGACGGTCGTGCTGACCGGTCCGCGAAGGCATCAGCAACTCGCCCTGTCGCGCCGCCTCACCTATTTCGGCTTCGAGCTGGAAACCGACATCGAGCCGCTCACCGATCGGATTCCGCCGGAGCTGCACGAAGCCGTCCGCCGCGGGCTGGCGCAGGCGCTGCTCGACGGGGAGACGACCCATCCCGATCAAGGCAAGATCCGCCGTGCCGTGGAGATCCTGCGCGAATGGTGGCGGCGCTCGGGCGGTCGCCTCAGCGTCGCCTCGGACGAGGCGATGCTGGTCCGGCTGATGGAGCAGCTCCGGCACGTGTCGACCTGGACGAGTTTTCTGGAGACCCGGGTCGCGTTGGAGCCGGAGACGCTGGTCCCGGAGCGCGAGAGGCTGCGGCTCGACGCGCTGCCGTCGATGATCCGGCTCCGTGGAGACGCCGTGCCGCTGGACTACGAGGTCGCGGGGAGTGAAGCGATCGTCTGCATACGGCTCCGCGAAGGGCAGGCCCGGCGTCTCAGCCTCGATGAGCTGCCGGCGCTGGACCGGCCCATTCGGTTCGCCGTGGTAAGAGGAGGAGTGCCTCCGCTGTGTGCCGCCTCGCTGGCGGAGCTCAAGCAACTTCTGGCGCATTCCGTCGGCCGGTCCCAGCTAGCGCGACACCGTCACCCGTCCCGCCGGGGAGGCCGCCGGCGGTGACACCGGTGGCGCAGCCGGATTTCCGGCCATAGGTTAAGGCCCCAGCCAGGAGTACAGCCGAGTGACCGACCAGCTTCCGGAGCGCATCCCGCTCGATGCCATTCGTCAGGCGCGCACCCGCATCAAGGACACTGCGGTGCGGACACCGCTGGTGCGGCTGCCATACGATGGCCCGCGGGAGATCTGGCTCAAGCTCGAGACGCTGCAGCCGGTCGGTTCCTTCAAGATCCGCGGCGCGCGCAACGCAATCGGCGGCCTCGAGCCCGAGGTCCTGAAGAAGGGGATCTACACCGCAAGCGCCGGCAACATGGCGCTCGGCCTCGCCTTCTGCGCCCGGGAGCGGAACATCCCGTTCACCGCGATCGTTCCCGATCACGCCCCGGCGGTGAAGCTCGCCGCGCTGGACCGTCTTGGCGCCAGAATCGTTCCGGTGGCTTTCGACCGGTGGTGGCGAGTGCTGCTCGAGCGCCGCTACGAAGGAGTGGAGGGCCGGTTCATCCACCCGGTCTCTGATGTGGCTGTGATGGCGGGGAACGCCACGATCGCCACCGAGATCCTCGAGGATCTGCCCCACGTCGAGAAGGTGCTCGTTCCTTTCGGCGGCGGCGGGCTCGCCTGCGGGATTTCGAGCGCGCTCAAGGCACTGGAGCCGGGCGCCCGGGTGATCGCTTGCGAGGTGGAAACGGCGGCGCCGCTGACCCGCTCGCTGGAGGCGGGCTCACCGCAGACCGTGACCTACGTCCCGAGCTTCGTGGATGGCGCGGGGTCGAGCGGGCTCTTGCCCGAGATGTGGCCGATGCTCAAGTCGCTGATCGAGGGCTCGGCCGTCGTGACCCTCGAGGAAACCGCGGAAGCGATCCGGATGCTGGTGGAGCGGATGCGGATCGTGGCGGAGGGCGCGGGCGCGCTTCCCCTCGCCGCGGCGCTCTCCGGGAAGGTCGGGGGTGGGACCATCTGCTGCGTGATCTCGGGAGGCAACATCGACGCCTCCCGTCTGGCGGCAATTCTCTCCAAGGCGCCGGACGCCACCGGCCCAAATAACTGACTCAGGGTGGGGAAGACGGGGAAAGAGGGGAAGAGGGGGAAGAGGGGGAAGGGGGAAGGGGAGGGCGGCCGCCCGGCTTCCACTCCGGCCGGGGGCCATCGGCGAGGAGACGGATGGCCTTTGTCGCGGAGCGGATCACCGTCGCCATGTGGTCGTAGTCGGCTTTTTCCGCCTCGTCGCCCGGTCGGTGATAATCCGCGTGACCGCCGAACGAAGAGAAGGTGTGCGCGGGGATCCCAATGCGCGCGAACCGGATGTTGTCGCTGCGCTGGAAGAAGTTCTGGGTCGGGCGCGGATCAGCGACGACCGGAATGCCCGCTGCCGTCAGCATCTCCCCCATCGTCGAGCGTTCGTAGCCGGTGAGCCACGCCTTGCCGGCGCCGCCGACCAGGGAATCGGGGCGCGCCACCATCTCCACCTGAAGCTGGGCGACCGTTTTCGCGATCGGGCGCACCGGGTGTTCGATGTACCAGCGCGAGCCGGAGGGGCCGCCTTCCTCGCCGGTAAACGCGATAAAGATGACGGTGCGCTTCGGCTTGGCGCCGGAGGCGAGCGTCCGCGCGGCTTCGAGAACCGTCACGACTCCGGACGCGTCGTCGTCCGCGCCGTTGCAGATGCTGTCTGCGCCGATCGCGGTGCATCGCGCGCCGAGCCGGCCGGTGACGCCGATGTGATCGAGATGTGCGCCAACCACGACGACCTCGTCTTTCAGCGCCGGGTCAACGCCGGGGATCATACCGATCACATTGACGTCCTGCACGCGTTGTCCGGCGGGAATCGTGTCCCAGGCGGAAAAGTTCGGCAGCAGCACGAGCCTGCCCTGCGCGTTCCGCATGGCCGCCACGCGCTGGAAGTAGCCGCTGTCGCCCGCGGAAACGAGTCCGATTCGCTGCATCTCCGCCGCGACGAATGCCGCGGCGCGGGCGTACCCCGGCGAGGCGGCGAGGCGGCCCTCCATGCTGTCGGCCGCCAGGATCCGAAGCAGGGTGCGGAGGCGGGGCGCTTGCACCGCGTCATTGAGCTCGAGCGGCGGGCTCTGTGGAGGCGCGCTCCCCGCGCAGGCGGCGAGCAGGAGCAACGCGACCAGAGCGGACAGGATGGAAGATTTGCGCATGGCTGAAGCCTAGTCTCTACGACCTGCGGGCGGAATAGTGTGCCTGGATAAGGAGGGAAGGGGGAAAACCTGGGGAAGGGGGAAGCGGGGAAGCGGGGAAGGGGGAAGACTGGGGGAAGGGGGAAGCGGGGAATGGATTCGAAGGCAGGCAGATACTCCTCCTTCAGACTTGTGACACGGCGGGAAGCGCGCTCGCCCCCCCGCCGGTCGGATCAACGTCGCCCGCTTACTGGTTCGTGTGCCCGCCGCCGACCTGGTCGCGGATCTCGCCGCCCGGGAAATCGCCGGGGCCGGTGTTGGTTGGCGCCACCCCGTCATTGGTGTGCACGTTGACGGCGCGCCTCGATACTTCGGAGGTAAGACTGGTCTGACCGGCAAGAGCGCGGTCACCCGTAGGCCTGCAGGGTGACGAGGAGACCGACCAGCGAGGCCAGGGCCACACTGTGGAAGAAGACGTACCGGAGAATCGCTCCCTCCTGCCCTTCCGATCGGGTGACGGTGCTTGCGACGACGATGCTCTGCGCGTCGATCATCTTGCCCATCACCCCGCCCGATGAATTCGCCGCGGCCATCAGCACCGGGTCGAGCCCGAGCTGCTGGGCGGTGATCTTCTGCAGGCTCCCGAAGAGAACATTGGACGAGGTGTCGGAACCGGTGAGCGCGACGCCCAGCCACCCGAGCAGCGTGCCGAAGAACGGATAGAGCACTCCGGTCTTCGCGAAGGCGAGCCCAAGGATGGCGTCCTCTCCACTGTAGCGGGTGACGTACCCTAGCCCGAGCATCAGGGCGATCGTGAGGAGCGACGTCCGCACCACTTTGAGCGTCGCCAGCCATTCGCCGGCGAATTCGCGCAACGAGTAGCGGAGCAGGAGCGCGGTGAGGAAGGCGGCGAGGAGAATGGCGGTGCCGGTCGCGGAGAGCCAGTTGAGGGTGAACATCGCCGCTTCGGGCGCCGCGGCCGCCACGATCGGCGGCGCCCGCTCGACCAGGTTGTGCAGGCCTGCAACGGGAATCTTCGGCGCCGAGAGCGCATTGAGTCCGTTCTTGATCTGCGGCAGCCCCCAGAGGAATACGAAAACGGTGAGGGCGACCCAGGGAATCCAGGCGCGGGCGGAGATAGGCTCCCCGGGGAAGGGGGAAGGGGGAAGGGGGAAGGGTTTGTCCCCCTCACCCTTCACCCAGTTTTCCCACTTCCCCTTTCTCCCTTCCCCCTTCTCTCTTCCCCTTTCCCCCGGTGCCGGCCGCCAGATTCTGAGAAATCCCACCAGCGCCGCCATAGAGCAGGCGGCCGCAACGATGTCCACGAGCCAGGGTCCGTGTAGCGTCGCCACCAGAAATTGCGGCACGGCGAAGGACGCACCCGCCACGAGAATTGCCGGCCAGATCTCCAGCATTCCACGCCACCCCGCGTAAGCCCAGGTCAGCCAGAACGGCACGATCAGCGAGAACACCGGCAACTGGTGTCCCACCTGGGCGCTCAGCTCATGGAGGTCGAGACCGGTTACCGCTGAGAGTGCCACGATCGGGGTGCCCAGCGCGCCGAACGCGACCGGGGCGGTATTGGCGATCAGCGCGAGCCCCGACGCCTCGAGTGGCTTGAACCCCAGCGCGATGAGGATGCCGCCGGTCACCGCCACTGGTGTCCCGAATCCGGCGGCGCCTTCGATGAAGGCGCCGAACGAGAAGGCCACCAGAAGGAGCTGCAGCCGCCGGTCCGCCGTGACCTGGGTGACACCACGGCGCAGCGCGTCGAGCATCCCGCGCCGCTCTACCAGGCGATGGAGAAAGATCACGTTGAGCACGATCCAGCCGATGGGGAAGAGTCCGAATGCGGCGCCGAGGCCCGCGCTCAGCAGTGCCATGCCGGGCGGCATTCCGATGACGGAGATCGCCACGATCAGCGCCGTGATGAGTCCCGCCAGCGCCGCATGATGCGCGCGCCACCGGAGCCAGGCGAGCGAGCCCAGCAGCACCACGATGGGCAGCGCGGCGGCGAGCGTGGAGAGCACCGCCGAGCCAGCGGGATCGTAGCGCTGGGTCCAGCTCACGCCAGCAGGTCGCGGGTGATGTCGGAGAGGCGGGGCGCGCCGGCGAGCGCCATGGCCAGGTCGAGCTCGCTTACGAGAAGCGTGAGCGCCCGCCGGACGCCCGCTTCGCCCTCCACGGCGAGCGCCCAGAGGAGCGGGCGGCCCACCATCACCGCCCGGGCGCCCAGGGCCAGCGCCTTGACCACGTCGGTGCCCCGGCGGATCCCGCCGTCCACCATGACGAGCGCGGTATCACCGATGGCTTCCGCAACATCGGGGAGGGCGCGGAGACTCGGGATCGCGGTGTCGAGCTGGCGTCCGCCGTGATTGGAGACGACGACCCCGGCGGCGCCGAGCTGGACCGCGCGCCGGGCGTCATCGGCGCGAACCAGTCCCTTGATCACCAGCGGGAGGGGCGAGAGCGCGGCGAGCCACTCCAGATCCTTCCAGGAGAGCGACGCGTCCCGCATCCCATGCACGAAGCTCGCCAGGCCGGAGCCATCGGCGGTGTCCTGCAACGGGTTGCTCGCGTCGGGAAGAAAATTGGCGACGCGGAGCGCGGGCGACAGCCGGAATGCGTTGCGCTCGTCCCGCTCGCGTCGGCCGATCTCGGGGACATCGACGGTGAGCACCAGCGCCGAATACCCGGCCGCCGTCGCGCGCTCCACCAGTCCGCGTGTGATGCCCCGGTCCTGGTGCACGTAGAGCTGAAACCAGAGCGGTGCGGGGGTAGCGGCACGGACCTCCTCGAGCGAAACCGTCGAGAAGGTGCTCAGGGTCATCGGGAGTCCGAGCGCGCCGGCGGCCCGTGCGGTGGCGAGCTCGCCATCGGGATGCGCCAGCCGCTGGAACGCCATCGGGGCGACGACCAGCGGAGCAGGAGCGATCGCGCCGAGTAGCGGGACGGAAAGATCCCGCCGGCTCACGTCCACCAGCACGCGGTAGCGGAGCGCGAGCGCGTCGAACGCCTGCCGGTTGGCGTGCAGCGTGATCTCGTCGTTGGCGCCGCCGGCGAAATAGTCGTAGGTGGCCGCGGGAAGGATCTCCCGGGCCATGACTTCCGCCTCGTGCAGGTTGAGGAAGGTCATGGGGTCCGAATCTAGGGGGAAACAGGGGCAAGGGGGAAAACAGGGGGAAGGGGGAAAACAGG
>CAZHSO010000109.1:8716-9314 GCA_964535105.1 uncultured Gemmatimonas sp.
GACGGGGCGGCGGCGAGGGGGCGGAGGGCGGCGGAGACGGGGGGGTCGGGGGAGGCGAAGGCGAGAAAACCGGGGGAAGGGGAAAGGGGAGCCCCTGCGACAAATCGAGCTGTTGCGCGCGAATTCGCGATGCATGTCCAAGGCGCACTGCCCCAAACTGTCTGGATGGCCGACCATCGATCCCTTCAGGCCTGGCAGTCCGCGCGAGCCGCCACAGGTCTCGCGCTGCGTATCCTTCGCAAATCGAACAGGAGCGCTCCCGCTGCATTTCTCGAACAGCTTTGCAGGGCCACGCTGTCGGTGCAACTGAACATCGCGGAGGGGTATGCGCTCGGAACACAACCGCAATTCAGGAGGCACCTCGCCATTGCGTTCGGATCAGCAGTCGAAGTTGAGGATCTCCTCACGACAGCTCTGGAAGAGCGACTGATTGACGCAGACCTCGGAACCCGCGCGCTGGTCGAGTGCCGCCGCTCCAAGCGGACGCTCCTGGGCCTGCTCAAGAAATTCCGTCCGCTGAAATAGGCGCGAAACTGTGGGCCTTCTCCCTTCCCCCTTCCCCCTTCCCCCTTCCCCCTTCCCCCTTCCCCCAGTTTTC
>CAZHSO010000110.1:0-9227 GCA_964535105.1 uncultured Gemmatimonas sp.
TTAGCACTTCGCCAGGAGATGACAACCAGGTTTTCGGGTCGGGTGGCAGCTTGAAACAATAGGGGGGCATAGGCAGAAGCCAATAGGGGCAGTGGGCTCCTTCAGAGAGCCGCTGACCTTTTGATGCTTTCAAGCAGGGCACGATGCTGTGGCGCAAAAAGATTTCCTCTGGTAGACGCCAAGAGAGACCGGCCCCGGTATTTATTTGGGGAAGCGCCACCAGCGTGCGGCAGGAAATTGGACAGCGGCGTGGGTCAGCTCATTCCGCTGGCCAGTTTGTGGCCTCTGCCTGAGCTCAGAAAGTAGGAATTGCTCCAATCCTCTTACTGGGCAGGGCGTCTCGGATGTCCCCTCGTCCAGCCAGGGGGCGGCGCAGAAGGAATCGTGCCCGTCCCAGTGGTCGGCACCCCGCAGCGGTCGAGGTGCCCGCTCCATTCCTATGACGATGGCCTTGATCCCGCGCGGAATTCCATCCCACCGGGGCTGTCACGCGCCCTGCCGTCCGTCAGGGGAGGTCCCGGGGCGTTCTCGTGAGGACCGCGCGCCACGCCCTTCGCTCGTGAGCCTCAGTTCTCCTCGCGGTCCCCAGCCTCCCTGAGCCCTTTCCGCGCGACCATCCACGCGAGCGACCCGGCGAAAAGCAGGGTCAGTAGGAGCATGCCCTCTCCGAAGACCGCCGGGATGCGAGGAACCGGACAGGGGCTTTGGAAGGCGAGGGCGCCGAGACTGGCATCGGCCACCGCTTTCCCGACCGTGGAGAACACGCCCGTCGCGGGAGTGATCCTGATGAGGTTGCCGCCATCGGTCGCCGGGGCGACTGGAAAGGCCGTCCCGCCGTAGAGTGTCCCGTCGCAGGCGAACTGGAGGCTGACAACGCCGCCTGAGGGTGGGACGCCCGAGGCGTCCAAGATCGGCGCGACGAAGGTCGCCGCCCCCGTGACGGGATTGATCCGGTAGAGCCCCGGCGTCCCGGCCGCGCCGACGCGGTGGGCGCCCCACAGCGTGCCGCCGCCGTCGAAGGCGATCCCCTCCATCCCCTCAATCGTACAGGACCCCCCGCCCGTGCTGGGGATGGTCACGCCCGTGCAGGTCCCGAAGGGCCCGATGACCGCCGCGGCACCCGTCGCTTTGTTGATGGTCGCGAGGTGATCCGCCCCCCCCGCCGCTGCCCCCGGCGATGTTGACGGCCGCATAGAGGGTGCCTGCGGCGGTGAAATCCAAGTCGGCCACTGCGGCGAGCCCGAGGCCGGAATCCCCGAGGAGGGTCGCCGCGCCCGTCGCCGGGTTGACCGTGTAGATGTTCGGCACGCCTCCCCCCCCGCCCGCATACATGGTGCCCGTGGTGGGGTCCACCGCCAGAGAGGGCACAGAGCCCACGCCCATCGGTCCCACCACCTGGGCCAGGCCGGTGGCCGGATCGATGGTAAGGAGATTGCCATTGAAGGCGTCAGTTCCGAACAAGGTACCGGTCCCCGGCGCGGCGTGCAGCTCCGGGCTTGAGAGGGCGGCGAGCGTCGCGAGCATGCCTACTGGCACCATGAACAGTCTGAGGGTCCTCATCGCCTCGACCTCCTGTCTCTGAGAGTTGCTAGTTGCATGTGCGCCCGATCATGGAGGAGTGATGAGCCGCATACGACTCGCGCACGGCACCCGTGCGAGACACTGGACTCCAGGCCAGCCGCGAGTGAGCCCCGCGCCACTCATGACGCACTTTCGACCCCGCTGGGAGGATCACTTGATGGTTGTCGCAGGTTCGGCTGAGGGGCAGCGAGTCCCTCCTCCGAGCCCAGAAGAAGAGCCTTCCAGCCCGCAAGGAGAACCTACCTCTGGCGGCGTAAGAGGGAACCGGAGATGACCCTTCTGTTGCCGTCCTCCTCGACCCATCGGCCGCACGGCGCGCTGTTCGCTCGAGCTCGTCGAGCGCGACGCCGAGGGGCGGCTCGTGGTCGTGGACCTTAAGCCGACACGTTCGAGGCATTCCCGAGCGAACGCCGCGGCGCCAACGTGCGGCAGATCCTCGGTCGGCCGGGTGAGGTATGGGCGCCAGCATCCGGGGCTGACCGGCTGGTCGTCTATCGAATGGAGTGACCGGCCGCGCGGCGTCTGTCGCCGCCGGTCTCGCGCTGATCCTGGCGGTGCTGTCCGTGGCGCGCGCCGATCCCGTACGCTGCCCTCCTTGGTCAGGCCAGTTCCTGCCTTGGTCGCGCCAGGCCCGAGCCCCCGCGTCCCTAGCGGCATGAGCGAAGGTGAACTCAGGGCGTGGACGGGATCCAGTGGCTGACGGACGGCTCCGTGACGTTTGGCAATGAGCCGCCGGGAGGCATCAGCACCTGGTAGTTCAGGGTGAACAGGTCCCGCCAGTAGTTCACCGCCAGCCGGGCGGCATTGACCCCGGTCGTGCGCGCCAGCCAGTCTCCCTCCGGTGTGTAGAGGTCCAACCGAAACACGAAAGAGCCGGGCTGCCCGGTAAAGGACAGCACATAGAGGTAGCCGCTGTACTCGACTCCGAGATCGAGGTAAGTCACCCCGGATTTCGGCGGGTCGATCAACGGCACGAAATACTTTCCTGCTTTGAAATGCCGCTTGGGATTGGCGCTCAGGTCGAAGGACTGGATGCGGTTGTTCTTGGTCTCCAGGATGAGAATGGTGCCGGCTGGCGCCAGGGCTGCGAGGGTTGGTCCGTTCAGCCGACCTTCCCGGATGCCCGTGCCGGAATAGACCTGGCTGGTCGGCGCCTGGTCGTCGGGGACGGCCGCCGCCGGCAGGGCCAGCACCTCGATCTTGTCGGACTCGCTGTTGATGCTGATGATTTTCCCCGCCGGGTGCAAGAGGAGGGCATCGGAGGGCAACTGTAACCGCCCCCAGGCCTGGTTCGAGGTGGGGCCGTCGAACGAGGGCGTGTCCCCGCTCAGGCGGATTTGTCGAATGAGGTTCGGGGTGGGGTCGAGGTAAAAGTTCCAGTCTTGTTTGCCGAGGAGGTCGTACACCACGCGCACCGGGCCGCTGAAGCCGCAGCCGGAGAACAGGCGGCCGCTCTCGGGGTCCTGGGTGACGGACAGATTGGCGAACTGGTGGAGCTGGCCCGTGGCGCCGGAGGCGCAATCCACCACGGCCTGGTTATAGGCCTGCCAGGCATAGCCGACCGCTGCATTGACGGTGCTGATCGTGATCCCGTCCAGCCGGCAGAGCTGGCCATTCACGTTCTCACAGAGGCCTTGCGGCGTCACCTCCGCGGGCGGTGCGGTGGTGCGCTGCCACGCATGCCGGCCGTTGGCGTCCAGCGCGATGATCTCTTTATGGTTGTAGGTCGTCTTGGCCGTCAGTGGCACCAGGTTCTCGGTGATGGCGAATGAGAGCGAGAGGTCACCGGCGGTCTGACTCGTCTGACACACCAGGGAGCCGCCCAGTGTCGTGCACGAACCGGCGCCGTTGGGCACGGGCCCGATCTGTCCCTGCCCGGCCAGCCAACCGTCGGCCGAATAGAAGCCGACGATGACCGTGACCTGGCCGCCGAAGGGCACGTTGGAAAAGGTCGCCGTGATGGGATCGCTGACCGTGGTACCCGGCATCGCCCGGGTGATGATGTGTGGCGTGCCATTGTCGAACTGGGCGGTCACCGTGTACGAGGCGGCGGTCGCGGGAAAGCCGGCCGGGTCGTCGGGATCATGATGGATGGTGACCACGATGTCGTGCGTAAAGGTGAGCTCGTTGACATACGTCCGCGGCGAAGTGCCGACCTCAACCGAGGTCTCGACGATTTGGGCCACCAGGGATAAGGCGACGGCGGCGTCCAGGAGCAGGCCGACGACGGGGATGGCGTCCGTCACCCTCTCGACCGTTTCGCCCGTGGCGATGGAGCTGGCGACGAGCTGCATCAGCGTCTCGGCGGCTGGTCTGAGCAACACTTGGCCGAGCTGGACGCCAAGGGTCTTCCAGTTCACCGACCCATACTCTTGTTCCACGACCTCATCCTCAATCATTTGAACCACAGCCTGGATCACAAATCTGGCGATGGCCGCGTTTTGCATTTGCTTCACGAAGATGGCGTAGGCAGAGCCGGCGACGAGCGCCAGGAAGAAGGCCGGTATGGCGAGGTTGATGACGATGGTGAGCTTGCTGCCCGGGCCGATGGTAGCGGGGTACGGGTTGTCGCCCCGCCCGAGCCCGCCGGCCAGGATCAGTGCCGAGGTTGCCGCCGGCGGCAGCGGAAAGGTTTTCTTGATGGTGGTGGTCTGCACGGGATAGCACAGCACGGCGAATTGAGGGTTGACGACGTCGAGGAAGGCGTCGAACTCGCTGTTATACCCGTCCTGCCAGAAGTCAAACTTATCCTGGATGTCGTTCGCCAACGTGCTCAACGGGATGGGCTGGCCGTTGGCGTCCAGGTAGCGGATGTACAGGCCCAGGTACCGCAGGAACCAGTTCTTGGCCTCGACGCTCACGTTGAGGGTACTGTCCACTCCCGTGACCGCCAGCGAGTAGCCGTGGCCGGGGGTTTGATCGGTGAGCTGGTACCCGAGGCCGCTGCCGGGCAGGCCACCGCCTGGCGACTGATCGACCGCGGGCCTGCCGTCATGCAGCGTCCAGAGGGCGCCGCTGGTTGGCGCGTCAGGGTCGTTGGTCGTGATAGTGGTCGGATCGATGGCGGTGATGTTCACGCCCAAGCTGGGATCATCCTTCACCGTGTCCAGGGCTGGCAGCATCGCCGCGCCGGCCAACAGCGAGGTCTCATGCGACCACTGGGGCATGTACTGGATCTGGCCCTGCGAGTTCCTGTAGGGCTGACCGGTGTCGGGGTTGATCAGGGGGGTGAGCGTGGCCCAGCCGCCGCTCGTCGTGGCGGGTCCCTGGTCAGCCAGGACCTGCCCCAGGAGCTGCGTACTCGGTTGGATGCCGATGATATTGGTTTGAACATGAGCGGCGGTGGTGGGCTCGGCCGCAAGAAGCTCCGGGTGGTTCGCCACCATCGCCACCGCTTGACTCGTGGTGTCCTGAAGCATCTCCTCACCCACCGGATCGTCGAGCGCCGCACGGGCCTCGGCCGTGAGCCCATAGCGCCCCCATTTGACCGGCACCGGCGAGCGGCCACCGCCGGCCGTTGCCTTGGCGCGCTGGCGCGCCCCCAGGAGGCCGGCGGTCGGATGATGGTAGAAGAGCAGGGCCATGTCCCAGCTACCATCTTCGGCCTCGCGGTCGATCCGCTGCAGATAGCAAAGCTGGATCTCCTGGGCCGGCATCGGCAGGTCCTGGGCGTAATGCGTGAGATGCGCATCCGGGACGACATTCAGGATGGGGTGTTGCCGACGCGCCCAGCGCAGCACCCCGGCGCGGGGGCGCCCGAGCCTGACACGCTGTGTGCCGGCGACCAGGACCACGTCGTGGTTGCTGGTGTCGATGTGCGACAGATCGAAGAAATACGTCCGCGGTTCAGTGGGACGTCCGGTGGCTTCAGCGCTGGCATCGCCGGGTGTCGGAACGGGAAGGAGCGCACCGGCACCGAGCAGTACCCCCGCCCCCGCGGTTTGTTTCAGAAAATCCCGCCGGCTTATCCCCGACTGGGTCCTGCATTCAGGATGGCGCATGCCGCTCCTCCTCACGGTCAGTGGATCTCGCGATGGACGCCGGACCCCGCAACCACCGGGTCTCTCCGTCTAGCCGATGACCCACTTGAAGTCTGGTTCCACTGAGCCCCCACCCGGCAGGGTGCATTGGCAGCTACCGGGCGAGCACACGCTCGATGGGGGCTGGGCGTTGCCGATCGGAGTGTGGGGCGATTGCCAGACCGTCTCCGAGCAGGGCCCCGTCACCCCATCGGGACAAATATTGCTGCTGTCAGTGGGGGGCAGCGTGGTGGGCCCATTGTAGGTGACCTCCACGCAGGCCGGCGCCGCCGCCGTCCCCCAGTAGCCGGCGAATGCCGTATGGTTGCTGTCCAACAAGAAGGTCATGGTGGCGCCGTTGCCCGAGGTGACATCCACGTACGCATTCGCGAAGTCGGCGCCCTGCACGCTGGCGTCGGTGAAGTTGACCCCCTGCAGGAAGGCCCCCGTAAACAGCGTCGGGTTGCCATTGGGATCCTCGCTCAGGATCGCGCCGGTGAAGTTCACCCCGACGAGCACCGCCCCCTGATCGAAGTGCGCCGCCTGGGGGGTTGAGCTGCTCATGTCCACGCCACCGAGGTAGGCGCCGGTGAATACCGTCGCCGTCATCGTCGCCCCCACCGCGCTGGCGCAGGTTGGCGATGTCGGAGACCAGCCCTCGGGCGGACACTCGCAGCCGGCGCCGCCCACGCAGATCGAGCTGTAGAAATTCGCATTTTCGAGGTTGGCCCCGCTGAGATTCGCAAAGCCGAGATTCACGTTCCGCAAGAAGGCCCCGTCGAGGCGGGCCGCCACCGTCGCCGATTTGTTGAGGTGGGCGCCGAAGAGGTTGGCGCCGTCAAGATTGGCGAAGGTCAGTACGGCTCCCTGCAAGATCGCGTTCGCGAGATTTGCGCCGCCAAGATTGGCTTCCGTGAGGGTCGCCCCCGTGAGGTTCGCGTAGCGGAGATCCTTGCCCTGAAATCCACCGAAGCCCACGGGAAAGGCCGCGCCCACCAGGGTGATCCCGTGCGCCGTGCCGTCCGACAGCTTCGCGCCTCCGAGAGTCGCCACGCTCTGGGCCGAGAGGATCGCCGCCGACAAGTTGGCGTGAGAGAGGTCGAAGCCGGTGAAGTCAACATCCGAGAGATTGGCCCCGGTGACGTCGCCCGAGAAGTCGCTATGGATCACGAAGCCGGCCGCGATCACGGTCAGATCGACACCCGTCAACTTCGTCCCGAACAGATCGACGCCATCGAGATGTGCTCCGGTCAAGACTGCGTGGCTCAGATCCGCAGGGCGGCCGATCGAATCCACGTTGAACGTGGTGCTCGTGATCACGGCATCGACGAACGTGGCAGACGTCAGGTTGACACCATCGAACGTGCTGCCGAGTATCGTCGCGCCGTCGAAACGACACCTCTGGCACCACGTCTGCAAGTAACCGCCCGAAACGTTGGGGAAGGGTAAATCGAAAGGGGGAAGGGAAAGCGCGACCCCGAATGCTTGAAATCCGGCCACAATGGTCGCCGAGGCAAATGTGCTCCCGTCCAAGAGTGCGCCGTTGAATATGGCGTTTCTGACCTTGGCGCCATTGAAAGTCGAGTTCGTCATGATGGCCGGGTAGGTCGCGTCCTGTGTGAACAAGAGCGTCCCGACCCTCTGAGGTCCCCAGGTCGTTTCGTCGAGTATCGCTCCGGTGAAGTTCGCCCCGTCACCTTTAACGCCGTCGAAGTGGGCGCCGGTGAGGTCAGCGCCACTAAACGTCGTCTGATCCACACGCGTGTCCGCCGTGAAGCCCACAGGCGATGGACCCGTCAGGAGGCAGCCCTGCATCACCGCGCCGCTGAAATTCGTCTGGAGCATGAAGGCGCCGATGAAGGTCGAGCCGCTGAGCGCGGCGCCGGAGAAATCCTCGGAGGCCAGAATCGAATTGGAAAAGTCGCAGTTCTCGCAATTCGCGCTCGCTTCGAGCGTGACCGCAGCACCCGCATTGGGCCGTGGCGCCTCGCGGGCGGCGCCCGAGGCGGAACTTGCCACGAAGCGCGACCGGAGACGCGACCGCACAAAGACGCGTTGGACCGGAGCGTTGGCCTGTCCTTTGCGGGCGTGATGCACCTCCAGCGCGTACGACCCCGGGCGGACGAGAACGCCAGTCGCACCCGGATGTGAGCGACCTGGACACCACACGGCCAACCGCCGGCCAGTACCGGTTGTCCTCCCAGCCCTGCGCTCGAGGCACGCCACCGTATGACCGGTACCATCGTTCAGCACCAACCGACCGACCTGGTCGGCGCTGGCGTCAAGGCGTAGCCGAATGCGGAGCCAACGGTCAAAGACATACGGCACCCGGTCCATCCCCTCTTCGGTGCCCGTGTCACCCTCGGGCGTGCCTGCGGGCCCCAACGAGAGGATCGCCACCTGCCGTATGTCGAGGGCGGCCTCGGGGTGCTGGGAGATGAAGGTTTCGGTTACGGCATGCGGATCCCGCTCCCCGAACAGCAACTTTATAGGGAGCGGGGCGCCCTCGCCGTTGCGTACACCGACGAGCAGTACAAGGATCCCGGCAGCCCACGTTGCCCAGCGTCGGAGACCGCTGTGCCTCCTCGTGCCGGATGTCATACGGCTCTGCTCTTGCTTCCCGCTGTCCAAACCGCTCCGCGCGGGTTCGGGCGCGGTCCCGACCACGACGGCGTTAGTAAATCGCTTTTGACCACCGCTTCTCCTTAGTAGCTTAAACCCTCATTACCCCAAGATGAGGGGAAATCACCTTCCTTGCCGGGGCCACTGTATCGGGCGAAGCTCCCTAGGCCACGTTCCTTGCGTTCGGTCATGCTTCTCATCGATAAATGGTAAGGTATGCTCGGCGGCGCTGGGTTAGGCCATTCATGGTCACTGAGCCGTCGATCGTGAAGGTTCGCTCTCTCACGCCATTCGGGAAGTTGCTGCGCGCCCTATCGAACACATTGGTTAGCGTGCTACCAGGATTCTTGCCGAAGGGGGAAATTGATTTCATGAGCAATCATCCGGCCGGATTGGTTTTCATACTTTGTCGTCACATAGTCACCGCCATAGAAATTTATGCTCCGGAGGTGTGGTTGGTCAAGCTCAAATGTCATTGCCGTCCCTTTCCCTATTGAGATGATCGAGCACCACGTAGATGATCCGGTCACCGCTCGCCTCGTTCGTGAGGCAACTCATCGGCCGCGTTCCTTAGCGGAGCTCCCTCGTCCTCTCTACCCCGATAGCACGAACGCCCTCTCGGGCCGAGTTCCACCCAAGAGGGCGTTGCTGGACACTGCGCCGACCAAATTGCAGGGAGTGGCTGAAGTGCTATGTTCACCCCGGAGGCATCACGATCTCCTCTGTGGCGGCAGCATGTCACTAGCCCGCCAGGGGTGTCAAGCCTTTTACCACCCTCCTTTTCCCATTGGCAGCAGTGTAGATTACAACCACTAATCTGCACCAGCGATCCTGGGGCTGACCTGAAGAGACGGAGCGCGAGCGATGAAAGTGCAAGGACTTGCAGAAGGCGCGGCGGCGGCTCTTGCATGCCTGTGTAGCAGGTATTCTGGCTGTGCGAAATTAGGAGGAATTGGTGGAGCTGACGGGATTCGAACCCGTGGCCTCCTGACTGCCAGTCAGGCG
>CAZHSO010000111.1:0-9167 GCA_964535105.1 uncultured Gemmatimonas sp.
TCCTCCCTATCGCGAACTGGATTCCGGGCGGACCGTCCATTCCGACCTGGGGCGACCTGGTCGCCGGGTGGTGGAGCGGGACGGTGACTGTGGTCGGGATCGCCGCGGTCCTCGCACTGG
This sequence comes from uncultured Gemmatimonas sp., assembly GCA_964535105.1. Lineage (GTDB taxonomy): Bacteria > Gemmatimonadota > Gemmatimonadetes > Gemmatimonadales > GWC2-71-9 > JABFSM01. The sequence continues at coordinate 121 of CAZHSO010000111.1, forward strand.
TCACCCGAAAGGTGCAGTCGCTTCCCGGCGAGCGGATTCCCGCCCGCGTGGCGGCGGGCTTCGCGGACGCCCCCGGCGCATGGACCGTCGGCATCGCTCTGCTCGCGCTCGCCGTCTACCTCTGGATCGCGTGGGTCGTCTTCTCCGGCAAGCCGCTCCTCATCGATGAGATCGTCCAGGTGTACCAGGGGCGGATCTTCGCCTCGGGTGCACTCTGGCTGCCGGTGCCCGAGCATCCGGAATTTTTCAGCAGCATCTTGATCCTCAACACGGGCGGCCAGCTGTTCAGCCAGTTCCCCGCGGGGGGGCCGGCGATGCTTTCGCTCGGCACGTTGGCCGGGGCGGAGTGGGTCGTGGATCCCGTGTTCGCCGCACTTTCGGTGATCATCTTCTCGGCGCTGGCCCGCCGAGTTGAGCCGCGTCCCGGGGTCGCCCTCGCGGCGACGCTCCTGTTCGCTTTTGCCCCGTTCGTTGCATTCATGTCCGGCTCTCACATGAATCACGTGACCGGACTCACCTGGCTCCTTCTCGGGATGCTCGGCCTGACCAGAGTGATGGGGTCCTCGGTGCCCCGCGTCCGGGACGGCCTCATACTCGGGCTCGGGCTTGGGGTTGCCGCGACCATCCGGCCGATTGACGCGGCGGTCTTCGCGCTTCCGGCCGGAGTCTGGCTATTGGTGCGGACCATCCGTTCGGGGGGGTGGTCCACTCTCGTGGCGGCGGGACTCGGGGTGGCCGCTCCCGTTGCGGTATTGATGTGGGTCAATCTGAACACTACCGGCGGAGCTCTTTCGTTTGGATATACGGCGCTCTGGGGGACCGCACATGAGATCGGCTTTCACATTTCGCCATATGGCGAACCGCACACGCCGGCACGCGGGCTCGAGCTCCTGAACCTCTACTTCGTCCGGCTGCAGTCGTACCTCTTCGAGACGCCGATCCCCTCTCTGCTTCCCGCGGCCAGCGCGCTCGCCCTCTCCCGCCGGCTGTCCGCCTTCGACAGGTACCTGTTGGTGACCACCGGACTCCTCCTGGGCTGTTATTGGGCCTATTGGGCCGATGGCTTCTATATCGGGCCGAGATTCATGATTCCGCTGGCGCCGTTCCTCGCGCTGTGGACCGCGCGAGTATTGCCGCGGCTCCGGGAACGGTTCCCTTGGCTGTTCCTGGCGCGAACGGCCGGGTTTGGGCTCCTGGCCTCGGCGGTGATTGCGCTCTTGGTCTCAATTCCCATCCGGGCGCGCGACTACCGGAACGGGATGCTGACCATGCGATGGGATGCCGACGCGCTGGCCCGCGGGGCCGGCGTGCGCCACGCCCTCGTCTTGGTGCGGGAAAGCTGGGAGGCGCAACTGGTGGCCAGAATGTGGGCCGCCGGGGTTCCCCGTAATGCCGCAGAGCATCAATACCGAAAATCGGACGCCTGCGCGATGGAACAGGCGCTTGACCGAATCGAGCGGCAAGGGCTCCGGGGAGCGGGGGCGGTAGCAGAGCTCGAGCCTCTATTACAGGATTCGGCCCGTCTCATCCATTCGCCTTTCACTGTCGACCCTACCAACCGCCTGCTCCCCGGTTCGACCTACACTCCCGAATGCCTGACGCGACTACGAGAGGACGGGCAGGGGTTTACCCTCCTCGCGCCGCTTATTCTCGCGGGCAAACGTGATGACGTGATCTACGCACGGGATTTACACGCCCGCGACAGCCTGCTGATCCAGTCGTATCCAGACAGGGCGCTTTACCTCTTGCGCCCGACCACGACTGCCGAAGGTGCCGTGCCGCAGTTCTTCCCGTTGCGGCGCGACTCACTGACTGCGGCCTGGCGGGTGGGAGAATGACTTCCCCACGGGGGCCTTCGCTGAAGGGGGTGGCTCCTCGCCGGCGCTGGCTCCTCGGGATGTTGCTGGCGGGCGGCCTCTACCTCGGAACCCACCTCACCCGCGGCTGGTACCCGCATGATGAGGGCGCGCTCGGACAGATGGCGGAACGGGTGCTTTCGGGCGAGGTGCCCCATCGCGACTTCGATGAGCCTTACACCGGCCTGCTGACTTACCTGCATGCCGCCGCCTTTGCGGTCGGCGGCATTCGTCTTCCGGTCCTGCGCGTTCCTCTCTTCCTCGCGGCCATGCTCTGGCTCGGTGCGGTCTATGCAATCGCCCGTCGGAGCACCGGACCCCCGGTTGCCGCGGCGATCTCCCTGCTCGCGCTCGCATGGAGCGTCCCGAACTATCCGGCCGCCATGCCGTCGTGGTACAATCTCTTTTGCGCCACGTTCGGCGTGCTGGCATTGCTCCGGTGGCAGGAGAGCCGTGCGACGAAATGGCTGTTCGCCGCCGGCCTGGCCGGTGGCGTTTCCTTCCTGTTCAAACTCTCGGGGCTTTTCTACGTCGCGGGCGCCCTTCTCTACCTGGGGTTCGCTACGCGCGACCTCCGCGGCGGGGGCGAGTCCTCTCCGCGGGCGGAATTCATCGCGCCGGCGGCGATCACCCTCGTCCTCCTGGCGTTCGTGCTGCTGTTGTGGCGATCCATCGCTCCCTACTATGAGGTGCGCCCCATCGTTCACTTTGTGGTACCCGGCGCGGCGCTCGCGTGCGCCCTAGCCTTTCGGGAATGGGGTCCTCCGACGCAGGGCGCCGCGACCCGGCTCAAGAGTCTCCTGAGCGCGGGGATTCCCTTCCTGGTCGGGGCTGCCGTGCCGGTGCTGATCTTCGCCGCCGGCTACGCGGCCGCTGGCGGGCTCGGCAACCTGGTGCATGGAGTGTTCATCGCGCCTTTTCGGCGGCTGGCCTTCGCGAATATGCGTCCTCCGGCGCCCTACTGGGCGCTCGCGGTGGTTCCGCTGGCCATCCTCCTCCGTCCGCGGCCTGATGCCGCGCACCCCAGGTGGCGCCGAATGGGCCTGCTCGTTTCGGTCCTGCTCGCGATCGTGCTCTGGCTCGCCTCCACCGACAGCTTTCCGCACAGGGTGGTCTGGCAATCGCTGCGGAGCCTGCCGCCGCTCCTCGCCCTGTGCGGAGCGGCTGCGATCGCATGGCCGCGCCTGACGCGGCACTGGGCACCCGACGCGCGTGAACGATTCGTGCTGCTCGTGACGGTCTCGGTGCTCGCAAGCATGGTGCAATTCCCATTCTCTGCTCCTATCTATTTCCTCTATGTGGCCCCCCTGTGCCTGCTCGCGCTGGTCGCCCTGCTCGCGGGCATCGGGAGCACACCGGTTTCCCTGGCGGCGGCCACCACCGCCTTTTATGCTGCGTTTGCGGTGCTCCTGGTGACGCCCGGAGCGGTGGTGGGGCTTGCCTTCCGGTACGAGCGCGCCCACCAGACCGTTCCGCTGATGCTGCCCCGGGCCGGGCTTCGGGTTCTCCCCGCCGACGCCGAGCTGTACGAGGCGCTGATCCCGCGTATTCGTGCCCGGGCGGGGGGCGGAGAGATCTGGGCGGGTCCCGATGCTCCCGAGGTGTATTTCCTCGGCGGATTCCGAAACCGCACACGCTCCATTTTCGATTTTCTTGGATCGGCGGACGAGGGGTCCGCCGAATTGCTCCGGGAAATTGAACGTCCAGAGGTGACGGCGGTCGTCATCAATTCCACGCCGTCGTTCTCCGGTCCGCTCTCTGCTCCGCTTCGTGAGATGCTGCGGCAGCGCTTCCCCGCCTCGGAAACCGTGGGGCGCTTCGAGCTGCGGTGGCGAAGGTAGCGTCCATGCCGCATCCCATGGAGCATACGCTGGTTTATCGGCTCTGGCAGGCGCCGTTCGCGGAACGGAAGCTCGCCCCGTTTCTCCGCCACGCCGACCTGAGTGCTCGATGTGGGATGTGGCCCCGGGACCAACGCCCGCCACTTCACCGACTGCGACTATCTCGGAGTGGACATCAATCCCGCTTACATTCGCGATGCCGAACGGCGGTATGGGCCGCGATTCCGGGTTGCGGACGTCGCCGCAGTGCAGATCGAGCCCGGTCAGGGGTACGATTGCATCCTGGTGAACAGTCTGCTGCACCACCTTCCGGACGAGGCGGTGGAGCGGTTGCTCGCTCACCTCGCCACGCTGCTCGCTACGGACGGCGCGGTACACATCCTGGACCTCGTATTGTCTGCCCGGCCCTCTCTGGCTCGGCTGCTGGCCCGTCTCGACCGCGGCGGCTTTCCACGGCCCGTTGAGCGATGGAGGGAACTGTTCGTCCGGCATTTCGACCCCTTGGTGTTCGCGCCCTACCCGCTGGGCGCCGGTGGGCTCACCCTGTGGAGCATGGTCTACTTCCAGGGACGGCAACGCGGGTGAAGCCGGCAAGTCGGGATCGCATGGGCGGCGATGGGCCGAACTATCGGCCAGTGGTCGCGGCGGTTTCAGCCATCCCGCCGATCCTCGCCGCGGCGTTTGCCCTCATGATGGCCTCGCCGAGGAGCGCCGCTCTTCGCGAACACGCCTTCGCGACTAGGGCTGTAGCGGTGTGCTGCGACGATCGTTTTCAATCTCATGTTTGCGGTCGCCCGGATTGGAGGGACGCCCGACCCCCGGCTGTTGCGGGATCGTGGAAGCCTTCGCGTACCGCCGGGCGACGGCGCAGGCGCGATGGCGTCTGTTTTGAAGCTTCGCGTCCACGCGAGAAATGGATGCACGTTAAGCAACACCAGCCAGTCCGGAGGCCTACCTCTTCACGAGCCTGTGCAATCCCACTCCGACGATCTACGAGTGTTTTCATGATCGTGCCGACCCGACTGAGCACGTTCTGCGCCTGCTCGACGAGCGCCGAGTGACAGTCGTTGCCATCGGAAGCTGGGCCGTGTTTTCCTGGCCGCCAGACCAGCGCCTGCTCGCCGCTCTCCGGGAGGGTTATCCGGATTCCGCGACTGTGTGGCACTATACGGTGCGCTGGAGAAGTGCCGACAGCCTGAGCGGTACCCGGTGACGCCTCCACGCCGGTGGCTCCTCGTGACGCTGATCGCGTCGACCGCGATCTGCGTCGTCTCGCTCAACCGGGGGTGGGAGCCGGTGGGCGAAGGCGCCATTGGCCAGGCCGCCGAGCGGGTGCTTCACGGAGAGGTCCCTCACAGGGACTTCGATGATCTCTACACGGGGCTGCTGACCTACATACACGCCGCTGCATTCGCCATTGGAGGCGTCCGACTTTCGATCCTTCGCGTTCCGCTACTGCTCGCCACCGTAGCTTGGGTAGCGACGTTCTTCGCCGTCGCCCGCCGCGTGGTCTCCCCTGCGAGCGCCGCGCTCCTCACGCTGCTCGCGCTGCTCTGGAGCGTCCCGAACGACCCGTCTCCGATGCCGTCCTGGTACAACCTCTTTTGCGCGACCTTCGGCATCTATGCGCTCGCGCGCTGGATCGAGGAGCGGAGGGCGCGATGGATCGCTCTGGCAGGCGTTTTCGGCGCCCTGTCGTTTCTGATGAAGCTCAGCGGACTCTTCCTGCTGGCCGGTCTTGGGCTGTTTCTCATAGAGGCCTCGCGCCCATCGGGTCCCGCGTCCCCACGCGACAAGGCGAACACGGGCCTACGCGCCGCGGTCATACTCGGGCTGGTGCTCTTCGTGACACTGCTGTGGCGGTCGGTGGCACCCCGAGGTTCCCGCGGCGTTGCCCATTTCGTGCTCCCTGTGGCGCTGATGGTGCTTGGTTTGGCGGTTCGGGAATGGACCGCGCCCGCCGTGAGTGCCCGGGTGCGCGTCCGCGCGCTGGTTCAAACCCTGGCGCCGCTATTTGGCGCTGCGACCCTCGTCATCGGAGGCTTCGCCGCCTTTCTCGCGGTGGTCGGCGGTCTCGACGAGGCGATTCGAGGTGTCTTCATCACCTCCTTTCAGCGCATGCAGTATGCGGGAATGCAACCCCCTCGGGCGTTCTGGCTGGCGGCCGTTCTGCCCCTCGCACTCCTATTGCGGCCGAGAACGGACCATCTCGCGCGGGCGTGGCGGGTCCGAAGCCTCTGGGTCGCTGTCCTGCTCGCCGGCGCGCTCGTCGCCGCTTCGGTGTCCTTCTTTCCGCAGCAGGTCATCTGGCAGTCGCTCAGGAGTCTCGCCCCATTTCTCGGTCTCGTGGTCGGGGTTGTACTGGCCGTCGGATCAGAGCGGCTGGCGTGGCCTCCGGCCAGGCGCGAGTTGGTCATCCTGCTCTGCATGGTCGCCGTGCTGCACAGCCTCATCCAATTTCCATTTGCCGGACCCAACTACTTCTACTATGTCGCGCCGCTGGTGTTCCTGGCGGCGGCCGGGATTGTGGCGGTCGAAGGGCGGACGCCAGCGGGTGTCCAAGTCGCCGTCGCCGGCTTCTACCTGGTCTTTGCCATCCTCGAGGTCCTTCCGGGCTCCCCCAGCGGACTCGCCCTCCTCCCGGGCAAGCGGCCGAGACCGGTTCCTGTGGATGTCGCGCGGGTGGGGCTCCGGGTCGCTCCGGCCCAGGCTGCCCTCTATGAAGCCTTCGTCCCATTTCTCACGCGCACCGCCGCCGATGGCCGCATCTGGGCTGGGCCGGAAGCACCGCACGTGTATTTTCTTGGAGGGTTCCAGAATCGATCGCGCGCGCTGTACAGCTTTCTCGACTCGGTGTCGAGAACCGAGTCGGGCCTCATCGAACGTCTGGAGCGGGACCGGATCGGAACAATCGTGATCAACACACGGCCGTCCTTCTCCCCGCGCTTGCCGGATAGTGTCGTCGATTCGCTGTCGGTCCTGTTTCCGAACGCCGAGCGTTTCGGACCCTTCGTGGTCCGATGGAGGTAATGGTGCGCCTGTCTGTCGCCATCCCTATCCACAACGAAGAATTGGTGCTTCCGGAGCTCATTGCGCGAGTCACCGCCGTCCTCGACGGCCTGTCGGGCGGTCCTCACGAGATGGTATTCGTCGACGACGGGAGCCACGACGTCTCTCTCGATCTGCTCACCGCGGCCGCGGTACGGGATGCGCGCATCGTCGTCGTATCCCTGTCCCGGAATTTCGGGCACCAGGCAGCGCTGACCGCGGCACTCGACGAGGTGACTGGTGACGCGGTGGTCGTCATGGACGGCGATCTGCAGGACCGACCCGAGGAAATCCCTCGCCTGGTGGCCAAGCTCCAGGAAGGTTTCGAGGTGGTCTATGCGCAACGGATCCGGCGAAAGGAAGGCACCGTGCTGCGTAGCGCGTATTTCCTCTTCTACCGCCTGCTCACGTCGCTCTCCGAGCTTCGCCTTCCCCTCGATGCCGGCGACTTCAGCATCATGTCGCGCCGTGTCGTACACGCCATTCGGAGCACTCCTGAGCACAATCGATACCTGCGGGGACTCAGGACCTGGGTGGGGTTCCGTCAGGTCGGCCTGGAGGTGGAGCGCGCTGAGCGCTTCGCGGGGAAGAGCAAGTACTCGTTCGGAGCGCTTCTTCGGCTGGGCTTCGATGGCATCTTCGCGTTCTCGATCGCTCCCTTGCGAGCCGCAACCATGCTCGGCGCCATGGCGATCGTGCTGTCATCTCTGTTCACGCTCTATGCGATCTACGCCCGCGTGGTGTTGCAGCGTTCACCCCAAGGCTTCACCGCCCTCATTACGTTCATGACCTTCATGGCGGGTGTGAATCTCTTTTTCCTCGGGGTCATCGGGGAATACGTGGGACGGGTCTACGAAGAAGCGAAGGCCCGACCCCTGTACGTCATTGGCAGGCGCATCCGCAGCGGGCGAGAGGCCTCCACGAGCCGCGACCCCTGAGCGTCGACCATGGATCCATCGTACGGCCAGCGCTATCGCGACCTGTATCGCCGCCACTGGTGGTGGCGCGCCCGGGAAACCGCCATCCTCCGCGAGCTCCGGAGGCTCCGGCCCGATTCAGGATGGCGGCGGCTGCTCGACGTCGGCTGTGGAGACGGGCTGTTGTTTGACCGCCTGGCGGAATTCGGCGAGGTAGAAGGGGTGGAGCCCGACCTGCGCCTCCTCGATCCGAAAGGGCCGTGGCGGCGGTCAATTCACGCTGTCCCGTTCGACGAGAGCTTTCGCCCCACCCATCGGTACGACGTGATCCTGATGCTCGATGTCCTGGAGCATCTGGCTGATGCCACTGCGGCCCTGCGCCACGCCAGGTCGCTGCTGGCTCCAGGCGGAATCATGGTGATAACGGTGCCGGCCTTCCAATGGCTCTGGACCAGGCACGATGAGTTCAACCATCACGTGCAGCGGTTTGATCGTTCGGGTTTCCGGATCCTTGCAGGCGCCGGAGGACTGCGAATCCTCCGGGAACGATTCCTCTTTCAGTGGCTCGTTCCCGCGAAGCTCCTGGTGCGCGCGGTGGAAAAAATCCGCTCGAATGCGTCCGCACCGGCATCCGTTCCCCCCGGGCCGGTCAATTGGTTGCTGTCCCTCGCGACTCGGGCGGAGCTCGCGATCTCCGACGTCGTCCCGATGCCATTCGGCAGCTCGCTCATGGTGAGCGCCGTTGCGGCTGACGGGCACCCGCGGGGCTAAGCCGTCTCACCGTATTGCCGAACTCCGGCTGCCCGAGCTCCACCGCCTGTTTCGCCACCGTGAGCGCCTTCACCGTATCCCCCACCGCCAGCAGGCACTCGATCAGCCGGCTCCGCGCAACCGTCCTGTCGGGGAAGCGCTGGACGCCGTCGCTCAAGACCGGGATCGCCTCTCCGCAACGCCGCTGAACTCGCAGGACCTGCCCGAGTTGCTCGTACAACTGAGGGTCACCCTGATAGAGCGCGAGGCCGCGTCGGGCTGCCCGCTCGGCCTCGGGATACCGGCCGGTTGCGAAATAGTGGACGGAGGCGACGAGGTGGGCTCGATAGGTACGCGGAGCGTCGCTCTCGAGCTGGCGGAAGAACACGTCCTCGGAACGCCAAACCGATTGCCGGCGTGCGCTCAGAACGGCGCCTGCCACTGCCAGGGCCCCGATGATCGCCCCGAGCGCTCGCCGCGCCCGGAGTCGGTCGTAATGGGCCAGGAACAGCTCCATGGCCCCGCCAAGTGCCAGCATCGCCCCGGCGCTGGGCAGGAAGAGGGTGCGCTCCGCGAGGACCACCCCGGTCGTGGTGAGCACGTTGCTCACCGGAAAGAGCGCGATCCCCACCCAC
>CAZHSO010000112.1:0-7072 GCA_964535105.1 uncultured Gemmatimonas sp.
GCGGCAGCTCCGCGCCGTCCTTCGCCAGCGCCCGCCAGGTCAGCACGCTGTCTCCCCGTAGAAGCGCGATCCGCGCGGTCCAGTCGGGGATGATGTGGATCAGCCGGAGCCGGTAGGTCTCCCCTGCCCTCATCAAGAGCGTGTCGGGCACGTTCTTGCCGCTGAAGCGGGGCTTCCGGCCCCCCGAGATGTTGCCGCCGAGGAGGATGAGACGCTCGTGCTCGGGATCGTAGCGTCCCGAATCGACCACCAGCAGCGCGCCGTAGAGGCCCAGGTTCACCTGGAAGGTCTCGTTGGCGTGCGCGTGATAGATGACGGTGCCGCTGGTGATGCGCTCCGGCTGGCCGCCGCCTTCGCTGCAATGCACTCAGGGCGGCGCGCTCGCCATCGGGAGCACACCGGACAACCAGTGCAGGATGTTCAATGCGAACTGGCGGTTGTGAATCCCTGGCTCCTGACTCCACCAGCGACGAAACGGAGAATCCGGTCTAGGGGCGGCCATACCGGCAAGCATCGCGGCCTCCCCAAGCACGACCACCCGGCCGGCCCCGAAGGCCAGTGCGACTCCCTGGCTCCGTCCCGCAGCGGACGTCGTATCACCTCTGGTGCGAATGTCGAGCGCTCCCCTACTGAGTCGCAACAGGACGCCGGCGCCCGGAGGGCCGCCCAACGACTGTCCAACCGCACTGACCACGCCGCGCACCTGTTCAGTACTATCCCGGCCCTGGGTGATCGGGTGGTCCCCCAGGAGACCCGTCGCCCGGGTAAACCGGAGACACCCCCGACACCCCGCCCAGTGGTGGGTGGAATCGGGGTCCTCCACCCAGCCGTCCGCCAGGTGGACTCCGAACCGCGCGGCGAGGGCGGCATTGGCAAGCCCGGTCGGCTCGTGGTCCACGATGAGCAGCAGGGCGCCCCCGCGACGGACCCACACCTCAACGGAATCCATTTCACGCGACGTGAACGCCGGCCGACCACTGAGCTCGGGCGTGGAGTCCCGATTCGCGCCCAGGGCGGAAACAATGACGAGGATGGTCCCGGCCTGGAGCTGGCCCCGATCGAGCGGCAGAGTGTTCGGCTCGATCCGATAGCCGTCGGCCCGCATGAGGGACGCGAAGCGCTCGTATCGTCCGGTGCTGGTATGAACGTTTGAATGGGCGGCGTCGAAGAGGACCAGGGGACCCGCTGCTTGATAGGCCGGGCGACGTACTCGGAGATCATCGTCCAACGCTGGGGCAGCCTGGGCCGGAAGCGGCGGCCCGGAGGACACGACGAGCGCTCCAAGCAGGATTCCGGGGATTCGGCTCATCCAGCCTCCACTATGCCTCTGTAAACATGTATACGCCACTTCATGGAGGCGGGGAACGGACCGGTGCCGAAATCACGGCTCAGGAAGACGGAGCCTCACGGTGTGCTTCGAAACTTAGCCATCTCCCGCCCGTACTGGCTGACACCTCCCAGCCGGGTCCGCCCTCATGATGGCAATTCCGATCCGTCACGCACTGCGATCGCTGCGCCGGACCCCCGCCTTCACGCTCACGGCAATTCTCACCCTGATCATCGGGATCGGCGCGGTCGCCGCCATCTTCGCGGTGGTGAACGGCGTGCTGCTCAAGCCGCTTCCCTACGGCAGCCCGGAGCGCCTGGTCGGCGCCTGGCACGACCTGCCGCCGCTGTCCCTCACCAAGGCGACCCAGACCTCGGGCACCTACTTCACCTACAGGAAGTTCTCCCGCTCGATCGAGAATTTCGGCCTGTACCAGGAGGGGGCAGCCAACGTCTCCGAGGCCGGCGGCGCGAGTGAGCCGGAGCGGCTGGACGCTGCGTGGGTCACCGGTAGCCTCATCCCCACCCTCCAGGTTCCGCCGCTGCTGGGCCGGAATTTCAGCGACGCCGAGGACCTGCCCCGCGGTCCCAACGCGGTGATCATCAGCGAAGGGCTGTGGCGGAGCAGGTTCGGCGCCGACCGCACAGTAATCGGCAAGACCCTGGAGGTGAACGGCGAGTCCCGCCAGATCGTCGGCGTGATGCCGACAACATTCCGCTTTCCGGCCGCGGGAACCCGGCTCTGGCTCCCGATGGCGCTCGACCCGAACGACCCTAACCCGGGCGGATTCAACTACAACGGCGTGGCTCGGCTCAAGGACGGCGTGACGCCGGCGGACGCCGAGCGGGAGTTCCTGGCGGTGCTGCCCCGCGTGGTGGAGCAGTTCCCATTCCTGGCGCCCGGGGTTCCCACCCAGCTCCTGCTGGATCAGGCCAAGCCGCGCCCGGTGCTGGTTCCGATGCACGAGGATGTGACCGGTCCGATCGCCCGGACGCTCTGGATGGTGGCGGCCGCGGCGGGGCTGGTGCTGCTGGTGGCCTGCGCCAACGTGGCCAACCTGATTCTGGTGCGGGCCGACCAGCGCCGGCGCGAGATCGCGGTGCGGGAAGCGCTCGGCGCCGGGCGGGCCCGGGTGCTGGTGCTCTTCCTGGCCGAGTCGCTGCTGCTGGCGGGCGCCGCGGCACTGGGCGGGCTCGGGCTCGCATGGCTGGCGGTCCGCGCGCTGGCGGTGGCGGGGCCGGCCGACATCCCGCGTCTCGCGGAGGTGGGCATCGGTCCCGCGACGCTGCTCTTCGTGCTGGTGGTCGCCTTGATGGTCGCGGCGATCTGCAGCGTCATCCCGGCGCTCCGCCTGGGCCGGGTGCCGCAACTGTCGGTGGCACTCCGGGAGGGAGGGCGCAGCGGCACCGCGGGCCGGTCGCAGCACCGGCTCCGGGGAGCGATGGTCGCGTTCCAGGTGGCGCTGGCGCTGGTGGTGCTGGCGGGTTCGGGGCTGTTGTTGCGCACCTTCCAGCGACTGAACGCGGTGGAGCCCGGCTTCGACGCCGGTCAGGTCGCCACATTCTGGATCTCGCTTCCGCGGGCGCGCTACGCCGGCGATTCCTCGCTGGTGCGGTTCTACTCGGCGCTCCTCGGGCAGGTGTCCGAACTCCCCGGGGTGCGGAATGCCGGCATCACGTCCCGGCTGCCGCTGGTGCAGCGCGGCATGAATCAGAATCCGTTCTATGCCGAGGACGACGCCGCCGCGGCCACCAGGATTCCGCCGCTCCAGATCTTTACGACGGTCGACGGAGACTATTTCCAGGTGATGGGGATTCCGCTGCTGGCGGGCCGCACGTTCGACCGGCTGGAGACGCAGCGCGCCGGCGAGGCGATCATCAGCCAGCGTACCGCGGAACAATTCTGGAAGGACCCCACCGGGCAGGCGGCGCTGGGGAAACCCTTCCGCGGTCTGCCCAGCGGGCCGTGGTACACCGTCATCGGCGTGGTGGGGAACACCCGGGATACCGCGCTCGCTGCGCCGCCGTCGCAGGCCGTGTATTTCCCGGAGGTCGCGGGTGGAGACACGGTGAACGACCAGCTCGCCCGCACCATGGCGCTGGTGGTGAAGACCCAGGGAAGTCCGGCGGCGATTACCGGCCAGGTGCAGCAGATCGTGCGTGCGCTGGACCCGACGCTCCCGACCTTCGACGTCCGGCCGATGGAAGCGGTGCTCCGGGCCTCGACGGCGCAGCTCTCGTTCACCATCAGCATCCTGGGAGCGGCCGCGGTGGTCACCCTGCTGCTCGGCGCGATCGGACTCTACGGGGTGCTGACCTATCTGGTGACGCTGCGCACCCGCGAGCTGGGGGTGCGGATCGCGCTGGGGGCGGAGCCGCGCGCGGTGGCGCGGATGATCACTCGGCAGGGTCTGGTGCTCACGGTGGCCGGCATCGGCGCAGGCCTGGTGCTGTTTGCCCTGGTGGCGCGGTTCCTCGAGTCGTTCCTCTTCGGCGTGGATGCGGCCGATCCGGTGACGCTGGGAGCGGCGGTGCTGTCATTGATCGGAATTTCGGCGCTGGCGAGCTGGATTCCGGCGCGGCGGGCGGCGCGGGTGGATCCGGCGGGGGCGCTCAGGGCGGAATGAATCAGGGGGATGAAGCGGCACCGACCTGCACGAATTCTCCGCGCTTCAGGGTGCCCAACGCTGTGAGGATAGCCGGGACGACAGGTTTTGATCGACAGTCAGGATCGCATCGAAGCGTTCCACCTGAAGGAGATCGAGGAGCTCGCCGTTGCGTTTGCTTGACCATTCCATCTCGACGACAGTGGAGACCTGATGGCCGGCCAGCTCTCGCTTGAGTGGCCGAGGGACGCACTCATCAAGCAGCAGGCGCATTGGCACGCTAGGGAAGTTGTCAAGGAATTCGTCAAGAGAATCCCCGCCCTCGAGGTAATCATAGAGGGACTTCACAGGGACTCGAGTGCCAACAAAGACGGGCTTGCCCCCGAGAATCTCAGGGTCGCAATGAATGACTTTCTGGGGATCCATAGGCTCTCCTGAAACGGGGCGCGAGCATCTCAAAAATACGTAAACATCGCTGCGGAATCGAACTCCGATGGAGTGTGCCTACCTCATAATCAGACTGTAGAACCGTAGGGCCTTGCACACAGACACCATAGACGCTCCGCGAAGGGTAGGCCTCACGGCTCGACCCGTATCGGCATCTCCATCCTCCGTCGCTGTACGACGGCACCTCGATCCCGTGCCAGTGCACTCCCGTCGGCGCGCGCGTCCGGTTGACGATGGTGATGCGCACCGGCTGTCCGCGCTGGAGCACCAGGAGCGAGCTCGGGATCGGCACCGAGTCGGCGGCGGAGGTGTGGGGCGATCCGGAATGCCGTGGCGGTGATCTCCGTGGCGGCGACCCCGCGTGCGTCGCCGACGCCGGAGAGCAGGTTCGAGATGGCGTCCTGCCAGGCACCCAGGTCGGTCACCATGACGCCAGGAAAACCGGATTGGACCTGCCGCCATCCTTCGTCGCCACCACGTAGTAGGTGACACTCTGATACGGGGTGGAGGCCACCTTCGAGGTGCGCCACGAGGTCGTGTTGGGCCCGAGCAGAGCGGCGACCATCTCGTATTCCGTCCAGCCTGCATTGTCCGGGCTGCCATATCCAATAACCGCCCAGACTTGGTACCCGTCCTCGACGGCCGAGTTGTCGCTCCAGGTAAACTCGAGTGAATCGCCGAATTCGGTCATCGCGATCAGCTGGGGCGCCGCGGGTGGCGTGGTGCAGTGCGGCGCCGACGGCGCCGCGTCACCGGCCGCGTTGTACGCCACGATGCGATAGCAGACCGGCTGTTCGCTCTGGACCGGCTGATTCCAGTAGGTCCCCTCCCTCGTGCCGGTGCCGATCTGCTCCCACGGCGCACCGCCGCTCGTCGAACGCTCGATGCGGAACAGGGGTGCAGTCGATGCAAGGGTCCAGCTCACTTCCAGCTCGACCGCGATGCTGCTGGACGGCTTGGCGCCGACGATGTAGCCGGCCGCCGGCGGCGCCGAGGGAAGCAGGGTCGTCGCGCAGGACGTGGCCGAGAATTCCGAGTACCAGAAGGAGGTGCCGCCGTCGCCCGCGGGGATGGCGCGCACCGCGTCGACCCGATAGCAGTAGGTGCTTCCTGGTTGGAGGCCCTGGTCGCTGTAGGACTCTGTGTCCGTGCCGGCGGTGAACAGGAGGAAGAAATTGCCGGTCGGGCCGTTCCCGGAGCGGAAAATCCGGAAGCTGGTTTCGTTGACCGAATTGTCCTGCCAGGTGAGGTCGATCCGAGACTCGGAGGCAGCCGAGGCGGTGAGCTGCGACGGCGCGATCGGTGCCATGAGCTGAGTTGTCGCACAGGCGGTGTTCGAGATGGCCGAATACGTGGCCTTGCCGGCGGTCACCCGCACCGCACGAATCCGATAGCAGTACTCCGTTTGCGGAAAGACATCATCGTTATGGAAGACCACGGTATTGGCGCCGACCGTCGCCCACGCGGTGAAGGGACTGTTGCCGCCGGTCGTCGAGCGATGGATCTCGAACCCGGTCTCGTCACTCGAGTTGTCCTGCCATCCGAGGGTGATTCGGGTCTGGGATGCGGATGTCGCGACGGCATTGGACGGCGCCGCGAGGCGGGAGGCGCTGCCCTTCGCCGCCACGGCACCGCTCTCGGCGTTCAGAGAAGGCTCCATGGGCTGGGAATCGTCGCAACCGAGGACCAGCAGGGTCGCAACCGAAAGGGCGAGCGGCAGCAGGGCAAATCGACGCATAAAGTCCTCCGGCCTCAGGAGCCGGCGGTCCAGGTAAAGTCCCGCGACGGGCTCACCCCGTTCGCGATGCCGCTCTTTCGGCCGGAATAGGTGACCCGGAAGCCGATCGATCGGGGAGTTGAACAGGAGCCGAAGCCCGACAACTGGCCCACCGGGTCGATCTGCATCGTCATGTGCCGCCTCCAGGAGCCTCCACCGCTCTCACACGCGGCGCGCGGCGCAAAATCGCCTTTCAGCCAGCAGTACTCGTAGGTCACGCTGCCGATCTGGGCGAGATTGCCGGCGGCATCACGCACCTCCGACTTGAGCACCAGGTAGGTGCCTACGGGCTCCACCCCCGAGGTGGCGGCCAGTCCGGTGCTGGTTTCCTTGAGGAAGAGGATCTGGTAGGTGCCCGGCGTAGCCTGGACCGCGAGGAGGGCGGCCTCTGTGTCAGACGGGGTGACCGGCAGGGCGCCGGTACATGCGGCCAGGGCGGTCGTCGCAACAAGGACCAGCTGGTGGTAAGCGTGGTATCGGCGTGGCATCGGCATCTCCGGTGAGGCTGGTACCGGGAAAAGCGAGAAGGTCCGGCCGATCCGGACACCGACCCTTTCCATGTCCGCTTTTCTGCGATTTCCGCGCTTTTCCGCTTGGGAGGTTCTCCGTCGCAACGCAAGCGAGGCTGAATTGCCAAAACCCAATCCCGGGGGCATCTTGAGATGCCGCACCTCCCCCGAAGAGGCCCCAGCGGATGGATCGCGACGCGGACATCACCAGCCAGCTTCTGGCGTGGCGCGCGGGCGATGCCTCCGCTCAGGACCGGCTCTTCTCCCTCGTATACGACGAGCTGCGCCGCATTGCCCACCGGCAAATGGGCGGCGAACGCCCGGATCACACGCTCGATACCACCGGGCTCCTTCACGAGGCCTACCTCAGGCTGGTCGATCAGACCAGCGCGGAGTGGGCCGATCGG
>CAZHSO010000112.1:7172-9109 GCA_964535105.1 uncultured Gemmatimonas sp.
GTGACGGATCGCACGGTCCGGCGCGACTGGATCAAGGCCAAAGGCTGGTTGCACCGGACCCTGGCATGACGACGGGCGCACCGGGGAGGTGGATGCCACGAAATCGGAGCTGAGGTGGCGGGAGGTCTTCGAAGCCGCCGACCGGGTCCTGGAGCTGGCCCCCGAGGAACAACAGGCGTTCCTCGCGCACTGGGCGGAGGAGCATCCCGAGCTGGGCGGCGAGTTGATCGCGCTCCTCGAGGCCGGCACCGCAGCGTCCACCCTGGAAACACCCGCCCCGATATTCGGCGCGCTGTTGGTGCGCGAAGCCGGCGACGCCGGGCCAGTCCCCGTCGGCGACTCCATGGTGATCGGGCCCTACCGGGTCCGCCGGGAAATCGCCCGCGGGGGTATGGGCGCGGTGTACCTGGCTGAGCGTTCCGACGATCAGTACCGGAAGGAGGTGGCGCTCAAGGTCCTCCCGCCCTGGAGTGGGGGCGGCCGCCGCCGGCTGCAGCGCTTCCTCGAAGAGCGGCAGATTCTCGCGGCGCTCGATCACCCGGGCATCGCGCGGCTCCTGGACGGTGGCGTGACGGCGGACGGCATGCCGTGGTTCGCGATGGAGTACATCGACGGCCACCAGATCGATCGGTATGCCGACAGCCGGCGGCTCTCCATCGACGCGCGTCTCGAATTGTTCTGCGAGGTGTGCGCGGCGGTGCAATACGCCCATCGCAGCCTCGTGGTCCACCGCGACCTCAAGCCATCGAACATCCTCGTCTCGGTCGCGGGCCGCGTGGCGCTGCTCGACTTCGGCATCGCCCGGCTGGTCGCGGAGGACCCGGCGCTGACCGCGGCGGCGACGGCGCCCGGCGACCGGATGCTGACGCCCCTCTATGCCAGCCCCGAGCAGATCCGCGGCGAGCCGGCCTCGACCGCCGCGGATGTCTACGCGCTGGGTGTCCTGCTGCACACCCTGCTGACCGGCAGGTCGCCGTATCGCCTCGCCGGCTTCGAGAGTTACGAGGTGGCGAACGCCGTCCTCCAGCAGGAGCCGGAGCGCCCATCACTTGCCGCCCTGCGCACCGGAGGATCCCCATCACCCCCCGGCCCCGAGGTTTCGGCCGAAGGCCTCGCGCTGGTCCGCGGCACCACGCCGGCCCGACTCGCGAAGCGGCTGCATGGAGATCTCGATGCCATCGTCCAGAAGGCGCTGGATAAGGAGCCGGGTCGCCGGTACGCGACCGTCGAGCAGCTCGAAGCCGATGTGCGAAGACACCTCGCGGGGCTCCCGGTCGTCGCCCGGCCGGCGAGTCGACTCTACGTAACCCGGAAGTTCGTGCGCCGGCACCGGGCCGGCGTCGTGATGAGCGTGGCCGCGGCGGTGCTGGTGCTGAGCTTTGCGGTCGTGATGGCGGTGCAGCGATCCCGAATTCGGGCCCAGGCGGAGCGGATCAGTGTCGAGCGGGACCGGGCGGAGCAAACCGGAAGCTGGTTCCTGAACATGTTCCGGGCGGTGACTCCCGGCGATCGGGGCATCGCGGCCCGCGATTTCCTCGACAGTGCAACGGCGCGCATCGACCAGCAGCTGGCCGATCACCCCGGGCAGCGCGCCGGACTGATGCTGGAGATGGCCCGGGCCTATCACCGGCTCGAGCTGCACGAGCCGGCCCGGAGCCTGCTCGAGCGGTCGCTTGGGCTCCGGCGCGCGCTCCGGCCCGAAGCCCCGGTTGAGATCGCCGAGACACTGGCGCTCCTGGGGGCGGTGCACCTGGCCCAGGGACAGGTAGAGCCGGCCGAACGGGTCCTCTCCGAGGCGCTGGCCCTGCGCCGGCAGGCGCTCGGAGGCGGGCATGGGGAAGTGGCCCGGACTCTCGTCGACCTCTCCGCGGTGCGGCGGGCCCAGCGGCGCCTGCCCGATGCAGAACGGCTGGCACGGGAGGCCATCCGGATCGATC
>CAZHSO010000113.1:0-9037 GCA_964535105.1 uncultured Gemmatimonas sp.
GACTGTGCAATTCCAACCGGTGAAACTGGGCAATTTCAACCGGGGTTGACACGGCGGCTCCGATATGGACGAATCGGCTTCCCCAAGCCTCGGCGAAGGCTCTGGCACGGTCCAAGGTGACGTACTCATCGTTACTACTGGCCACCACGATGCTGGGGAAGGGCAGCCGGGCGAGCGGCATGGGCTGCCACCCCGTCGGCCCAGCGGGGTAGCTCGAGGCTTCGGTATCACTGGGCGCGACGAGCAAGGCGCCACGCACTGTTCGTGACGTCGCCCTCGCCCAGAAAGCCACGAGGGCGCAGGCGGCACTGTGTGCCACAAGCACGACACCCGATCCAGAAGCGGCGACGGCAGCCTCGAGGGTCGCGACCCAGTCCGCCCCAACCGGAGTCTCCCAGTCTTGTTGTAGCACCCGGACACAGGAAGGCTCAGTGTGCTCCCAGTTCGACTGCCAATGCTCGGGACCGGAGTCGAAAAGCCCCGGGAGTAGGAGGACCCGAATGGGTATCGTCATCGGTTGCCTCTGATGGACGCGCCGTTGCGCAGCGTAGACTGGACGGCTTCCAAGAAGGTCCGCTCCTCTCGCAGGATCAGGCGCTTGGACTGAGCTAGGGCGAAGTTCGCCCGACCATCGGGGTCAGCCCTCAACCTGCTTCGATACGTTTCGTATGCGGCGAGAGACTCAAAGGAGATGAGGGCCCACGCCACGTTGTTGGTTCCCTCATATGGCAGGAAGTAACCAAGGAGGTCCCCGCCGCAGCGCGGGATGATGCGGGCCCAATTGTCCGCGTACTCGGCGAACGCTTCACGCTGGAATGGGTCGATTTCGTATCGGATGAAGCACGTAACGGACATGGAGACTCCTGGCATGAGAGGGGGCCAGCCGGCGAGGGCGAGCGCGCCGACACCGAGCCGGTGCAGGAACGAGCGGCGAGGAGGGGGATCCTGGGTGGGGAGCGATAGCATTGCTGCCTCCGGACGCGCGAGATGTGATAGCCCATCCGTGCCGAGGCCGGCCGTCGGAAAGGAGGATAGTCGCTTGCCGGGCGCTAATGGTTCGACTATGATGGAACCATGGACGCCACACCTGACATCGCGACAATTGCGAGCCTTATGGGGGACCGCGCTCGGGCCACCATGCTCATGTGTCTCATGGCGGGTCGATCGCTAACGGCAACTGAGTTGGCGAGTGCCGCGAGGGTGACCAAGCAAACAGCCAGTTCCCATCTCTCTAAGCTTGTCGATGCGCGGCTGGCGGTGGTGGAGAGCGTTGGTCGGCACCGGTACTTCCGGCTGGCCGATCATGACGTCGGCTCCGTGATCGAAAACCTCATGGGGCTCGCCCATCGTGTCGGCGCGATACAGGTTGACTCGGGTCCTCTTGACCCGGCGCTACGGAAGGCCCGGGTGTGTTACGACCATCTTGCTGGTGAGCTGGGTGTGCTCGTCTTCGACAGCCTCAGGGGTCAGGGTTTCCTGCGTACTGACGAAAGGAGCCTGACGCTCACGGAGCAAGGCGAGCGATTTTGCCACGGACTGGGGATTGACGTTGACGCCCTGAAACGCGGGCGGAGACCCTTGTGTTTGGCCTGTCTCGACTGGAGCATGCGCCGCCATCATCTGGCGGGCGCCATCGGTGCCGCGATCCTGACTCGGTGCTTCGCTCTCGGCTGGGCGCGGCAATACAAGGCCACGCGGGTCGTTTCCTTCTCGGCGTTGGGCGAAAGGTCGCTCCGAGCGCGATTCAGGTATCGTTAGCGGGTTGCGTGGCTTCTTTCTCTTGTCGGGAACAGAAGACTACCGTATCCCAGGTCACCTTTCTCTTGAGCAGCGCTGTTGCGCCTACGATATGAATCCGCTCCGCCTAACGAGGCTGTAGAATAACTATTCAAGGCACTGAATCGCCGCATTCAAGGGGTCCATCGATCCTCTCCGATGTGCCGATCATCGATTGTACGCGATCTGGTAAGGTCGGCTTTTCAACATAGTGAGCTCGCAATTGGCGGCTGGGCTTTTTCTACAGCCTCAACGACCGCGCATAAGCTGCAGGGACCGGCTCGTCTATGCGAGTCCTGACGGAAACGGTCGGCCGGGCCCTGGCAGTTCATGCGGAGCCTGTGTGAAAACTCGCGTCGAACGTGGCTCTCGAAAATCCCGACGCTCACATTTGCCCCAGGTGCCACGATCTCGAGCCGGTCGGAGGTTTTTGATCCCCCCTTATCCCGCGCTATGAGAGTTTTCACACAGGCTCTGCGCTGGTAAGGCCGCAGACGGAGACGCCCAAGGGCAACCAACCCCAGAGGAATGCTGTGCAGAGTCAGGAGGGCGTGACATGGCCTCACACGCCGTTCTCCGCTATCCGCGCTTCCACTAGTGTGTCCTGAGTTCACTGGGTGTTGACACATTGCGGTCCTTCTGGGGTGCTGCCGTTCAGGTCGCATGAAACACGGAGCCGGGGGTTCGCCCGCGCAGTCGATAGCCGCGATGGGTCCGCTCCTGGTTGTAGAAACGCATGTACTGCTGGAGCGTCCGTTCGAGTTGGGGCGCCCGTGTACAGTACGTTCGCCGAAAGACGACGCGCCAATGCTCCGTGAGCATCGTGCCCTGCAAGCGCTCGACGAAGCCCTTGGTCCAGGGATGGCCGGGCTTGGTGCGCCGCACCTCGATGGTCAGGGCCCGACACGTCCGGGGAAAGACCCCCTTCCACTCGGGGCCGTTATCCGTCAGCACCGCGCGGACCCGATGGCCGGCCCGTTGGTAGGCCGGGAGCACGCGCTCCCCCAGGAAGCGCGTCGTGAGCGCCGGGCGCGGCGCGCCCACGATCGTCTGGGCGATGCCGTACGAGCGGGCCGCATCGCACGCGGTGAGCTGTCAGACCTTCCCGACGCCTTTCAAATGCCCGACGTAAAAGCAGTCGAGCGACACCAGATCCCCGGGTCGCTCCGCCGCCACATGCGGCGGGATCCGCCGAGCCGTGCGCTCGGTCACCAGCCCCAGGGCCTCGAGTGCGGCCCCTTCCAAGCGGGCCAGGCGTTCCCAGCGGGAGCGCAGGCCATGGCGCCGCAGGATCTTGTAGGCGCCGGTGGCCGACAGGCGCCACCCACCGTACCGACGCAGACGGAGCTGGTCGGCGATCTGCTGGGGGCCCACCGTCGGACAGCGGAGCGCGAAGGCGAGTACCGTGTGCTCCGAGGCCGGCGGGCTCTGCCGGCCGAAGCGCCGCGGCCGCTCGGGCCGTGGATGCAGCCCCGCATCCCCGTACTGCACGTACCGCCGTTTCCAGCGATAGAACAGGGTCCGGCTGATCCCGGCGTCCTGGCAGGCCTGGGTCACCGAGATCCCTGCCGCGACGCGGTGGATGACGTGGCGCCGCAAGGCCACTACTTTGGCATCGAGGGTCAGAGCTCTGCTCCGGTGGTGGATGTCTTGGTGGACACCCCAGAGGATGCAGCGGGTATGGCCCTCTGTGCTAGCCTAGGCCCGACCCTCGATGTGCAAACACCACCACCCGGCGACCGTTATCGACTAAGGCTGCATTCTTCGCTTACATTCAGAGCATGGACCCGACACTCAGTGGGTTTGCTCTCGGCTTGCTCCTAGGGGCCGCCAAGGTGGGTGCTATCGGCACCGTCGGGTTTGGTATTGCCTGGTGGAGGGCCCGCGCCAAGCTCAAACAATTCGAATCGCGATTACCCGATCCGGCCCGCCTGGAGGAACGTCTCGCCAACTTAGAACAAATCGCGGACTACACGGCGGGCCAAGTCAACCGACTGGTTGAAGCACAGGCGGCTGCCCCTCAGATCAGCCCGCCTTCAGGCCCCTAGCAATCCGTTACAGTCAAACTGACCCACTACCGAACATTGGACAAACTAGGGCTCTCGTCCTATCTATTCGACGACCTCAAAACCGCCTCGGAGCGGGTACCACTCCTTAACGCCTGACGCAAACCCCACGATACGGTGGTCGTGAAAGTTGAGCACCACAGTGAGCGTGTAGCCGGACGCGGCCAAATACGACACCGCGTAGATGCCCTCTGCCACCTTCATCGCCGCGTACTCGGGTCTTTCCGTTGCCGGGTGGCCCGTCTGTGGTGCCCCGGGAGACCGCCACTCGACGGTGCCGTCCTGGTGAAACACGTGTTCGTGCGTTTCGCCTTTAGTCGGACCTTCCGCCCACGTGAATCGAATGGTCTTCCCAAGAACTGCGGCCGCTCGGCGCTCGTCTGTCATGTGTCGTCGTCCTGAGAATTGGTGGACTCAGGGTCGCGGCGCGAGGCCAAAAGAGTCAGCAGGTATCGCCGCATGCTGGACACTCACTTTCGGGTGCTGAATCGCCTCGGTCGGGTGACGTGAGCGGACACCACCTTCCACTCGTCTCCGGATCGTACATAGACGTCGATGTAACGGCTGACACCCGGGATGCCGTCCTTCGCGGTCCAGGACCCGCTTCCCCGCACCAGCGCCACGTCGCCGTAGAACCGCACGTCGACCTCGCCCAGCCGGTATTCGACGAGGTCGGAGCCCTGGGCGATCTTGCGAAGGAACGCGACCTTGTCGAGCACCGAGCCATCCGATTCGATGCAGACGAACTCGTCGGCAAGGTGTCCCCGATACCACGCGATGTCACCGGCGAGCATCGCGTTGATGTACTGCTCGTTCAGTCGCTGGAGTTGTTCCGCGAGGGATGCGCCCATCGTCACCCTCCAGCCGCGGGTGTGCCACACTTCACCGCAGGATTCCACTCGGCGAACAGCCCTGCTGAGTTCTTTTCCCAAGCCCAGACGTGCAGGTTCCAGAGTTTGAGGGGGTCGTTCTGCCGCAGCGCCCGTCCGAAAATCCTGGGCGCTTCCGCCTCGCGGGGGTGGATACGATAGGGGATGATGTACTCCACGGCGACGAGCTTCAGCTTTCCGCCGGGGGCAGGGGCGTAGAGCAGAATTTCGGGATGCTCCAAGTCGAGCTGGTCGTCAATCAGGGCGCGATTCACGTAGTGATGACCCATGCCCCCGGCGGATGAATCCGACAAGCACGGTTGGATCGTCGCGGTCGGATATCCGGCCGCGTGAGCCGCGGCAGTATCCTGAAACGCCTTCGTCGCGTTACGTACTCGCTCGAGGTCACTCGCGATGCTTCGATCCGCCATGGACGTCGCAGGCGCCGGGTTGTGAGCGCATCCGGTCGCCAGGGCGGCCGTTCCGACAATGGCAAGCAAGGATCCGCGGAGTCGCGTCATGGTGTATTCTCATACTGATAACTGGGTGAAACCGCGTCGTTCGCCAAGTGAACGCCCATCGGGGACTCCCTCATTCTACAGCCAGGAGAGGGCGACGACGGGGAAGAGAATTGGCCCTTTCGGTGAACTGCCTCTCTCGGGTGGCGAAGGGTTCTGTCGACCGGCCAGTGGGAGCAACCTGGCGCGAGGAGATGCAGTGCCCTAACTCTTCTACGAACCCCCGCCTGGAGCGAGCCGGCTCGCATGCACGTACAAACGCGGATCAAAGCATTGATCGCCGACGACGAGGCTCCGGCCCGCAAGCGGCTGCGAGACCTGCTGAGCACCGTCGCGTGGATCGAGCTGGTCGGCGATTGCGCGGACGGACCGGCCACCATCGAAGCGGTCGACCGGCTCGAGCCCGACCTGCTGTTCCTCGATCTTCAGATGCCCGGGTGTGACGGCCTCGCCGTGGTCCGGCAGATCGCCCATCAGCCCGCCATCGTGTTCACCACCGCGCACAACCGGTATGCGGTCGCCGCGTTCGAGCTCGGCGCGATCGACTATCTCCTCAAGCCGTTCGGGCGCGAGCGCTTCACGCTCGCGCTGGAGCGCTTTCGTGATCTCCGAGGGAGGCGGGCGGACCCCCGGGTGCACGAGCGAACCGCCGAGGCGCTCGATCCATCGGCCAAGCTGTCGCGACTCTTCGTCCGCACCCGCGGCAAGATCATCGTCGTTCCTATCGCCGAGATCCAGCGGTTCGAGGCCCGGGACGACTACAGCGCCTTGTTCATCGGCAACCAGCGCCACCTCATTCATTTGAGGCTCGTCGATCTCGAGCAACGCCTCGATCCCGCCTTGTTCGTTCGGGTGCACCGGTCCCACATCGTGAACCTCGACTTCGTCGAGGCGATGATTGCGACCGAGGACGCCAGGCTGGAGGTCGTGCTGCGGGACGGAACCCGGATCATGGCCAGCCGGTCACGATCCCGGGACCTGCGGGATCAGAGCGTATGACCGCCACCGTCCCCGAGCCGCTGGGACCGCGCCTGACTCTCCGCATCGTCGCGATCGTTGCGGCCGTTTGGACCGCGGAATGTCTCATCTACGCTTTGCAGCAGGTCCTCTACCATTTCGCCGCCGGCGAAGCGCCTCCACTCCGGGAAATCTTCTACCTCGGGTTCAAGGGGGCGGTCATCTGGGTCACCATCACGCTCGCCCTGATTGCGCTCCGTCTCGCACCGCGGCTGCGGGAGCGAAGCCTGCTCGTCATCTTCGGGATTCATTTTGCGCTCGCCCTCATCGCTAACGGCTTCGATGTTGGCATGGACATCCTCTTCGGCCGCCTCACCGGCATCTTGCCGGTGACCGGTTCGTTCGCGGTCAGCTATTTTCGCCAGTCCACCTTCAACATCTTCGCCTATTTCCTGACCATCGCCGTGTTGCATGCGCTGGACTTGAACCGCCTCTCCAAGGAGCGCGCGATTCACGCCGCCCGACTTCAGGGCCAGCTTAGCCAGGCCAGGCTGGAAGTTCTCAAGATGCAGCTCCAGCCCCATTTCCTCTTCAATACCCTGCACTCGATCGCCGCGCTGGTCCACGATGACCCGCACTCCGCCGAGCGAATGATCCTCCGTCTCGGGGATCTCCTCCGGGCAGCGGTCGACCAAGCGGGTCGGCCGGTGATTCCGCTCGCGGACGAGATCGACTTGCTCCGGGCGTACCTGGACATCGAGCAGGTCCGCTTTCGCGACCGGCTCACCGTCACGCTCGACGTCACGGCCGAAGTCGAACAGGCTTCCGTCCCCAACTTGATCCTGCAGCCACTGGTCGAGAATGCGATCAAGCACGGGGCGGCAAAGCAGCTCGGCCCCACCTCGATCCGCGTGGCGATGTCGCGATCGAAGGACGACCTCGTGCTCGAAGTGTCGAACACCGGGGATCCAGCCGGGGGCCCGCCGGAGCTGGTCGAGGGCGTGGGAATGCGCAACACCAGAGCAAGGCTGACCGAGCTCTACCCCGGCCGCCATGCGTTCAGCGTGGATGTCCGGCCGCAAGGCGGCGCAGTCGCGACGATCCGGATTCCCTACTCCGAGGCGGAGGAGGACGACCCCTCCACTGCTTGGACCGAGGACTCGGACTAGTACCCTCTGCCGCAGTACCGCGGAGTCTGAGAGCTACCCGAGCTGCTGTGCAATCTCACCACCGGTCGGCCGAGTACCCAGGTGCCGCTTACTTCGCCAACTGTGTCGTCGAAGGCAGGGTGACCGTCCCCGCGTCGCCGAATCTGCCGGCCGAAGACTAGATCTGATCGCTCCACGAAGCCGACGCGCGCGCTTGGTCGATCTGCTGGGGCCCCGTCGTTGACCGATGCGGGTTCCGGGTGTTGCGGATTCGAATCCCGCCGTCCGGATGAGAAGAGAGGGAAGCCGACGGATTGGTTTCCACCCAGGCCATGATTCATGCCCCGGTGAGTGAGGCGCCTTCGCGCCGGCACATCTCGTGGTACGGGATGACGACATTCGCCATATCATGCGGTGCGGCGGGGGTGGGGCGAAGCTCATGCGTCGGCCGGACTCGGGAGCAGGTGGATCTGGGCCGAGATCACCTGCCAGCGGCCGTCCATCCAGGTGTAGCTGTCGATGTAGCGGGAGACTCCCTTCTGGCCGTTGGAAAGCTCCCACGGCGCATC
The DNA here is from genome assembly GCA_964535105.1 of uncultured Gemmatimonas sp. Classification (GTDB taxonomy): domain Bacteria; phylum Gemmatimonadota; class Gemmatimonadetes; order Gemmatimonadales; family GWC2-71-9; genus JABFSM01. The sequence goes on from CAZHSO010000113.1 coordinate 7,904, forward strand.
GGCGTCGACTTGCACCGTGGGGCCGAAGACGCGGAGGGTGACATTGCACACCGTGAGTGACCGGTAGCTCTTGGGCTCGTCTCGCAGGAGGGCAAGGAATTCGGGCTTCCGCACCCGCCGGCCGCTGCCCAGGATGACCACGACGTCCTCGGCCATGTGCTTGCGAAACCAAGCGGCGTCACTGGTGCGCGCGGCGTCGACATACTGCTGATTGAGAATGCGGACGTCGGCGGTGGCCTCGGCGGGTTGGGGTGGCTGGCACTCAGGAGGATCGGTCATCGGAGTTCCTGAAAAGGAGGCCACGACCAGCGAGCCGGGGAGCCGTGTCACCGGCCCTCCGTCCGGCCGTGGGCACGAAATCGGATATCGAACACCGGGTTCCAAGTCTTGCCGCCGTCGCTCGAGCGCTCGGCGGTCTCGCGCACGGCGGTAGCCTCGCGAACCCAGATGCCACGGAGCAGCGACGAGGTGCCGTCGGCCGCCTGCTCGGCTCCGGTCAGCACCATCCGCCCGCCATCCAGGCCGCCGTCCAGGAGGAGGAGGGCGCCGCGATTGGTAACCCAGCTCTGATGCCACACCCGGCGGGACACGTCGTAGATGCTGAAGCTCTCGCCGGTCAGGCCGTCCGTCTGTCGATAGACCTCGTGCACCACGCAGCCGCCGAGTATCAAGGTGACTTGGGTGTGGGCCACGATCCTGGACGGGGTATCGACGTCGTAAGTATCCCAGTCGCCTGCGAAGAAATCGAACTGCCGAGACTCGGCGGTGGCGCAGGGAACCGACCGCGTTGATCCGGCGCCCCCGTCGGGACGCGCCGCGCCGCCAGCGGCGAGCCCGGCCAGAAGGCTTAGCGTGACGATCCCCGCTCGGTGCACGGTCATCGCCAGATTCCCCCTCCCGGCTTGAATGGCTGTACTACAACACGGAGCGCCGACCGACTGCACTCCGCATTCCGATCCCGACCCAGCGCCTTACGGTGCGCCGGTGAATCAGGTCTTCAGCAACAACACCCGGCGCTCACGGAGCCACCGGGGTCGCCACGAAGGCAAGCGTCTTGCCGGTACTGGCATCGAACACCCTGCCGGTGATCTGCCCAGCATCATTGATGTCCTGGGCGGAGCGGAAGACGTCGCC
>CAZHSO010000114.1:0-9027 GCA_964535105.1 uncultured Gemmatimonas sp.
ACCCTGAATGCGGGTGAGGTCCTGACCGGGACCGCGCAGACCACCGACGCGAGCGGACTGGCCACGGTCGGCTCCTGGACCATCGGCCCCGACGCGGTGAGCTACCAGGTGCGGGCGCACATTGCCAACGGGGCTGTCGCCGTCTTCGAGGCTCGGGGCGCGCCGGCCACCGTGTTGCCAGTCGCGGGCAACGGGCAGACCGGCAATGCCGGGACCGTGCTGCCGACCGCGCCCGCGGTCCGCGGGGCGCTGGATCGCCCCTCCCCAACGTGGCCATCACCTTTTCCGTGACGGCCGGCGGCGGCCGGATCGATGCCGGCTCGGTGGTCACCGGCGCCGACGGCGTCGCTCGTGCCGATCGCTGGATTCTGGGGATCACCGCCGGCCTCAATACCGTGAGCGCGGTCGCTCAGGGCGCAGCCCCCGTGACTTTCACGGCCACCGGCGTCGCTGGGACCGCGACGGCGCTCATCGCCTTGTCGGCGACCACCGAGAGCGGCTTCTTCGGCAACTACCTCTCCGGAACCCCCGCCGTGCGGGCGACCGACGCGGCCGGCAATCCCGTCGCCGGACAGGCGGTAACGTTTGCGATCACCCAGGGTGGGGGCGAACTGACCGGCGGAACGACGACTAGCGACTTCGACGGCCGGGCCTCGGCCCGCTCCTGGCGCCTGGGCAACGGGGCGACCAACACCGTCCTCGCGACGGTGGGTGCGCTGCCCCCAGTCAGCTTCAACGCGACAGCATCGGCGCCGCCGGCGGGGACGTTCAAGATCGAGGTGCGGTACCACTCCGGTACTCCGACGACCGCCCAGAAGGCGGCCTTCGATGCCGCGGTGGCGCGCTGGACCCAGCTCATCCTGGCCGGTGCTCCGCCCTACCTGGTGTTCGAGGATGCGGGGACGTGTGCTCCCTCGATTGTCGGAGAAACGGTCGATGGCCTGGTGATCTTCGCCGATCTCGTTCTCCTCGATGGTCCGGGCGGCGTCCTCGGCCGGTCGGGCTCCTGTATCGTGCGGGACGACCCGGGATACCTCCCCGCGGAGGGAAACATGGAGTTCGACACCGCGGACCTCGCGACCCTGGAAGCGGCCGGGCAACTCAACGCGGTGATTCTCCACGAGATGGGGCATGTGCTGGGATTCGGCACGATCTGGAATTTCAATCCGTTCCCCGGCGTCAAGCCGGCCAACGCATTTCTCTCGGGGTTCGGCGGCTCGCTTCCCTTCTTCAACGGACCACTCGCGCAAGCAGCGTTCGCCGGCGCCGCGGCCGGGGGAGCCGAGTTCAGCTGCTGCGCCGTGCCGGTGGAGGCGGGTGGCGGCGAGGGCACCGCCTATTCGCACTGGCGGGAATCGGTGCTGGGCAGCGAGCTCATGACCGGGTTCCTGAATGCAGGGACCAATCCGCTGAGCGCGATCACGGTCGACCAGTTCCGCGATCTGGGCTACGTGGTGAACGACGCGCTCGCCGACGCCTACTCGTTCCAGGCCGCGATCCTGAGCGCGTTCCAGACTCCGCTGCAGCTCGTGGAAGGCCGGATGTCCGGGGACATCATCGTGATCAACCGGCAGGGGCACGCGGTGGCGCGGATACCGCGGAGGTAGGGCGTGAGGGGGACGACGCAAGAACGCCCGGGCGTGAGCCCGGGCGTTTTGCATTTCCACTTCTCGGCAGAGGCCTACAACGCCTCCACCTCCTCGATCACCACCACCGGCTGCACCGGCTCCTCCGGCGGCACCGGGGGCGGCGGTTCGAAGCCGGCCGGCGGCTGGATCTCGAGATCCACGTACCGGTAGTGGCCGGTCCCCGCCGGGATCAGGTGCCCGATGATGATGTTCTCCTTGAGGCCGCGCAGGTCGTCCTTGGCGCCGCGAATGGCCGCGTCGGTCAGCACCCGGGTGGTCTCCTGGAACGACGCCGCCGAGATGAAGCTCTGGGTCGTGAGGCTGGCCTTGGTAATGCCGAGCAGCAACGGCTCCGAGATCGACGGCTTCGCCTTCCGCTTGAGGATCCGCTCATTCTCCTCGCGGAAGCTGAGCTTGTCCACCGCCTCGGCCTCCAGGAAGCTGGTATCGCCGGGATCGGTGACCCGCACCTTCTGCAGCATCTGCCGTACGATCACGCCGATGTGCTTGTCGGCGATCCGCACGCCTTGCAGCCGGTATACCTCCTGGACCTCGTTCAGCAGATACTCCTGCACCGCGCGCGGACCCTTGATGAGCAGGATCTCGTGCGGATTGACGGGGCCTTCGGTCAAGCGGTCGCCCGCCCGGACCCGGTCTCCCTCGTGCACCCGGAGGTGCTTGCCGGCGGGCACTTCATATACCTGCGCCGCTTCGCCCTCGACGATGCTGCCGTCCTTGTTCATCGGAAAGACGAAGATCTCCCGCTTGCCGCGCTTGATCTCCCCGAACTTAACCACGCCGTCGATTTCCGACATCGTGGCGGGATCCTTCGGGCGACGGGCTTCGAACAGCTCCGCGATGCGCGGAAGTCCGCCGGTGATGTCGCGGGTCTTGTACGCCTGCCGCGGCATCTTGGTGACCGAGACACCCTTCACCACCTTGACCGGCGGCGAGAGGTAGACGGTCTTGTCCCGGCTCTCCTTCTTCGACTTCGAAGGCCATGCCTCGCTGACCGGGCGCTCCTCCACATGGTACTTGGACGACCACGGGTTGGCGGCGTCGGGCAGATCGATCGCTCGGCTGATCTGGTCGGTGGGCGATCCGAAGATGACCCGCGACCCTTCGGCCAGAGTGTACTCCTGCGGGTCCTTCCGGTTCGGCGTGTACACCAGCACCGAGGGGTGCAGCTCCCGGTCCGGATCGGCCGTCACCACCAGCGAGCGAAGCCCGGTCCCTTCGTCCAGCTCCTCGCGGAGCGTGACGTCCTTGACCAGATCCTTCCAGCGCAGCTCGCCGTCCGACTTGATGATGCTCGGGTCGTTGTACGGATCCCAGGTGTAGAGGATCGTCGCCCGCTTTTCCGAATCGCCCTTGGTGACGGCGTCGCCCTCCCTGGCGTGCAGGATGGCGCCTTCCGGTACCGGATACCGGCCTAGCACGTGGCTCGCGTCCTTCGGATCGACCACAAGGATGCCTTCCTTGGCCTCCTCCGTCGCCGATTCGTCCTCGCGGGTCAGCACGATCCGGATCTGGCCCCTGCTCCCGTCCTCGTATTCGACGGTGAGGTCGGTGGACTCGAGCCCCTTGGTGTACTTCACGACTCCGTCCGAACGGGCCCGGCGCTCCGCCTCTTCCGCGATGCGCGACGAGGTGCCGCCGATGTGGAAGGTCCGCAGGGTAAGCTGCGTGCCCGGCTCGCCGATCGACTGCGCCGCCAGGATGCCGACGGCCTCGCCCATGTCCACCATGTCCATGGTGGCCAGGTTGCGCCCGTAGCACATCCGGCAGATGCCGCGCCGCGCCTCACAGGTGAGCACCGAGCGAATCTTGACCTTCTCGATCCCGGCGTCCTCGATGGCATCCGAGGTTTCCTCGTCAATCAGCTGGCCCGCCTGCACCAGCAGCTTGGCGTCGCCGTGCTCATCCAGCTCGTGCGGATCGAAGACATCTTCGCCCGCCACGGTCCCCAGGATCCGCTCCTTCAGCGTCTCGATGATGTCCTCGCCCTCCTTGAGCGCGGCACTCTCGAGGCCCAGGATCGTCCCGCAGTCCTCCTCGGTGATCGTCACGTCCTGCGCGACGTCCACGAGACGGCGGGTCAGGTAGCCGGCGTCGGCGGTCTTGAGCGCCGTGTCGGCCAGACCCTTCCGCGCCCCGTGGGTCGAGATGAAGTACTCCAGCACCGACAGCCCCTCGCGGAAGTTCGACTTGATCGGGCTCTCGATGATTTCGCCGATGCCGCCGGTCAGCTTCTTCTGCGGCTTGGCCATCAGGCCGCGCATACCGGCCAGCTGCCGGATCTGATCCCGGCTGCCCCGCGAGCCCGAGTCGAACATCATGAACACGGGGTTGAACCCGCCGCGGCTGGTCCGCATCGAGTTCACCATCGCCTCGGCCACGTCGTTGTTCGCGTGGGTCCAGGCGTCGATCACCTTGTTGTACCGCTCACCAAAGGTGATCTGGCCGGTGTTGTACGCCCGCTGGAACCGCTCCACCCGCTTCTGGGCTTCGTCCAGCAGCTGCGCCTTCTTGCGAGGAATCTCAAGGTCCTCGATGCCGATGGAGATACCGCCCATTGTCGCGAAGTCGAAGCCGAACCGCTTGAGCCGGTCGAGGAAATCGACCGTCTCCTTGAGCCCGGCGCGGCGGTAGCTCTGCAGCACCAGCTCGGAGAGATTCTTCTTCTTCATCAGGTCGTCGCGGAAGCCGAGCTCCGCCACCAGACGCCGGGGCAGAATGTTGTTGAACAACACCCGGCCGACCGTGGTCCGCACCCAGCGCGCTTCCCGGTCCTCCGCCTCGGGGGGCGGGATGTACCAGAACTGGATCTGGGTGTGATACGACGTCTTCCCGGTGAGCAGCGCCATCTCCAGCTCGGCGATGCTGCCGTAGAACTTCGCGTTCTTCCAGAGCCGCGTCTTCACCTCTTCCAGCTTCCCGGCGCCCTTGCGAAGCTCTTCCTCGAGCCCGCGGGGCAACTTGGTGAGCCAGTACGACCCGAGCACCATGTCCTGTGACGGCTCGGCCACCGGCCGCCCGTCGGAGGGCTTGAGGATGTTGTTCGACGAGACCATCAGGAGCCGGGCCTCGAGCTGCGCCTCGAACGAGAGCGGCACGTGGACCGCCATTTGGTCGCCGTCGAAGTCTGCGTTGAACGCCGCGCAGACCAGCGGATGAATCCGGATGGCCTTGCCCTCGACCAGCTTCGGCTCGAACGCCTGGATGCCGAGACGGTGCAGCGTCGGCGCCCGGTTGAGCAGCACCGGATGATCCTGAATGATCTCTTCCAGGATCTCGTACACCTCCGGCCCCTCGCGCTCCACGATCTTTTTGGCGCGCTTGACGGTTTCCGCGATGCCCTTCTCCACCAGCTTGTGGATGATGAACGGTTTGAAGAGCTCGACCGCCATCGCCTTGGGCAGACCGCACTGGTGGAGACGCAGCTCCGGCCCGACCACGATGACCGACCGGCCCGAGTAGTCCACCCGCTTGCCCAGCAGGTTCTGCCGGAAGCGGCCCTGCTTGCCCTTGAGCATGTCGCTCAGGGACTTGAGGGGGCGCTTGCCGCGGCCGCGGATGGCCTTGGAGCGGCGGCCGTTATCGAAGAGCGCGTCCACCGCCTCCTGCAGCATCCGCTTCTCGTTCCGGAGGATGACCTCGGGGGCGCGATGCTGAATCAGCTTCTGGAGCCGGTTGTTCCGGTTGATGACCCGGCGGTAGAGATCGTTCAGGTCGCTGGTCGCGAATCGTCCGCCGTCGAGCGGCACCAACGGCCGGAGATCCGGCGGCAGAACCGGCACGACGTCCATGATCATCCACGTCGGGTTGTTCGGCAGATCCTGGCTCTCCCCCGAGTAGAGGAAGGCGTCCACGATCTTGAGCCGCTTCAGCATCTGCTTCTTGCGATGCTGGCTGGTCTCGGCCGCCACCGAGGCCCGGAGCACGTCGGCAAGCTTCCGGACGTCGATCCGCTCCAGCAGCGCGCGCACCGCCGGGGCGCCGATGTCGGCGCGGAAGCCGGTGTCGCCGTCTTCCCGCGCCTTGGCGCGGAGAGCGAGATATTCCTCTTCGTCCAGCAGCTGCTGGAACTCGACGTCCTGCTTGCCCGGCTCGATGACGACGTAGCTCGAGTAGTAGATCACCCGCTCGAGATCGCGCAGGGTCATGTTGAGCAGGTTGCCCATCGGGCTCGGCAGCGTCTTGAAGAACCAGATGTGCGCCACCGGCACCGACAGCTCGATGTGCCCCATCCGCTCGCGCCGGACCTTGGAGAGCGTCACCTCGACGCCGCAGCGGTCGCAAATCACCCCGCGATAGCGGATCCGCTTGTACTTCCCGCAGTGGCACTCCCAGTCCTTGACGGGACCGAAGATGCGCTCGCAGAAGAGGCCGTCCCGCTCCGGCTTGAAGGAGCGGTAATTGATCGTCTCCGGCTTCGTGACCTCGCCCCAGGACCACCACGAGCGCAGCCCCTGCAGCTCCAGGCGCTCCCGCTCTTTCGGGTCGCGCGGTCCCCGGATTTCCTCCGGGGCCGCGATCCGGATCGCGATGTAGTCGAAGCTCGAATTCTTGGGCTCGCGCCCGCTGCGAAAATCGATCATTTACTCCTCGCCCTCAGCGGTGGTCCCGAGTGTGACTTTCAGTCCCAGCGCCTGCAGTTCCTTGACCAGCACGTTGAAGGATTCCGGAATCCCCGGGTCGGGGAGGTTCTGGCCCTTCACGATCGCTTCGTAGACCTTGCTCCGGCCGATCACGTCGTCCGACTTCACCGTGAGCATTTCCTGCAGGAGGTGCGCGGCGCCGTACGCTTCCAGCGCCCACACTTCCATTTCACCGAACCGCTGGCCGCCGAACTGGGCCTTGCCGGCCAGCGGCTGCTGCGTCACCAGCGAGTACGGTCCGATCGAGCGGGCGTGGATCTTGTCGTCCACGAGGTGCGACAGCTTGAGCATGTAGATCGCCCCGACCGTCACGTCGCTCTCGAACGCCAGTCCGGTTCGCCCATCACGCAGCCGCACCTTGCCGGCCGGCGTGAGCCCGGCGGCGCGGATCAGCTCATCGGCGGCGGCGCTCACGTCGTTCACCCCCGCCTTGCCGCGGAGCAGCGCCGCGAGCGCCGGCCGCCCCGCATTCTCGAGCGCGGCGGGGGCGTCGAGGGCGGCCAGCTTTTCCAGCTCCTTGAGCGCGGCATCACGGCCCTTGCCGGCCGCTTCGGCGGGCGACTTGTGGAAATTGACTTCGTAGCCGCGCTGGGCCCCCTGCCGTGCGGCCAGCTCCTTTGCCGCCGCGGTGAGGTAGGTCTTGACCTCTTCGTACAGCGCCTTGGTGCGAGGCCCGCCCTTGGCCAGCAGCTCGATCCCCGAGGCATCCAGCGTCGCCCCTTCGATGCCGGACTTCTTGAGATCCGCGATCACGACATCGATCAGCGGGGCATCCGGCGCCGGCGCCTTGTGCGCGAGCCGCAGTCCGTCGCTGGCCCAGCTGAGCCCGGCCAGGCGCATCAGCACGCCGATCTCCGCCTCGTCGGCGCCGCGGAACACCGGCGTCTTGGCCTTGAAGCCGAGGATCTTGGCGCACCACCCGAGGTGCGTCTCCAGGATCTGCCCCACGTTCATCCGGCTTGGCACGCCGAGCGGATTGAGGACGATGTCCACCGGGGTGCCGTCCGGGAGGAACGGCATATCCTCCTCGGGGACGATCCGGGCGACGATCCCCTTGTTGCCGTGGCGGCCGGCCATCTTGTCGCCAACGGAGATCTTCCGCTTCTCGCCCAGATACACCTTGACCAGCTGGATGACGCCCGGAGGCAGCTCGTCCGGCTGAAGAATCTTGTCGATCTGGTCTTCGGCCTTTTCCTCGACCCGCGCGCGCTCCCGGGCCGCGGCGTCGATGGTGGCCCGGATCCGCTCGTTCGCCGAGCGGTCCTGCACCCGGAGCGTCTTGAGATCGACCTCGGTGAGATCGATGCCCCGGAGGCGGTCGGCGGTGAGGGTCGTGGCGGCGGGGAGGAACTCCTCCACCGTCCCGGCCTTGAGCATGAGCGCGACGGTCTGCCCGGCGAGCAGCGCCGCGAGCTCGTTCAGCATCACCTCGTTGATCCGGTTCTTCTCGTCGTGCTCGATCCGGCGGACTTCGCCGATCCGCTCGCCGCGGTCCTTCTCGACGACCTGATCCTCGATGCGGCTGAAGATCTTGACGTCGATGACCGTGCCCTTCATGCCCGGCGGCACCTTGAGCGAGCTGTCCTTCACGTCCTTGGCCTTCTCGCCGAAGATCGCGGTGAGCAGCTTTTCCTCCGGAGAGAGCTCGGTTTCGCCCTTCGGTGTGATCTTGCCGACAAGGATGTCGCCCGGCTTCACATGGGCGCCGATGCGAATGATCCCGCGCTCGTCGAGATCCACCAGCGCTTCATCGGAGACGTTGGGGATTTCGCGGGTGATTTCCTCCTGGCCGCGCTTGGTGTCGCGCACATGGAGCTCCAGCTCCTGGATGTGGATCGACGAGTACACGTCGTCCTTGACCAGGCGCTCGGAGAGGACGATCGCATCCTCGAAGTTGTGCCCGTACCACGGCATGAACGCCACGATGACGTTGCTGCCGAGGGCGAGCTCGCCGGCCTCGGTGGCGGCGCCGTCGGCCACGATCTGTCCGTCGGCGACCCGCTCCCCTTCATGCACCAGCGGCCGCTGATTCAGCGCGGTGTCCTGGTTGGTGCGCCAGAATTTCTTCACCCGGTAGCGGTCCACCTGGGCGAGCCGGGTGAGCGGCTGATCGCCGATGGGCGACTGCCCCTCCCCGCTGTCGATGATGATCTCGTCCGCCGTCACCCGGGTGACCACGCCGCCACGCCGCGCGGCGATGACCGCCCCGGAATCGCGGGCCACCTTCTCCTCGAGCCCGGTCCCGACCAGCGGGGCCTGGGGGAAGAGGAGCGGCACCGACTGCCGCTGCATGTTGGAGCCCATCAGCGCGCGGTTGGCGTCGTCGTGCTCCAGAAACGGAATCAGCGCCGCGGCAATCGAGACGAGCTGCTCGGGGCTCACGTCCATGAAGTCGATGCGGGCCGGCGGCAAGAGGGGGTAGTCGTCACCCTTCCGGCAGAGGACCAGCGCATCGGTGAACTTGCCGCCGGCATCCAGCAGCGCGTTGGCCTGCGCCACCGTGTAGCCCTCTTCCTCGCTCGCGGAGAGCCACCGGATGTCGTCGGTAACCCGGCCGTCCCTGACGATCCGGTACGGGGTCTCGATGAAGCCGAGATCGTTGATTCGCGCGAAGGTCGAGAGGCTGGTGATCAGGCCGATGTTGGGGCCTTCCGGCGTCTCGATCGGGCACATCCGGCCATACTGCGAGTAGTGCACGTCGCGGACTTCGAAGCCGGCGCGCTCGCGGGTCAGGCCGC
>CAZHSO010000115.1:0-8919 GCA_964535105.1 uncultured Gemmatimonas sp.
CCCGCCGAGGCGACGGTCTGGACGATGTTGTTCTCCCGGATGTTGCCGGTGCGGAATGCCCGGAGCACTCCCATCGAAATGACCGCGGCCGGGATCGACGAGGCGATGGTGATGCCGACTCGAAGCCCGAGGTAGATGTTGGCGGCGGTGAACACAATTGCGATGACGGCGCCGAGGATCAGGCCGCGGAGGGTCAGCTCTGAATCAGCTTTCATGGAGACCTTTGGAGAGAAGTGGGGGGCGTCCTTCCACATCTCCGCAAGCTGAGTGAGGGTGAGGGGGATCGAACCAGAATCTAACGTCGTGCGGGCGGGACCTTGAGCCCTGAAAGCGAGAAACCGCTGATCTCGAGTCGGATGCTACGAATTGATTCACGTGGATTCATCCAATTACCCAGGATCCGTTTATGCCGCTCCCTTTCGGCTCCGCCCCCGACTTGGAGCCTCAGCGGCCTTCGTGGTTGGCTCGGTACGCTTTGCGCTCATGGCGATTACTCCTCCGAGCCGAAATGATCTGACGCTCAAAGCCCCCGGGCTCTCCCCCCGCACAATGACGCCCGCTCCCGGCCGCTGCAAGCCCTCGTCAGGTGATGTCCGATGTATTACATTGCATGACATGAAATCCTCCGCCTTCACCATCCGGCTGGACCCGGACCTCGAGCGCCAGCTCGGCCGCATGGCCGCCGCGACCGGCCGCAGCCGTAGCGAGCTGGTGCGCGACGCGCTGCGACGCCAGCTCGCCCTGCTACAGTTCGAGCAGCTCCGTCGCCGGCTGGTCCCGTTCGCCGAGGCGCGTGGGTATCTCACGGACGAGGACGTCTTCCGCGACGTATCGTGAGGGTCTTCCTCGACACGAACGTCGTGGTCAGCGGCTTCACCACGCGCGGGCTCTGCGCGGACGTGCTCACCCAGGTGCTTGCTGAGCATGAGCTCGTGCTCGGCGAGCGAGTATTGACGGAGCTTCGGAGGGTGCTCCGCCAGAAGTTGCGGGTTTCGCCCAAGAGGATCGACGAGCTGGAAGCATTTCTGCGGGCCCAAGCGCGGGTTGTCGAGGTGGAGTCACGGCCCCTGATCAAAGTCCGCGATGTGGCGGACGCGTGGATCCTCACCGAAGCGATGGCCGGCTCGGCAGCGATCCTGGTGACGGGCGATCGTGGCTTACTGGAGGTGGCACCAAAGGCCCCGTTTCCCATCGTTACTCCACGCGGTTTCTGGGAGCGGCTGCGGGGCGATCGACGAGCAAAGTAACCAACCGGGGGCTCGCGCTACCGCTTCGACCAGCTCACCTCCATGCCGAGGTACCCGTTGCGCCCCGGCGCCGGCTCCAGCACCCTCCCGAATGCCCCGTTGATATTGACCGAGCCCACATACCGGCGATCGAAGAGATTGTTGATCGCCGCGAACGGCTCGAAGCGTGCCTGTCCCCAGGCAAATCCCGCACTGGCCCGGAGTGAGGTCACCCCCGCGCCCCATCCCTCGACCCGCTGGGTGTTCCGGTCGTCGCCGAACATCTCCCCCGCCGTCGTCTGATCCGCCTCGACGGTCAGCGCACCAATGGTGGCCGTCGCGCTGGCGCGGAAGAAGTGCCGCGGCACGCCGGCGAGCCGCTTGCCGTCGAGGGTATCGGTCGTCGCGCCATTGGGGATCCGGTACTCGGTGAACGCGTAGTCGGCAAAGTTGTACGCCCCCTGGAGCCGGAGCCACGGCCAGGGCTGGGCGCCGAGCCCCGCTTCGAGGCCGCGATTGCGCACCCGGCCCGCGTTCTGGAAGAAGGCGCGTCCATCCTGCTCCCGGACCTGGATGATCGCATCGGTGATTCGATTGTTGAACAGCGAGAGCGAGTACTGAAACGCGGTGCCAACGCTTCCGCGGGCGCCGAGCTCGACCGCCCAGGTTCGCTGGGGACCCAGCGTCGCATTGAACCCGGCGGTCCCGTTGGACTGGTTGACCAGCTCGGTGGTGGTCGGCGATTCGAAGCTCGTCGCGGTGTTGGCAAACACCGAGGTCCCTTCCGCGAGCAGAATGCTCGCGCCGAGACTTGCGCTCACGTTCTCCATGACCCGGCGGCCGCTGTTGTCCACCCCGTCGGTGAGGAAGCGGTCCCGCACCCGGAACGCCAGCCGGTCGAAGCGTGCCGCTCCGAGGAGCACCGCGCGGGGAGAGACCGACCAGTGCAGCTGGGTAAACGGCCCCAGCTCCGAAACCGTTTCACGCTGATCCGCCAGCACGACGCCGGTCGGCGTCCCCCCGTCGCTCCGCTCGTTGCGACGGTCATCGCGCATCGCCTGGAGGTCGAGCCCGAGCGTCACTCGCAACGGATTTTCGCCGCGCACCAGCGACGTCGTGCCCGCGAGCCGCACGCCGCCGGCTCTGCGATCGATGGTGTTGTAGGTACCAGCTGCCGCGGGGGCGGGAGCTGGAGGTGGAGTCGCCAGCGGATTCTTGAGATCGCGCAGCAATCCGAACGCCGTCGCCTCCACCTCGGTCCCCTCGCCGTTGAGCCAGCGGTAACGAACCGAGAGCTGCTGCTGGGCGACTTCCTTGTCCGCGCCGCGCAGGATGCTGGTTCCGGCGGCGCTGTCGCGGGTGACGGAGTATTCCGCCGCGGTGAGCGCGCCGGGATTCTCGGCGTGCGGCGCGTCCGCGAACGACACTCGCACACCTAGGATGGAGCGCCCGCTCAGCACGAAGTCCAGCTTGCCGAATGCCTGATACGCTTCGGCCCGGCTATGCTGGCGGAACCCATCGGTCTTGAGCCTGGAGAGGGAAAGCAATCCGCTCAGACTGCCGGAGGCGGCTTCCAGCGCCGAGTTCCACTTGAACGTATCGAATGAACCCCCTGCCAGGCGGAGGCGCGACGCCAGCGGTCCGCTCGGGGCACCCGTGGTGAAGGAGAGCACCCCCCCGGACGCATTGCCGTATAGTGCGCCGGCCGACCCGGTCAGCACCTCAACCCGATCGATTATGCCGAGCTCGAGGTTGCTGAGCTGACTCTGGCCATCGGGGAGCGTCTGTGGCACGCCGTCGAGCAGCACCTTGACTCCGCGGAGTCCGAAATTGGCCCGGCTTCCCGCGCCGCGGAGCGACACCCGCTGATCGAGCGAATAGTTGTAACGATTGAGCACGACCACTCCGGGGAGCCGGCTCAGCGATTCATCGAGCCCTCCGGTGAGCTGGGCGCGCCGGATCGTGGTGCCGTTGAGGACGCCGATGGCCATGGGCAGCCTGGATCGCTCCTCCGTTGCCCTGGTGACCCGCACTTCGAGCTCGGGGAGCAGGCGGACGGTGTCGCGTGCCCGGGTGGAATCGGGGGCCTGGGCTGAGACCGGTCCCTTCGCTTCGCTCAGCGTGACGATCGAGGCGGTCAGGGTGACAACCGCGCGAATCGCCCGGCGGACGCGACCGGCGGGGTTCCCATAGGGTGCGTGAGCGCGCAAAGGCGTTGGTGGCCCGCGCACGGAGGCAAGCGCGGTCCTAGCACCCGTAGGGAATCCCGCCGGAGCGTCCGCGGTGAGACTGGCGGAGACCGGCCGCTTCGCTGCGCGGAGGGTGACAACCGCGAGGACAATGACGCATCTTGGCATGTAAGAAGAATATCCGTCCTTCATTCGCCGCTTGAAAGCCCTCGGGGGGACACCTAGTTTCCCACCCTTCCATGGCAACCGCGCTGCGCTCACCACTCCCCGATGTCTCCCGGCCCCCGTTTGCGGGGGCGCCGGAGGCTCGGTTCGAGCCGGCACCCGCCGATGGAGTCCTCCCGGAGGGGTTCTTCTCCACCTCCAACCTCCCGACGTACGTGCGGGTGGGTGACGGATGGCTCATGCCGACCCGCCCCCGCATGGATGCCGTCATCGTCCGGCGTGGCGCCGCGCTCGAGACGGTGGAGCCGCGCCTGGTGCGGAAGTGCGACCCGGTGGCCATGGGTCTCGCCGAGGACGGGAGCGAGGGCATCGTCGTCCACGCCGAAGGCTTTCTCGGCGGCGCGACGAGCCCCAACGAGTTCCGTTTCATGGCGACCGAAGTCAGCCGCGAGCGGCCGGTCAATTACGACGAGATGGCTGAGCGGGTGGAGGCGGAGCGCAGGGCCGGGGGGTTCCTCGTCTGGGTGGTCGGTCCGGCGCTGGTGCATTCGAGGGCCCGCGCGGATTTCGAGTGGTTCATCCGCGGGGGATATGTGCAAGCGGTGCTGGCGGGGAACGCCGTCGCGGTGCACGACATCGAAGCCGCCATCTACGGGACGACGCTGGGCATGACCGACCGCGGTGTCACCACGGTGGCGGGACATGGATCGCACATGCGCGCGATCAACAAGGTTCGCGCCGCGGGCAGCATCGAAGCGGCGGTCGCCGGTGGGCTGATCGGCCGCGGCATCATGCACGCCCTGGTGACCCACCGGGTGCCCTATGTGCTCGCGGGATCGATTCGGGACGATGGCCCCCTGCCCGGCGTCCTCACCGATTCCGTCGCGGCCCAGGACGCCATGCGCGATCATACCGTCCGGGCCACCGGCGCCATCTTCGTGGCGACCGCGCTCCATGCGATCGCAGTGGGGAACATGCTCCCCTCCTTTCACACCCACCGCGGCGCCCCCGAGCCGCTCACCACGATCTGTGTGGATCAGACCGAGTTCGTGGTGAGCAAGCTGAAGGACCGCGGCACCCACCAGGCATTCGGGGTGGTCACCAACGCACAGGACTTCATGCACGTGCTTCGCTTCTACGTCGATCAATGCCGCCAGGCGTGATCCCCGCGTCGGGCCCCGGCATCGGCCCGGGCTGGGAAAACCTTGCCCTCGCCCTTCGCGAGGCCCTGCCGGTGACGGAGGTGGACCGCATGTGGGCGTTCCTGGTGGTGCGGCGCGACGGCCAGGACTTCGGCACCGCCATCCTCTCGCGGGTGGACGGCGTCCGTCGCCGCATTTACACTGCCCGCTTCATCCTCACGGTGAAGGGGAAGAAGCGCGGGCAGTTCACCTGGTCTCTCGATGAAGTCGGGAGCGGACCCCTCGAGGCGCTCGATGAGCTCCTTGCGCTGGTGCCGCGGCGCTCCGACGAAGAAGAGCCCCCGGCGCCCGTCGAGGTCGCCGCCTGGTTCCCCCCGGAGGGCGAGAGCGATGCCGAGCCTGCCGCCGGATGAAGCGGTGGCTCTCCTGGAGCGGTTTCGCCGGCATTTGCGCGACAAGAGACTCCCGGTGACCCGCCAGCGGCTCGCCATCGCCGGGATGGTCTTCGGTGCGCCGGATCACCCCTCGGTGATGGAGCTGGAGCGCCGGCTCGTCGCCGCGGGCGAGGCGATCGGCACCGCGACGCTCTACCGGACCCTCGAAATCCTGGTCCGGCTGGGTCTCGTGCGCGAGCGGGATTTCGGCGAGGGCTATGCCCGCTACGAGCCCACCGCCGCGGTGGCGCACGACCATCTCATCTGCGACCGGTGCGGGGTGGTGATGGAGTTCGCCGGCGATCGCGTCGAGCGGATGCTCCGCGTCACCGCCGATGAGCAGCGATTCCTCTACCGGAACCATCACATCGAGATCCACGGCCTCTGCCAGGCGTGCCGGGGCAGAGACCTGGTGCCACTGACCGCGGGAGACGTGTGAGCGATACCCCGAATCTCACCCTGCTCGTGGCGTTCGCCGGAGGGCTGCTGAGTTTCCTCTCCCCCTGCGTGCTACCGCTGGTGCCGTCCTACCTCGGCTTCATCACCGGCTTCACGATCAATGAGATGGCTGACCGGCGCCGGATGGCGATGATTCACGCCTTCCTGTTTGTGCTGGGCTTCACGCTGATCTTCATGCTGTTCGGCGCGACCGCCACCGCCCTCGGCCGGGTGCTCAAGTACTACGAGATCTGGTTCCAGCGCATCGGCGGCGTGCTCATCATCCTCTTCGGACTCTACTGCCTCGGCGTCCTCAAGCTCTCGTTCCTCGACCAGGACGCGCGCCTCCATCTCGACCGAAAGCCGGTCGGATACCTCGGGTCGGTGCTGGTGGGGATGGTCTTCGCAGCGGGCTGGACTCCATGCATCGGGCCGATTCTCGGAGGCATTCTCGGTCTGGCCGCAACCGAGGTGGATCTCTCGCGGGGAATGGTGCTCCTCTTCGCCTATTCGCTCGGGCTGGCGGTGCCGTTCCTGATCGCCGCGTACGCCGCGGAAGCGTTTCTGGACTGGTTCAAGAGGTTCCGCCGGTTCCTCCCCTGGGTGCAGCGCATCAGCGGTGTGCTGCTGATTCTGGTGGGCGTTCTCATGGCCACCGGACAATTCACTCGGCTGGCGGGATGGCTGCAGGGACTCACACCGGAGTTTCTCCGGCGGTGGCTGTAGCCTCGATCTCCTGTGTGAACCCCTCGGTCTCCCTCGTCTCCTGTACCGAGCTCTCTCATGTCAGAGGAAACCATGCGAAGGATTCTGATCGTTCTTGCCGGCGTGGGCGCGCTCGCCGGGTGCGGGCGCAAAGACAGCCAGGCGATCGCCGCGGACAGCGCCTCACGGGACATTCAGCTCCCCGCGCCGGATTCGACGGTCGCACTGAACGACGTCCCGGTCCCGCCGATCCGCACCGACACGGTGTACCTCAGGGCGCCGGCGCCCTCCGCTGCTCCGAGACGGAATTCGCCTCCGGCGGCCGTCCCGGCCCCGGCTCCCGCACCCCTGCCCGCGCCGGTGACGGAAGCGCCGGCTCCCGCTCCGGCCACCCGTCTCGTCGCGGGAACCACGCTCGAGGCCGCGGCGGCGAGCTCGATCACGTCGAAGACCAACAAGCCCGGTGAGACCTTCACCGCCCGTATCGGCGAAGCGGTTCTCGCCGGCAACGGCCGCGTCGTGATTCCCGCCGGCTCAGTGGTCACGCTCTCGATCGTGGCACTCAAGCCGGCGCCGAACAAGGCCGCGACGGACGGCACCCTCGAGCTGCGCGCGGTGAGCGTGTCGATCGACGGCGTATCGTATCCTCTCGATGCCGACGTCACCTTTGTGGAGCACACTCTCAAGGGGCGCGGAATCGGCACCAGTGAAGCCGCCAAGGTCGGCGTCGGAGCGGCTGCAGGCGCGATCCTGGGCAAGGTCATCGGCGGCGGCACCGGAGCTGCCGTGGGGGGTATCGTCGGCGCGGGAGCAGGGGCGGCGGTCGCGGTCGAGAGCGCCAACCGTGACGTCGTGGTGCCGGTAGGCGGCACCATCCGGCTGGTGTTGCGGACGGCGTTCGGGGTCTAGCAGGCTCCTGACAAAGTAGCCAAAACGCGCCTGGGGTGGCGACAGGCGATCCGCTTCGGCTACCGGTCGATAGAAGTCCGGATTCCTGCCAATCACCCCCATCGGGCCGGCTGATCCCACGGTGACGGACACCAATTCGAGGCCTTACGACCGCTTTTCAGCAACCTGTCAGGTAGCTGGGCCTCGCAGCCATATCCACAAGTCGCGAGCGCGTCCTGCACATGGATGTGGTTGGGATGGAAGGGCGGCGGGTTCGATGCTCGCAGTCATATGGTTACCTAGGCTGCGAGCGCTTGCAGCGACGATGCTGCGGAAATAGCCTCGGTGGTGCAGCTTAAGTAATAGTTAGCCACCCGAGGACATTACGCTCGCATTCACGCCCCAGCTTCAGCTCGAGACGATGTTTGTGCTGAATGACGCAGGCCGCATCGTCTCAACTCGTGAACCGAATCCCAGTCCTGGGCCCCAGTTCATGCTCATACGGGACCAGTCCGCCTGTGCGTGGGCCGTTCATGCCAACGTTTCCGCGCCGTCGGCAGCTGAGCTTGACCGGCTGGCGGGTGAGGAGCCGCTGATGGGCGACGTCCAGCGCGAACCCGTACACGCCACGCTCTACCGCGCCCTCGTTGACGGTCAGGTCGACTTCGGACCCGCATTCACATTCCCCAGCGTTCTCCCGACCCCGGCCGATATCCTGCCGATCGCGACACTGGCCCAACTCGAACACCACTTTCGCGGATGGACTGCGGACGAGCTGCCGGAGCGCGCCCCGATCCTAGCGCTCGAGCAGGAGGGACACGCGGCGAGTGTCTGCTTCAGCGCTCGCCGCTCAGCGGTGGCGGCAGAAGCCGGGGTTGAGACGGCACAGCGCTTTCGTGGTCGTGGGTTGGCAGGGCTTGTCACCGCGGCCTGGGCACAGGCCATTCGCGCCTCCGGTCGCCTGGCCATCTACAGCACGTCGTGGAGCAATGCGCCGTCCCTAGCCGTCGCCCGCAAGATGGGACTCACCATGTGCGCCAACGATTGGAGCCTATCGCGGTGAAGTGCCCCTGTTCTCGGGTGGCTAACCAGCGCTTGCTGCCGACGGCGCGGTTCGGTTCCGGTCGTCGGTGTTAGAATCCATTGGCGCGCCGCAGCAGAAGCGCGATCCGTTAGGTGGCAGCCCTGTCGCTTGACGGACAGCTTACAGTTTCTGGGCGCGGAAATTCAGGGTTCCGCTATACGTCGTCATGGTCAGAACGATTGTCCAGGTCCCTGTCGTCCCGGTGGCCGTGGCCTCGTTCAGGCTGGGTACCAAAGCCTTGGTGTACACCACGGTCCCCGCCCCATCCCGAATAGTCAACTGTGCCGTTCCCGCGGTGGTCGTGGTGGAGTGATTGATCGTGGCTCGAGTGCCCGTGTTGCTCCAGGAGTAGGTCTGGGTCGAGGTCACACCTACGACGGCCGTCGCTTGGAGCTGGAAATTGTCCGTCGCGTTTGTGATTTGGGGTTGGAAGGGTTCGAGTGGGTTGCTGGAGCAAGCGCCCGACCCGGCCCCGAAGATCACCACGAGGCCGATTGAACGGAGAGATGTAAGAGTCTTCATGTGAGTTCACCCTTGTGCCAGGAATTCATGAAACGGGGGTCGGAAGCGCCCTTCACAAGATTAAGGACGCTTCAAGGGGAAGCATAAGCACGTCCACACCGACGGGTCGCTGCCGCATGGCAGCCG
>CAZHSO010000116.1:0-8890 GCA_964535105.1 uncultured Gemmatimonas sp.
GTTCCCGAGGAATGTTTGGTGGGGTGGGGATTTATGCCGGCGAGCATTTCTTTGCGCTGATTGACGACGACACACTCTACCTCAAGGTCGACGACAGCAACCGCCCCGATTTTCTGGCGGTGGGGATGGGACCCTTCCAGCCCTTCGGTGAAGGGGGCGAGGTGATGCAGTACTACGAAGTGCCCGCGGACCTTCTCGAGGGTGGTGAAGCGCTTGGCGAGTGGGTGGGAAAGGCGATCGACGTGGCGCGGCGGGCCAAGCGGCCGAAGAAATCGAATGCGAAGAAGAAAGACAAAAGCTAACCACAGGATAAGGATTTCCTTTCCCCCCCCGAAGGTACGGGGACGGTGCGCCGGGCGTGCACTCGCGTCCCCGGCGCGGGAGGTCGGCGCCGCCTGGGGCCGGTGCGGTCCCCGCGCCGGCCAGCCAAGCCGTCGGGGGTCGGTGACCGTCCTCGGCGCGGCGGAGGGCTCCGCGACCGCGGGATCGGCGCTCCGACCCGGGCGCGATGGGCAAGGATCCGGCAGATGATGGTGGGATCGGTGATCACGGCGACGATCCGCATCGGCCCCCGGCACTGGGGGCAGCGGAGCGGGTCGACTTCACAGATCCGGCGGAGCCGCTCGGCCCAGCGGGACCGGGCCGCGCGGAGGGACCAGTCGACTGCCCGGGATCGGGGAGGTGGGTGACGAGGCGGGCCAGGAACTCGAGCGGGTCCACGCGAGCGGTGCCGGCCGTGGGCCCGTCGGCTTGGTCGGAGCGGTCGGTGACCTGGTCCATCGCGGGGTCGGAGATGATCCGCTCCAGCGCGACGGGATTCCGGGCGCAAGAGCGCGCCAGCCGCAGGGCGAAGGCGCGATCGTTCTCGGAGCGCGCGCTACAGGCGAAGTTCTAGTTATTCTTTGGGCGGCTCCTCTTCGGAGTTTCCCATGGAGGTCTCCCACCGGAATTGGCGCGCTCGCCCGGAGAAGTGATGGGCACTCCGGAGAGAGAAGCCGACGGTCAAACGATTCCGCCCTGCGGGTGCAGCACGCCGGGTGATTCCGACGGCGCGATCTGCTACTGCGGCGTGGAGGATCTGCTTCGCATCATCCGCCGGCGCTACTCGCTCGCCGTCATGAACGCGATCCACGCCCACCGGCCGGCGCGCTACAAGACCATCGCCGAGGCCCTGCCTGGGGCCAGCAGCTCGACGCTCGCCGATACGCTCCGGGCACTGGAAGCGGGGCTGCTCATCAGCCGCCGGTCGGGCGCCACTCCAACGCTGCCGCCCACCTACGTCCTGAATCCCTCCGGCGTTCGGCTGCTGAGCCGGCTGCGCCGCCTCCTGGGTGAAGTCCACGGGGAGTAATCCACTCCGGGCACTTCGATCTATCGAAGTGCCGTTGCAAGGCCCCGCCACCGGACGTATATAGTGAAAATGTCCGAGCGGTGTGTCGTCGCGGTGGACGGAGTGGTTCAGGGGGTGGGGTTCCGGCCCTACGTCCATCAACTGGCGACCTCCCTCAATCTCCGCGGGCTGGTGCGGAACGATTCCGCCGGCGTTCTGGTCGAGCTCGAAGGAGAGCGCGCGGCGATCGGCCGCTTCCTGCAGGAGCTCCGCGTGGCGCCACCGCCCCTCGCCGCTATCGACACGATCTCGGTGCTGCCGGGCCGGCCCGGTTCCTACTCGGGATTCACGATCGCAACGAGCGAGGTCCAACAGACCGCTTCGGCGCTGATCAGCCCCGATGTGGCGACCTGCGGCTCCTGCCGGGCGGAGCTCTTCGACCCCGCGAACCGCCGATATCGCTACCCGTTCATCAATTGCACCCACTGCGGTCCCCGCTTCACGATCGTCCACGCGGCGCCCTACGACCGCGCGCGCACGTCCATGGCGCACTTTGTCATGTGCGCCGCGTGCCGTCGCGAATATGAAGACCCCGGTGACCGGCGCTTCCACGCCCAGCCGATCGCCTGTGCCGAGTGCGGACCGGCGCTTACCTACCGGGAAGCTGGAGGATCGGGGGAGGATCGGCCGGGGGAGTCCGCGCTCCGCTCGACGACTGCGGCGCTGCTGGCCGGCCTGGTGGTCGCGATCAAAGGTCTCGGCGGCTACCACCTCGCCTGCAACGCGCTGAATCAGGAGGCGGTGGAGCGGCTCCGCGTCCGGAAGCATCGCGAGGCCAAACCATTCGCCGTGATGGCTGAGGATCTGGCCGCCGCCCGGAGCCTGGCGCACGTCACCGATGCCGAGGCGGCGCTACTTCAGTCGGCGGCGCGTCCGATCGTCCTGCTCCGCAAGCCCGCGACGCCATCTCTCGCGGAGGCGGTAGCCCCCGGATCGGACACAATAGGCGTCATGCTCGCCTATGCCCCGCTGCATCACCTCCTGCTCGCCGAAGTCGCCCGGCCGCTGGTGATGACCAGCGGAAACCGGAGCGACGAGCCGATCGCCTTCGAGGACGCGGAGGCGCTGTCCCGGCTCGAGGGGATCGCCGACGGCTTCCTCTTCCACGACCGGCCGATCACCATGCGGTGCGATGACAGCGTGGCCCGGGTCGTGTCGGGCGCGCCCGTGCTGATCCGGCGCTCCCGCGGCTACGCCCCGCGCCCTCTGCGCCTCGGGAATCCATTTCCCGTGCCGGTGCTTGCCCTCGGCGGCCATCTGAAGAACACCTTTTGTCTCGGCCGCGGACATCATGCCTTCCTCTCCCAGCATGTCGGCGATCTCGACCACCCCTCGGCGCAGGCGGCGCTCCGCTGTGGGGTGGAGCACTACCAGCGCCTCTTCGACACCGCCCCCGCGATGGTGGCACACGATCTTCACCCCGATTATCACTCCACCCGGCTGGCCGCCCGGCTCGGGCTTCCTGCGATCGCAGTGCAGCACCATCACGCCCACGTGGCGGCCTGCCTGGCGGAGCATGACATCACCGGCCCGGTGCTTGGCGTCGTCTTCGATGGCAGCGGGTACGGGACCGATGGCGCCGTGTGGGGCGGGGAATTCCTGCTGGTGGATGGCCCCCGCTTCGAGCGGCTGGCGCACCTGGATTACGTGGGCCTTCCCGGCGGTGATGCCGCGGTCCGAGAACCCTGGCGAATGGCGGCATCACATCTCTGGAGCGCTTTCGGAGACGGCTGCGAAGGGTTTCCGATTCTGGCCCGGCGCGGGCGCAACTGGGCGGTGCTGCGAAGGATGCTGGAGCGCGGATTCCGGTCGCCGCCCACCTCGAGCGTCGGCCGGCTCTTCGACGCGGTCGCGTCGCTGGTGGGGATCGCGGACCGCGTCGCGTTCGAAGCCCAGGCCGCCATGCAGCTCGAAGCGGTTGCCGATCGAGGCACGACGCGGAGCTACCCGGTGGACCTGCGGCAGGATGGAGACACGGTGGTGCTGGACACCCGGCCGCTGATCCGCGGCCTGGTGGACGATATTTCGCGGGGGCTACTGGTGGCCGAGATCGCCGGAGCATTCCACAACGCGATGCGGGATCTGATCGTGGCGGTGGTGTCGCGGCTCGCCGAACGCACAGGCATACGGCGGGTCGCATTGACCGGTGGGGTTTTTCAGAATGCGCTCCTGCTCGAACGCACCCATGACGCGCTGGCGGCGCGGGGGAACGACGTCCTGATCCATCGGCGCGTCCCTTGTAACGATGGCGGCCTCGCGCTGGGGCAGGCGGTGGTCGCCTCCGCCATCCACGATTCGCGGGGAGGGTGACGCCATGTGCCTTGGGATTCCGGGCCGCATCGTGGAGTTCACGGATGCCTCGCGCCACCTGGCCAAGGCGGAAGTCTCCGGGGTCCGGCGCACGATCAACGTCGGCCTGGTGCTGCCGGACGGTCTCGACGTGGGTGACTGGGTGTTGATCCACGTCGGCTTTGCGCTGAGCAAGATCGATGAAGCCGAAGCGGCGCGCACAACCGCCTGGCTGGAAGGACTCGGCGAGCTCTACGTGGACGAGCTGAATCAGATCTCCGAAAGCCGGATCGAATGAGCGGCGCCAGAGAGCGGCAGACCGATCCCCAGACCGGCGGAGGCATGCCGGCGGTGCTGGAGCGGCGCTTCCGCCTGAGCACCGAGATTCCATCCCGGTTCTTCGAGGCGAACGTCGACCGGATCTGTGAGGCCGGCCTCGCCATGGCGCGCCGCTTCGAGCGGGGAGGGCGCCTGCTGGTGTTCGGCGAGGGAGCCCAGGCCAGCGACGCCGCGCACGTGGCCGTCGAGTTCGTGCACCCGGTACTGGTCGGCAAACGGGCACTTCCCGCGATGGCGCTGCCCGGCGAATCGGAAGTGTTGCTCGCCCGGCTGGGCGTTCTCGGACGGGGCCAGGACATTGCGATGGGCATCCATCTGGACGGCACCGGCGATGGTGCCACCGCGGGGCTCGCGCTCGCGCGCTCCATGGGGCTGCTCACGCTGAATCTGGCCGGAGGTACCGGCGCCACGGGCCGGGCCGGAACGGTCGCGGACTTTCTTTTCGTCGTTCCTTCGGACGATGCGCTGGCGGTGCAGGAGACCCACGAGAGTCTGTACCATGTCCTCTGGGAGCTGGTGCACCTCTTCTTCGAGCATCGGGTAGCCCGATGAAATGCTCTTTGTGCGGCGACGAGGCCGTGCCGGCCGTCGTCCTCCTGGTGGATGCGGCTTCCGATACCGCGACGATCGAGATCGAGGGGGAGCGCCGAACCGTGGCGCTCGACCTGGTGCACGGCGTCGGTGCCGGCGATACGCTGCTCATCCATCAGGGCTTCGCCATCGCGAAGGTGGACCGGCCATGACCGAGCCGCGCGACTACGGTCGCGAGCTGTATCCGTTCCTGTATGACAGCCCCGCCGGCGACGAGACCGCGCTGGCCGCGGTTCTCGTCGAGGCGCGGCAATCCACCCTCCAGAAGTGCCGGGACGTGGTCGGTCTCCGGACGCAGATCCGGGACGAATACCCCGATCTCCTCCTCGCGGCGGCATCCGCGATGGCGGAACGATTCGCCCGGGGGGGGAAGCTGCTGGCATTCGGTAACGGGGGCAGCGCAACGGATGCGGATGATGCCGCAATGGACTGCCTCGCTCCGCCGGTGGCCGCCTGGCGGCCGCTTCCGGCGCTGTCCTTGACCGCCGATGTCGCGGTGGTGACCGCGGTGGGCAACGACGTCGGGTTCGACAAGATCTTCCTTCGCCAGGTGATCGCGTTCGGCGAGCGGGACGACATTGCGCTGGGTTTCTCGACCAGCGGGAACTCGGTCAACGTGCTGGAAGGATTGGCGGAGGCCCGGCGGCGGGGCCTGCTGACCGTCGCGGTGTCGGGCAACCAGGGGGGATCGATGGCTCGGACCGGTCTCGCCGATTTTTGCTTTGTGGCCCGGGCGGAGCACATTCCCCGCATCCAGGAGGGGCAGGCCACAATCTGGCACGCATTGCTCGAGCTGGTGCAAGGCCGGCTGGCGGGGCGGGGGGAGGGCGTTTCGTGAGCGTCCGCTTCGTGGATGAGTACCGCGATCCCGCGCTGGTCCGCCGGCTGGCGGACGAGATCGCCCGCCTGGCGGCCGCCGAAGGCCGCCCCCTCAAGATCATGGAGGTCTGCGGCGGTCACACCCACGCCATCTACAAGCATGGCCTCGAGGAATTCCTCCCGTCCGGCGTCGAGCTGATTCACGGCCCGGGATGCCCGGTGTGCGTCATTCCCATGGGCCGGCTGGACGACGCGCTGGCCATCGCACGGCACCCCGGCCTGATCTTCACGACCTTCGGCGACATGATGCGGGTGCCCAGCTCGCACGGGAGCCTGCTCGATGCCAAGGCGGAAGGGGCGGACGTGCGGTTTGTCTACTCCCCTCTCGACGCGCTGCGACTTGCGAGAGAAAATCCCTCCCGGCGGGTGGTGTTCTTCGCGGTGGGCTTCGAGACCACGGCTCCGTCCACCGCGGCAACCCTGCTTCGCGCGCGCGACGAGGGCATCGAGAATTTTTCGGTGTTCTGCAATCACGTGACCATCATCCCGGCCATCAAGGCCATTCTCGATTCTCCCGACATGCGGCTGGACGGCTTCATCGGACCGGGCCATGTGAGCACCATCATCGGGCTGGCCCCCTTCGAGTTCATCCCCGCGCGGTACGGGAAGCCGATCGCGGTGGCGGGATTCGAGCCGTCGGACATTCTGCAGGCGATCGTGATGGTCCTGCGGCAGCTCCGCGAGGGGCGGCCGCGGGTGGAAAACCAGTACACCCGTGTGGTGCGGCCCGAAGGGAATCGCAAGGCGCTGGAGCTACTGTCCCGCACGATGGAGCTGCGTCCCTACTTCGAGTGGCGCGGCCTCGGCTTCATCAATCAGAGCGCGCTCAAGCTCCGACCCGAGTTTGCCGCCTGGGACGCGGAGACTCTGTACGAAGTGCCGGGACTCCGGATCACGGATCCGAAAGCATGTCAGTGCGGCGAGGTGCTGAAAGGTGTCCTCAAACCCTGGGAGTGCCGGGTCTTCGGCTCGGCGTGCACCCCGGAGACGCCGATCGGCTCGTGTATGGTCTCCCCGGAGGGCGCCTGCGCCGCGTACTACAGCTATGGCCGGTACCATCTCATGAAGCAGCGCACCGTGCCTCCCGCGGAGGTTTCTGTATGAGTGGCGTGGAGCGCTCGCTGGAGGCGCAGCTCACCCGGATCGAGCGGGCACGCTCGGCCCGCCGGGCGCGGCCGTCCCTTGCCGACGGTCACATTACGCTGAGTCATGGGAGCGGGGGGAAAGCGACGCACGATTTGATCGACGGGCTCATTGCCCCCGCCTTTGCCAACCCGCTCCTGGATCCGCAGGAGGAAGCCGCGGTCTTCGCGACGGCCGCCGGGAGGCTGGCCTTCACGACCGATTCGTATGTTGTGAGCCCATTGTTCTTCCCCGGGGGAGACATCGGGCGGCTGGCGGTGCACGGCACGGTGAACGATCTGGCGATGATGGGGGCCCAGCCGCGCTACCTCTCGGTTGGCCTGATCCTCGAGGAAGGGTTGGAGATTGCGGTCCTGCGCCGGGTGGTGGAGTCGATGGCCGCCGCGGCGGCCGAGAGTGGTGTGCACATCGTCACCGGCGATACCAAGGTCGTTCCCCGGGGAAAGGCCGATCGCCTGTTCATCACCACGAGCGGTGTGGGGATCGTCCCGGCTGGTATCGAGCTGTCCCACCGGCTGGCCCGTCCCGGCGACCAGATCCTGCTGAGCGGCACGATCGGCGACCACGGCATGGCGGTGATGCTGGCGCGGGAAGCCTTCGAGTTCGAGGCGGAGATCGCCAGCGACACCGCCCCGCTCACGGACCTGGTCCGGGTGCTGCTCGAGGCGGCGCCCCGCACCCGCGCCCTCAAGGATCCGACCCGTGGAGGGGTGGCGACGAGTCTCAACGAAATCGCGGTGCAGTCGGGCGTCGCCATCGTCGTCGAAGAAGAAGCGATCCCCGTGCGAGCGGAAGTACGCGGGGCGTGCGAGATTCTCGGGATTGAGGCGCTGCACATCGCGAACGAGGGAAAATTGCTCGCGGTGGTCCCGATGGAGGAGTGGGAGTCGGCGCTCGAGGCGCTCCGGTCGCACCCGTTGGGACGCGATGCGGCGCGCGTGGGAACGGTCGTGGAGGAGCCTGTGGGAATGGTGATTCTGAAGACCGGGATCGGCGGATCTCGCGTCCTCGACATGCTGGTCGGCGATCCACTGCCGCGAATCTGCTAAGGGAGGCTGTCATGGCCGAACTCAATATCCCCGAACTGGGATCGCCCGCACGCGAGGCCCCAGCCAAGCTGGTGCCGAAGCCGGAGCCCAAACGGCACCGTCTGCCCCTGGGCCCCATCAAGACCGTACACGTCTATTGGGTCGCCGGGATGTCCTGCGACGGCTGCAGCATCGCGATCACCGGAGCCACCGCGCCCGGCATCGAGGGGCTCCTGGCCGGCACGGTCCCGGCCATGCCCAAGGTCATCCTGCACCACCCGGTGCTGTCGGTCGAGGCGGGGCACGACTTCATGGAGAATTTCCATCAGGCGTGGCAGGGGAAGCTCGACGTCCCGTATGTGCTCATCTGTGAGGGGTCGATCGCGGATGAGCGTATCGCCCGCCGCACCGGCGGCTACTTCTCCGCCATGGGGGTGGAGCCGCGCGAGGGGTTCGACCAGCCCCAACCGATCGCGACCGCCGAGTGGGTCCGGCGGCTCGCGCCGGGCGCCGCGGCGACCATCGCGGTGGGGACCTGCGCCACCTGGGGCGGCGTTCCCTCGGCGGAAGGCAATCCCACCGGCGCCATGAGCGTGATGGATTTCCTGGGCAAGGACTATCGCAGCGCCTTCGGGCTCCCGGTGGTGAACATTCCCGGCTGCGCCCCCCAGGGCGACAACATGACCGAGACGATCTTTGCGATTCTCCTTTTCCTGCAGGGGTTGGGCCCGCTGCCCACCTTCGACGAGCTGGGTCGGCCCGCCTGGCTCTTCGGCGAGACGGTGCACCGCGGCTGCACCCGCGCGGGATACTACGAGGAAGGCATTTTCGCCAAGGACTACGGGGGACCGGAGTGCCTGGTGGAGATCGGCTGCTGGGGCCCGGTAGTGAATTGCAACATCGTCAAGCGCGGGGCGATCAACCATATCGGCGGGTGCATGGAGGCGGGTGGCGTCTGCATCGCCTGTACCATGCCGGGGTTTCCCGACAAGTTCTCGCCGTTCTACAAGGCGCCTCCGGGCGGCGTCATCTCCACGACCATGTCCCATGGAGTGGGTGCCGTCATTCGCCGGCTCCGCCGCCTGAGCAACCTGCACGCGAACAGCGAGGTCCGATGGGACCGCGACGGCGCCGTGCCCAGCGGCTGGGGCATTGTCCCGTCGCAGACCCCGGCGCTCAAGGTGATGGAATTCTTCTACAAGCAATGGCAGTTCTGGAGGGCCAAGCGCCC
>CAZHSO010000117.1:0-8854 GCA_964535105.1 uncultured Gemmatimonas sp.
GCGCGCCGGGCCGCGCCGACCGGGCGCGACGCTGGGCGCCGTGGGCGCTGGCCGCCGTGGCGATCGCCATCGCCGCCTGGAGCACCCGGCGCCCGGGGCCGGCGGCGGACACCTCCCAGTTCGTCGTGGGCGTGCCCGAGAGCCTCGCGGTGCGCCCGGACCACAGCAACACCTCACTCGCGCTCTCACCCGATGGCCGGACGCTGGTCTACGTCGGCCGGGACGCCGCCGGCCGGCGGCCGCTGCTGGTGCGGACGATGGGGCAGCTCGATCCGCGGCCCCTCCCCGGCACGGAGGGGGCGGAGGGTCCGTTCTTCTCGCCCGACGGACTGTGGGTCGGCTTCTTCGCCGAGAGCAAGCTCAAGAAGGTGGCGCTGGCGGGAGGCCCGCCCCTCACCCTCGCTGACGCGAGCGCGCCGCGCGGCGCCGCGTGGGGCCCCGACGGCACCATCGTCTTTGCGCCGAGCCTGGGCATGCCGCTGATGCGCGTCGCCGGCGGCGGCGGAGCGGTCGACACCCTGACGCATCTGGCGACCGACAGCGGCGAGACCAGCCATCGCTTCCCGGAGTTCGTCCCCGGCGGCGGCCTGGTGTTCACCCGCCAGTTCGGGTCGCGCTACGACATCGCGGCGGTCCCGTTCGCGGGCGGCCCGGTGCGCCGGCTGGTGGTGGACGGGATGACGGCGCGCTACGCCGCCACCGGACACCTGGTCTACGGGACCGATGCCGGCGCGCTTATCGCGGTCCCCTTCAGCGCGCGGAAACTGGAGGTCACCGGGTCGCCGGTCTCGCTGCTCGAGGGCATGCTGGTCAAGAGCACGTCGGGGGCGGCGGAGTTCGCGCTCTCCCGCGCCGGTACCCTGGCTTACCTCGCGGGCGGCAGCGTGCGCGCCGGCGTCGTCCTGGTCGATCGGACCGGCGGCGAGCGACTGCTGACCGAGCTCCAGCAGCCCAGCGACCCGCGGTTCTCGCCCGACGGCCGCCGCATCGCCCTCATCAGCGTGGAGCAGCGGACCAGCGATCTGCGGGTCTACGACCTCGAGCACGGCACCCTGTCGCGGCTGTCGTTCGAGGGAAACGCCACCTTCCCCGAGTGGACGCCCGACGGGCGGCGCATCGCGTACAGCTGGCAGGGCCTCCGCAACACCACCGAACGTGACCTCTTCTGGACCGCCGCCGATGGCAGCGGCCAGGCCGTCCCTCTGCTGCACGCGCCGCTGCAGCAGTGGGAAGTCAGCTTCGCTCCGGGCGGCCGGCTGGCGGCCATGCGCCAGACCGGCACCAACAGCGGCCGCGACCTGTACGTGCTGACCGTCGACAGCGTGAGCTCCGTCCGGCCCTGGCTGGTGACGCAGTTCGAGGAGCGCGCGCCCGTGGTGTCGCCCGATGGGCGCTGGCTGGCGTACATCTCCAACGAGTCGGGGCGGGACGAGGTGTACGTGCGGGCCTTTCCCGAGCCCCAGGGTCGCTGGCAGGTGTCGGTGGCCGGAGGGTCCGAGCCCCGCTGGGGGCGCAGCGGCCGGGAGCTGTACTACCGCAACAGTGACTCCCTGTTCAGCGTCGCGGTGACCTCGCGGCCATCGTTCGGCGTCGGCGCGCGCCACCTCCTGTTCGTCAAGGCGTACCTCACCAACCCCAACCACGCGGGCTACGACGTGTCGCCCGACGGCCGCCGCTTCGTGATGGTCGCGGGGTCCAATGCGTCGCCCGGCATCGTGGTGGCCCTAAACTGGTTCCAGGAGCTGCGGCGTCGCGCCGGCGGCGGAGGCCGGCCGCGATGACCGACGTGGCGGCCGAGGCCCGCTCGGGGCTCCCACCATGGACGAGCGCCCAGCTCCCCGTGCCTCCCTACCCGAAGGGGCTCGCCTGGCTGGGGACGGTCGGACCAGGCGTCATCGTGCTCGGCATCTCGATCGGAAGCGGAGAATTTCTCCTTGGCCCAGCCATCTTTGTCAAATACGGGCTAACGCTCCTCTGGGTGACCGGGGTCGCCGCGTTTCTGCAGACGATTTTCAACACGGAGCTCATGCGCTACACGCTGGCGACCGGCGAGCCCGTGATAACCGGCTTCATGCGAACGCGCCCCAGCGCGACGTTCTGGGCGTGGACGTACGCGGTGATGTATTTCCTCCAGGTGGGGTGGCCCGCCTGGGCGGGAGCGGCCGCGGGCGCGATCTACTTTCTCGTGGTGGGGCGGCTGGCGGGGCCCGCCGAAACCGACATCGTCTACGCCATCGGCGTCGGCACGTTCGCGCTCTGCATCACCGTCCTCCTCTTCGGCCGGCGCATCGAGCGGACGCTGGAGATTCTGAACTGGACGCTGCTCACCGTCATTTTCCTCGGTTTCATCATTCTCGGGCTTCTCTTCGTCGCGCCGGAGGTATGGGGCGCGGCGGCGTTAGGATTCTTCGGCTTCGACCCGCGCGCGATGGAGTTCCGCTTCGTGCCCCAAGGCGCCGATTTCTTCCTGCTCGGCGCGTTCGCCGCATATTCGGGCGCCGGTGGTGTGGCCAACATCACCCTCTCCAATTGGGCGCGCGACAAAGGCTACGGGATGGGGCAGGTTGCCGGGTTCATCTCCGGCGCCGTGGGAGGGGAGCGCACCCAACTGGCCCACAGCGGATTCACCTTCCCGACGACGCCCGAGGCGATGAAGAACTGGCGCGGATGGTGGCGCATCGTGCGCGCGGACCAGTGGGGAATCTTTTTCAACGGTTCGCTGCTCGGCATGGCACTCCCCGCCCTGCTCTACGTCACCTTCTTTGCCCCGGGGACAGAGATCCGCGGGCTGGGCATCGCCGCGGCGCTGGCCGGCGCGATGTCGACCGCGGCGGGCGCGGGCGTCGGATTGGTGGTGGCGACCATGGGGGCATGGATCCTCGTCAAGACGCAGCTCGACAGCCTCGAGGGGATGACGCGCTCTATCACCGACATCATCTGGACCGGGAGCCGGCGGGTCCGGGCCGTACGTGGCGGAGACGTGCGCGTGGTCTACTACGCGGTGCTCGCGCTGATTGCCGTGTGGGGGATCATCGCGTTGCGCCTTGCCCAGCCGATCTTCCTGCTGCAGCTCGGAGCCAACATGGCGGCGATCGTCTTCATCATCGCGTCGCTCCATCTGCTCCGAATCAATACGCGGCTGCTGCCGGTGAAACTTCGTCCGCCGATGTGGCGACGGGTGTGCC
Source organism: uncultured Gemmatimonas sp. (assembly GCA_964535105.1). Lineage (GTDB taxonomy): Bacteria > Gemmatimonadota > Gemmatimonadetes > Gemmatimonadales > GWC2-71-9 > JABFSM01. Next base: position 3,186 of record CAZHSO010000117.1, read on the forward strand.
TGGGGGCGATGACGCTGTTCTACGCGACCTTCGCGGCGCTCTGGGTGAGCGCGCTGGTGTGACGAGCGCCGCGCGGCGGGACCACTCCGCTCCGCTTACCTTCACGATCCGACTCCCCGGCGGAATCATCCCGCGGGTGCCAATACCCTGAGCTGGAGATACTGACCCGATGAGTCTGGAACGTCTCACCGCGGCCCTCGCGGACCGCTACCGGATCGAGCGGGAGCTCGGCCAGGGCGGGATGGCGACCGTCTATCTCGCCCACGACGTGAGGCATGACCGCCGTGTCGCGCTCAAGCTCCTCCGCCCCGAGCTGGCCGCCATCCTCGGCGGCGAGCGGTTTCTGAAGGAGATCAAGACCACCGCCAACCTCCAGCACCCTCACATCCTCCCCTTGTTCGACTCGGGCGAAGCGGACGGCATGGTGTTCTACGTCATGCCCTACGTCGAGGGCGAATCGCTGCGCGACCGGCTGCTTCGCGAGAAGCAGCTGCCGGTGGACGAGGCGGTCCGGATCGGGCGCGAGGTCGCCGACGCCCTCGACTACGCTCACCGGCACGGGGTGATCCACCGGGACATCAAGCCGGAGAACATTCTCCTTCACGACGGACGCGCCCTGGTGGCCGACTTCGGGATCGCGCTGGCGGTGAGCAGCGCCGGCGGCCGCACCCGGATGACCGAGACCGGGATGTCGCTCGGCACGCCGCACTACATGAGCCCCGAACAAGCGATGGGGGAACGGGAGGTCACCGCCAAGAGCGACGTGTATGCGCTGGGTTGTGTCGTGTACGAGATGCTGACCGGGGAGCCACCCTTCACCGGCCCCACGGCCCAGGCGATCGTGGCCCGTGTGGTCACCGAGGAGCCCCGATCGCTCACCCTGCAGCGAAAGACCATCCCGCCGCACGTCGAGGCGGCGGTGCTGACCGCGCTCAACAAGCTCCCGGCCGACCGGTTCGCGACGGCGGCCCAGTTCGCCGAGGCACTCGCCGCACCGGGCGCCACGGTGCCGCGAACCGCCGCGGCGTCTGTCGTCCGGACGCGAACACCTGGCGCATTGCAGTGGCGAACGGCTGCGCTCGGTGTCTCGGCGGTCGCCGTGGCCGCCACGGGGCTCGCGATCTGGGCTTTGGTCCGGCCGGCACCCCCGAGCCCCGTCAGCCGTTTCGGGGTGATCCTGAGTGAGGAGACTCCACTCCGGTATACCGGACGCCTCAGCGAGCCACCCCGCCTCGCGATTTCCCCCGATGGACGGGAGCTGGTATACGTCGGCTACGCCGGGGCAGCCACATTCAGGCACGCGCTCTACTTGCGTGCGATGGATCACCTGGAATCCCGCCAGCTTCCCGGAACCGACAGCGCTCTCGCTCCAGCGATCTCTCCGGATGGCGCGCAGGTCGCCTTTCTGACCGGCGAGAAGGCCGAGGAGAGGACGATCAAGATCGCCTCGCTCCGGGGGGGACCACCGATCACGGTCCTCCAGGGGGGAGTCGGGAGTAACCTGTCCTGGGGAGCCGGCGGATACGTCTACTTCCTCGACGCTCCCGGCCGAACGGTCCGCCGCGTACCCGGGAGCGGCGGCCCTGCCGAGGATGTGGTGCGATTGAGGGATCCCGACAGCACCGCGAGCTATGAGTACTTGCATCTGCTGCCGGGCGCCCGGGCGGCGCTGGTGGTGGCATTCCCCGCTAACCGGGGGAACGAATCCGGCTACGCACTCCGGGCGGTGGATTTCGAGACCGGAAAGTTCGGCGCGACGGTGCAAGGGGTCGCCGGCGTGTACACGGCCAGCGGGCACCTGCTGTACGCCACCTATGGTGGCACCCTGATGGGGGTGGCGTTCGATCCGAAGAGCCTCACCCTCCAGGGACGCCCGGCGGCGCTGATCGAGGGTCTGGACATCCGGGGTGCGGGATTCACCGATCTGGCGATTTCGGAAACCGGAACCCTGGCCTATGTCACCGCCGGCCTCAACGCCGCCGAGGATTTCGTCTGGATGATGCGCAGCGGTGAGCTCAGCGTCGTCGATCCGGGGTGGACTGATCCGGAATTCGAGGATTTCGAGCTCTCCCCCGACGGGACTCGCCTGGCCGTGACCATCTCCGGGGTTCGCAGTGACATCTGGATCAAGCAGCTCGACCGGGGGCCCAAGTCGCGGCTCACGTTCGGGGGCACCGGGAACATCCATCCGGCGTGGACGTCGGATGGACGCTACGTCAGCTTCGTGTCCCTCCGAGATGGGCGGACCAGCCTGTGGCGCCGGCGAGCCGACGGGGTTGGATCGGAAGAGCTGGTCGCGGATCTCGGGCGCGAGATCGTGGAGATCCGCTGGTCCCGTGATGGCGCCTGGCTCCTGTTGGCCGTGACCGGGCCACCCTCCCTCGACGTATTCGCGATGCGCGTGGGCGTGGACAGCACGCCGCTGCCGCTCCTCGCCGAGCCGCACGACGAGGGTCTCCCGGCACTCTCGCCCGACGGCCGGTGGCTCGCCTACGTCTCCACCGAAACCGGGGAGGCCCAGGTCTTCGTGCGGCCCTTCCCCGCAGTGCAGCAGGGCAAGTGGCAGATCTCGACCGCCGGTGGCGATGCCCCGGTGTGGAACCGCGACGGTCGCGAGCTCATGTTCCGCAGCGCGGACGGCGGGGAGGTCTACGTGGCCGATATGGCTCGCGGCCCGAGCGAGACGAGCCCCCGGAAGTTGCTGGAGCTCCCAGCCCAATCGCAGTTCGAGTCCAACGGACTGGACGGACACATGTTCGAGCTGAGCCGGGACGGCCGCCGCTTCCTCATGGTGCGGCAGGGCGCGGGGGACAAGTCCGGTGACCTGGTAGTGGTGCAGAACTTCTTCACGGAACTGAAGGCCGCCACGGGGGCGAGACGAACGCCGAACTGATCGAGGTCAATCCATGATGCATCGATCGCACCGTCTCGCCGCCGTCCTGCTGGCCGGCTCTCTCGGACTCGGCCCGCTCGCGGCATTCACCGGAAAGCGCGCGGACCTCCGGCACGTGGTGCCCAACGACAACCGCCGGCCCGCCGGGTCGCTGCGCGGCGGCGTGCTGACAATACGGCTCGAGGTCCGGACCGGGGTGTGGTTCCCCGAAGGCCCGCGGGGCGACTCGGTGGTGGCCCCGGTCTTTGCCGAAGAGGGGAAGCCGCCGCAGGTCCCCGGCCCCCTCATTCGCGTGCCGACCGGCACGACAGTCGAAGCGACCGTGCGCAACGCTCTCCCGGATTCGACCGTCTACCTCCACGGTCTCTATACTCGCCCGGCGGGCAAGGACAGCATCGTGCAGATCAAGCCGGGGGAGTCGGACACGATCCGGTTCGCCGCCGGCGCTCCGGGTACGTACTTCTACTGGGCGGATGCCGGACTCCAGGATAGTGCGCGGGTCGAGCGGGAGCAGCTCGCGGGCGCCCTGGTCGTCGATTCGCTCGGGGCCCGGCCTGACGACCGGATCTTCGTGATCAATATCTGGGGAGATCGGAAGCCGGACGATACCACCCGGTACGGCAACGCTCTGGCGATCAACGGACTCTCCTGGCCGCATTCCGAGCGAATCACCGCCACCGTCGGCGACAGTCTGCGCTGGCGCTGGATCAACGCGAGCGGGCGATTTCACCCCATGCACCTGCACGGGTTCTACTTCCGGCTGGACGCGGTGGGCAACGCGCTGCGCGACACCGCCTACTCGAAGGAGAGGCGGCAGCTCGCCGTCACCCAGCTGATGTTCGACAATTCCACCATGGACATTACCTGGGGCCCCGACCGCCCGGGGAACTGGCTCTTTCATTGTCACATCGGCTTCCACGTGGTGCCCGATGCGCGCCTGAATCCGCCGCCGGAGCACCACGCCGACCGCGGCGCGCACGATCCAGCCGTGCACATGGCGGGGCTGGTGCTCGGCATCTCGGTCAAGCCATCGCGGGGATGGAAGGATCCCGGTCGTGACAATACCCGGCGTCTCCGGCTCTTCATTCAGGAGGGGGCCAAGCGGTTCGACGCCCCACGCGCACTGGGTTTTGTGCTCCAGCGTGATGAGCGGCTACCCGCGGCGGACTCGGTCGAGATTCCGGGAACCCTGCTGATCCTCACCCAGAACCAGCCGACCGACATCACCGTCATCAACCGGCTCAAGGAAACCGCGGCGATTCACTGGCACGGGATCGAGCTGGAGAGTTACTCGGACGGAGTGCCGGGGTGGGCCGGCGCCGGCCGCCGGCTCGCGCCGTCGATCCAGCCGGGCGATTCGTTCGTGGCGCGCCTCACCCTGCCCCGCCCCGGCACGTTCATCTATCACACCCACATGAACGACATCGAGCAGATCACCTCGGGGCTGTACGGAGCCCTCGTGGTGCTTCCGCCGGGCCAGCAGTTCGACCCTGCGACGGACCATGTCTTCGTCGCCGGATGGGATGGCACGCGGGGGAGAATCCTGGTGAACGGGGAGAGGAGCCCCGCTCCACTCACGCTGGCGGCTGGGATCACGCATCGATTCCGCTTCGTCGGGATCGGCGCGGCCACCGGGGCTCGGTTCGCCATTCTGCGCGACTCGACCTTCATGACCTGGCGGGCGATCGCGCGGGACGGGGCGGATCTTCCCCTGGCGCAGGCGACGATGCGTCAAGCTCGGCAGTACGTGGACGTCGGTCAGACCTGGGATTTCGAGTGGATCCCCGAGCCAGGTGAATACACTCTGACAGCGGACATGTTCGGGCCGCCGTTCATGACGCGGAAGATTGTTGTGCAGTGAGCGGTGAGCGGTGAGCGGTGAGCGGGAGTGCCCGAATCGCCGGCACCCGAGCCCGGGGGTGAGACATCAGGGATGTAACGAAGGGGCCGATCTCGAGTTTGAGACTGGCCCCTTCTCCTTCGCTGCGCTCAGGGTGACACTCACCGCACGATCGCGCGCAGCACCAGCACCGTGACGTTATCGGTGGCGCCCGCGGCCATGGTATCGGCCACCAGCGCCCGCACCGCCTGCTCCGAGGAGGTCAGGGTGCGGAGCCGCTCCTCGATCTGCTCGTCGGAGATGTGCTTGGTCAGGCCGTCGGTGCAGAGCAACAGCCCGTCGCCGAGCTTGAGGTTGGTCTTGGACACCTCGGGGATCCAGGTGCTGCCGCCGAGTGAGCTGGAGAGCACGTGCGCGTAGGGGCTTCGCTGGGCCTGCTCCGGCTTGAGCACTCCGGAGTCCACCAGGTCTTGCGCCATCGTTTGATCCCGCGTCAGCTGCTCGAGCGGACCGGCCCCGAAACGGTAGCACCGGCTGTCGCCCACCTGCAGCAGGTACACGGTCGGCCAGACGACGACGAACATGGTGAGCGTGGTCGCCATCCCCTTGCGGTCGCCGCTCGCCTTCGCCCGGTCCGCGACCACCTCGTGACTCCGGGTCGCGGCTTCGCGGAGCGAGTCGAGCAGCGCGGTGTCGTCCGCGGTGTCCATCGCGAAGAAACACTGCATCGTGTTCGTCACATACCCGGCGATCGCCTCCACCGCCGAGCGGCTCGCCTCCTCTCCCCCCGCATGACCCCCGACCCCGTCGCACACCATGCCGATCGAGGCCAGCCGCTGGCTCGGTATCTCGAGCAGCTCCGGGTTAGGAAGACTCGTGACGTGGACCCGCATCGTCTTGTGCAGCGTGGTCACCAGGAAATGATCCTGGTTGTCC
>CAZHSO010000118.1:0-8607 GCA_964535105.1 uncultured Gemmatimonas sp.
CTCGAGCGCGGCGAGATCGGCGATCGCCTCGGTGAAGGTGTCGCTGTCGGGCCAGTCGGCGTAGGCCGCCCGGGTGTCGATCCCGGAGATGTGAATCGCATGTCCCGTCTCGTGCAGCAGCTCCGACAGATTGTCGATTCCTCCGATCCGGTACGACGCGGAGACCCATGCCCGCATCGGATCACGCCGCGCGATGTCGCTGAAGGCGATGGGATACTTGCCCGGACGCGGCTCGATGTCGTAGCGCACCTCGAGCGCGGCGGGATCGGCGCCGAGGGCCCGATAGAATCGCCGGTTGATCGCGAGGAGCGAGTCCTTTGGCACGCGGGGACTCAAGAGCCGGCTCGCCTCGCCGCTGAAGTAGTAGAAGTCCCACGGCTCGAAGAGGGTATCGGGGAGCGTCCCGCGCCAGGTGTCGAGGATCCGGACCAGCCCCTGCTCCAGCGTATCGGGCCCCACACCGAGCTCCCGCGCCCGCGCCACCATCGGGGTCGCGCCGAGCCAGGTCTTGACCCGGTGGGCGACCATTCTCCGGTACGGACTCGTCGGCGTATCGTCACCGTTGACGCTTTGCCAGACCGGCTCCAGACCCATGAAGAGACGCTGCCGCTTCGCCGCGTCGTCAGTTTGTCCCATCAGGCCGAAGATCGTGAGCCGGTCCAGCGTTTGGCCGTCAACGACGAGTCGCTGCGCCGCGCGTCCGTAGCAGGCAAAGACGTGGTCGGTGAGGACCGCGAGGGTGTCCTTCGTCCCGGCGGGTACATCCCACGCCGGGCGGCAGTCGAGCGATCCGGATTCCGCCGGTGTCGGCGGGGGAGCCGGATACTTGAGCGCGGCGAACTGCTCGCCGAGCGCGCCGAAGGCGGAGAGATCGGCCGCAGCGAGGGTCTCCTGGCCGACCGCTGCCGCGAGATCGGTGAGGGCTTTCCGGGCCCGGGCGAGCCGGGATTCGAGGGTGACGACGGAATTGCCGCGGGGGGAGTTCGTCACCCCCATATTCCGAGTCATGCGCAGCTCGTCGTGGATATTCCGCAGCTCAAGCCACGCCGCCTCGACGCGCGCCATGGAAGGGGGGCCCTGGGCCGTTGCTGTGGCCGGCAGCAGGCAGAGAAGCGCGGCGAGGGTGCTTCGGGACAATATCGAGAACATTCCCTTCTTCCGGCCTCCGTGGGTTCGGGGTAATCTTACACCCGGACACCTTCAAGTCGAGGCATTCGTGCAATCGCTCCCACTGCTCTCCTTCGTCCTGCTGACCCTCCCCGGAGGACCCGCGCCCCTCCCGCGCCAGGATCCCGCGACGGTGCCCATCAAGGAGTGGACGGTTCCCTGGGAAAAGAGCCGGCCCCGTGACCCGGCGGTCGCGCCGGACGGGAAGATCTGGTTCGTCGGGCAGGTCGGCAATTACGTCGCCCGCCTCGACCCCGCGACCGGTGAGTTCAAGCGATTTGCGATCGACTCCGGGACCAATCCCCACAACATCGTGGTCGACGGGAAAGGACGTCCGTGGTTCGCCGGCAATCGCAACGGAATGATCGGCAGGATCGATCCGGCGACCGGCGCGATCACCCGGTACCCGATGCCGGATTCCGCGGCGCGGGATCCGCACACCCTGGTGTTCGACCACAACGGCGACATCTGGTTCACGGTGCAGGGCGGGAATTTCGTCGGGCGGCTGACCACCTCGAACGGAAAAATCGACCTGGTGAAAATGACGACCCCGCGCTCCCGTCCCTACGGCATCGTGGTGGACGCGGCGGGGCGGCCCTGGTTCGATCTTTTCGGCACCAACAAAATGGGCACCGTCGATCCGAAGACGCTTCAGCTCAAGGAGTATCCACTGCCTGAAGCGGCGAGCCGGCCCCGGCGCATCGCTCTCACCGCCGACGGCGGGGTCTGGTATGTCGATTATTCGCGGGGATTCCTCGGCCGGCTCGACCCCGCGACGGGGTCGGTCAAGGAGTGGAAGAACCCCGGCGGCGCGGCCTCCCTGCCCTATGCGATGACGGTGGATGATGCAAACCGGCTCTGGTTCGTGGAGACCGGCGCACAGCCCAACCGGCTGGTCGGCTTCGATCCCCGCACCGAGCAGTTCTTCAGCTCGAGCCCGATCCCGAGCGGGGGCGGGACGGTGCGCTACATGATCTTCGATCCGAAGGCGCGGGTGATCTGGTTCGGAAGTGACAACAACACGATTGGGCGGGCGACGGTGCCCCCTGTGCGGGCGACCACTACGTGAGGGAGTAGCGAAGAGCGAGGAGCGAAGAGGAACAGCCGCTTCGCTCCTCGCTCTTCGCTACTCCCTCAGCGTCCGCCATCCGACTCCCCACACTGCTGCGCCAATCAGCATCATGATCGGAATCAGAATCATCCCGTTCATCAGATCCCCGGTGCGATCAGAGATCACGCCGATCATCGTCGGGCTGATCGCGTCGCCGAGAAGGTGGATGGACAGGATCGACATGCTGACGGCGCGGGCGCGCATCGCCGCCGGGACCGAGTTGACGATGATCGCGTTGATCGGCCCGTTGTAGAACCACATGAAGAACTGCGCCAGCAGAATTGCCGCGCCAATCACCACCCGGCTTTCGGCCGTGAGGGCCAGCAGGGCAAAGCCCGCGGCCGGAACCATCGAGAGACAGCTCAGCGCGAAGTAGGGCGACTTCGTCTTTTTCTTGAGCCAGTCGGCGAGGAGACCGCCGGTGAGCGTCCCGGCGAGCCCGCCCACGACTGTCGCGGCGCCCGTCAGCCCCGCCGCGCCGCTCAGATCCATCCCACGGTGGCGGACCAGGAAGGTCGCGAACCAGTCCGCCATCCCCCCGCCTGCCCAGGTCACCGCGATGTAGCCCGCCACCGCGAACAGGTACGGCGCGGTCTTCCGGAGCACCTTGAGTACCTCGGGCCATGACGGGATCGATGCCGCCGAAACAGGATCGAACGCGCCGCGCACCGGCTCCTTGATCAGGAGCGCCAAGCCGGCGGCGATGAGTCCGGGAAGTCCGACCACCAGAAGGGCGGCGCGCCAGCCGTAGGCGTTCCCGATCAGCCCCCCGAGGGTAAAGCCCAGCGCGGCTCCCACCGGAATCGCCACGTAGAACATCGTGAGGATCCGGTTGCGCCGGTCGGGAGGGTAGTAATCGCTGATGAGCGAGGGAGCGATGGTGGCGTAGGCCGCCTCCCCCACTCCCACGAGGGCGCGGGCGACGATGAAGCTCACGATTCCGGTGGCGAGCGCTCCCCCCGCGGTGGCCACCGACCAGAGAGCCACCCCCAGCGCGATGAGCAGCTTCCGTGACATGCGATCGGCCAACGACCCGAAGATCGGACTGGTGAGCATGTACACGAGGACGAAGGCGGCGAGCGGGTACCCCGATTGGGCGTCGCTGAAGCCGAGCTCCTTCTGCCAGAGCGGCTTGACCGCACTGGGGACGTAACGGTCGATGTAATTGAGGAGATTCATCGCCGTGAGGACGATGATCGCGTAGCGGGCGCCGGAGTGGTCCGCCGGGACGCTCTTGGTCTCTGCCACGGTTCCTCCGGGGAGGGCTCGGTGCGCCCACCGGCCGAAAGCTATATGTTTTCTTCCATGACCGGGCCGTCTCCCCGCAATCGCCGCACCCCGACGTCCGAAGGCGTCGTCGTCCTGGTCCGCGACCATCTCCGCACGGTCCTGGCCCGGACGGCAACGCCCTTCCCCTGCCGCTACGCCTGCCTGATCCACCCGCGCTGCCGGCAGGGGGAGCGGGGCTTTGGGGTCATCACCCTCGCCGGCGAGAGCCTGGCGCTCACAGTCACCATGCTGGAGAGCCTCCGCCGGATGCCGACCCTGCTGGAGGGCATCGACCCGGTGGTGCTGGCGGCCGCCGATGACGAGGACACGCTGGCGATGGGACCCGACGGGCCGGAAGCCCTTCCGGTCGACCGGATCATGCTCTGGCATGGCGTGGCGGCGGGAACCAACGCACGCGAGCTCCGCAACCGCACCGGCATCACCCTCCGCCCCACGACTGCAGGGCCGCGCCTCACGTTACTCGCGGCCGAACGGCCGGTGGGGTGGCCTACCTGATGCGCATCGCTGTCGTCTTCGATTCGCCGTACCCCCGCTATACCCCAGAAGACCACCACCGCCAGATGACCGAGGAGCTCGGCTCGGACGCCGAGCGCGAGCCGGACATGGAGTACCAGGTGGCCCACGCCCTCGAGGCGCGGGGACACGAGGTGCTGCTGATCGGGGTCAGCAAGGACCCGCGCGAGGTGCTCGACCGCTGCGCCGAGTTCAAACCCGATCTGGTGATGAACTGCGCGGAGTCGTTCCGCGGCGAGAGCCGCCTCGACCATCTCTTCCCCGCGCTGCTCGAGGCGGGAGGCTACCGGTACACCGGCTCGCCACCGCTGGGGCTCCAAGTATCGCGCGACAAGGCGATGAGCAAGAAGATTCTCGCCTACCACGGGATCCGGGTACCGGGCTTCGCGACCTGGAAGACGAATGAGGAGGTGACGGAGCCGCCCAGCCTGAAATATCCCCTCATCGTCAAGCCGCTCTCCGCCGATGCGTCGGAGGGGATCGCGCAGGCTTCGGTGGTGGAAGACCTAGCGGCGCTGACCGAGCGGGTGGCCTTCGTCCACGGCCGGTTCGAGCAACCGGCCATCGCGGAGGAATTCATCACTGGCCGGGAGCTCTACGTGAGCCTCCTCGGCAACGACGCCCGGCTCGAGCTCCTGCCGCTCACCGAACTGGTGTTCGACAAGGAAAAGAATCCGCCGGAGGAGCGCTTCGCGACGCAGTCCGCCAAATGGGACGAGCTCTACCGGCAGCGGAAAGGCATCCGCAACGTCTTTGCCCGACCGGTGAGCGCGCAGGCAAAGGAACACATCGAACTGGTCTGTAAGACCGCGTTTCACGCCCTCTGGCTCAGGGACTACGCGCGCATCGATATCCGTCTGACCGAGGAGGACGAGGTGTGGGTGCTCGAGGCCAACGCCAATCCCTTCATCAGCCGCGGCCACGAGATCGCGAACGCCGCCGAGAAGGCGGGCATGCCCTACCCCGAGTTCATCCAGCGGATCGTCGACGAGAGCCTGGCCCGCTATGAGTCCGCGTAAGCTGCGGCGCGTCGCCCCGCCGAACGACGATCCGCGCTGCCTGTGCGGCTATCCGCTCAAGCGCTACTGGAGCTTCTGCCCCGACTGCAGCAGGCCACAGCGCTGGCGCGATGCCGCGGGGATCACCGGCGCCGAATGCCCGAGCTGCCGCTGGGTGATCTCCCCCAAGTTCTCCTTCTGCCCCTGGTGCGACACCGATCTGGAGGACGAGGGCACTTTCAGCGAAGCGCCCCTGAAGGCCCCAAAGGGCTTTCGCCCGGACACCCGGTGTGACTGGCGGTGCGGGGGCTGGGTGCAGTACCCGATGGCCTACTGCCCCTGGTGCGGGAAGGACCAGACTTGGAACGAGGACGACCGCTTCGAGGGCAATTGCCCGCACTGCGCCCGAGGCGTGGACGACTGGATGGATACCTGCCCCTGGTGCGGACAGGACGCGACGGGACAGGATCTGATTCCGCGGGCGCTCCGGAAGGTCCGGGCGCTCCTCAAGGTCGCGCGCATCCCCGACTGGGGATTTCGCGTCCTGCTCCGGCCTGGCGTGTCGGGGGTCGATCCGAAGTACCCCAAGATCGTCGAGATCGAGCAGAAATACGTGGTGGGCGCCCGCCGCAGGGATGAGATCCCCTGGTCGATGCTGGTCGGCCTCCTGAGCCATGAGCTGGGCCACAGCGTGCTCTATCACCACTGGCACTGGACCCGGTCTCCCTCCTTCCGCCGCACCTTCGGCGAGGTCGCGAAGGCATACCGGGTGATGGATGACGCGTGGGTGGACTTCCAGCGCCGCCGCGTCGCGATCGCTCCCGTCAACCACGTGAGCGGCTATGCGACCCGCCATCCCCAGGAGGATTTCGCCGAGACCTTCCGGTTTTTCCTGACGCGCCGCGGGAAGCTTCGCGAGCTCTTTTCAGAGTTCGGCAGCAAACGGAAGGGTGTGATCGTGTACGAGAAGTTTCTCGCGATGCAGGAGTACATGCGGGCGCTTCGGAGTCGCTAATTGTCGCTCCAGTCCGCTTCAACCACAGATTTCACAGATTTGTTTTTTTGTCTGTGCCATCTGTGGGCGTTGTTGTCAGGGAGCTTGTACCGACCTGCTAGTCCAGGCCCGGCAAACGCGGTGTTGCGGCGCCCCGGTCGAGATACTCTGAAGTTTGCAGGAGTGTCCGGTCGGGGTACCAGATGAACACCACCGACCCTTCCCCCAGCAGATAGATCAGGCGCCGGGCGGATTCCCTCGGGACCGCGGGACATCCTTCGGTGCGCCCCATCTTCCCCAGCCTCGCCTTGGCCGCGCTCACACCCGGGGTGCCATGGATCACGATGCCCCGCTGCCACGCGCGGTCGTTGATCCCCGGCTCGATTCCGACGAGCCTTCGGGAAATCCCCCTCACACCGACGTAAGTTCCCGCCGTGACGAAGGTGCCGAGACTGGAGCGTTTGCTCCCGGTCCGGTTGGAGAAATCGGTCGCCCAGGTTCCCCCCGACCCCGACCCATGCGCCACGTAGTCGTGCCACAGCACCTGGGCGGTCCCCAGCTCGACGACCCAGAGCCGTCGAGTGGTCGAAGGCAGGGTGTAGTCGATGACGGTCAGGAGCGAGCCGGTGGTGAGTCCACGGATCGCCGCATGCTGGTACGCGGCGGTCGCGTGGGTCCAGGCTTCGGCCGAGATCTCCTGCGGGCGTGGGAATGCGAATTCCGCGTCGGGCCCGGCGCCCACCCGGGGCCGTGCGCAGGCTCCCACGGTGACGAGCGCCAGCGCCACGAGTGCGATACGCTTGCAGTGCATGCAACCCGGAGGGGCAAGCGACGTGCCCTCCGACTGTCGCGATTCTGAGGGGCGCATCGGCGCGACACCCCAATGGGTTAGCCCTGTTGTCCGGGAGGTTGACAGCGCCCGGGTCTCGGGGCCCGCCGCGATGTGCAGAATAGATGGCGACGGGGGGTCTCCTTCTCGGGATCGGGGAGTTGTTCCCGCTTCCCTCAACGTGTTTGCAAAGCGGAGGAAGCTGCCCATGAACGACGACAAACTGGCCGCCGAGGAAGCCCGGCGGGTCGGACAGCACGGCGCGGTCAAATCATACGTTGAGCGTGAGGTCGGGGCGGAAGTGGCGGCGGAAGCCAGCATCCCGACGGTGACGGAGCTGCGGCGGGAGGAGAAGGTTGCAGCCGACCTGCGCCGCAAAGCACTCGATGATGTGGTCGTCACCGAGCAGGCGGTGGAGCAGGCGCGCGGCGCCGCCCGCATTTCGCAATTCGTGGACTACGCCTTCTACGTGATCTACGCGCTGCTGGCGGTGCGCATCGGCCTCGCGCTGGTGGCCGGCAATCCGGAGGCGGGATTCTACCGCTTCATCCGGGCCGTGACCGCTCCGCTCTACGCCCCCTTCCGGGGAATCGTGGAGAGTCCCACCGATCCCAGCGGGCATACGCTCGCATTGCCTCTGGTCGTCGCTATCGTGGTCTATGCGCTCTGTCACCTGGCGATCAACGGGGTGCTTCGCATGATGGCGCAGCGGAAAACCGAGATCTAGCTTGCCCGCGGGGAGATTCGCCGCTCGCCGGACTGCGATTCTCCTCGCGCTCTCGACGGCACTCTGCGGCCCCTCGGAGAGCGGTCGCGCCGCGGGACGCCCCGATCCCGGTGCGCCGCTCGACGCGACCCCGCCCGACTCCGGCTCCCGTGACACGACGACCGGTGTCAACGCCGAAATGCGGAACATCCATTTTCAGATCGCACCGGGGGTCGTGCTCGCCATCGCGCGGCTCCGGGGTGCGCTCCTGCCGGTCACGCCCGCGCGGCCCCCGACCCTCGACGACAAGCGGTCGTTCACGCTCGAGATCGCGAGCGCCGAGATCTCGATCGATACGGCGAGCCTCGGCACCCTCCTCACCGACCATGTCTTCGCTTATCCGGGATCGCCGCTCAAGAGCCTCCGGATCGAGACCGAGGGGGATCAACTGATCCAGCGTGGGACGCTGCACGGTTTCCTCCGGTTCACGATGCGAGCGGAGGTGACGCTGACCCCCGAGGGCCTGATCAGACTGCACCCACGGACGGTCAAGGTCTTCGGCATCGGGGTCCGCAGCATGATGCACTTCTTCGGACTGCAGCTCGAAGAGCTGGCGAAGATCCAGCCCGGCCACGGAGTGCGGATCGTCGACGACGATTTTTTCCTCGATCCGGCGGCGATCCTGCCTCCACCGAGGACCCGCGGCCGGGTGACCCGCCTCCACATCGGGGATGGGAAGGTGGTGCAGACGTTCGGCGGGCCCGAGCCGCCCCGGCGCCTCGCCGCCGTCGGAACCGAGCCGGCCAATTACATGTATTTCCAGGGAGCCTCGCTGCGCTTCGGCAAGCTCACAATGATGAACACCGACCTCCTCATTCTCGACGACGACCCCGCCGACCCGTTCGATTTCTTCCTCGACCGCTACAATGAGCAGCTCGTCGCAGGGTATAACAAGAACACGCTCGATCATGGATTGATCGTGCATATGCCGGATTTCGG
>CAZHSO010000119.1:0-2739 GCA_964535105.1 uncultured Gemmatimonas sp.
GACCCGCCGGTGCCCTTCTTGGCGCCGATGGTCCGCTCCACCAGCTTGATGTGCCGATACCGCCACTCCTGCAGCCCCTCGTCGAAATCGGTCATCAGCTCGAACAGAATCACCAGCTCCGGCTGCCGCTGATACGCCCCGAAGAGCTCCTCCTGAAGCACCTCGCTCGACTGCGTGGGGAGGGTGACGTCCTTCTGGAACATGTCCTCCGGCACCTTGAGCCCCCGCTGCGCGAGGAACCTGTAGAAGTGATCCACTACCGACGGCTGCCCCAGCCGCCGCTCCGCGGCCGCGCGCTGCCCCTCCCGGTCGGGGATCGCGTCGGTCACCTGCGGTCGCTTGTACCCGAGCGAGAACTCCACCTCCCGAAACTGGAAGGACTGGAATCCGGAGGCGGTGTCGAGCCGGTCGCGAAATGAGGAGAACGACATCGGCGTCATAGTTTCCAGGATGTCGAGCTGACCGACGAGCGTCTTCAGAATCGTCCGCATCCTCTTCCACGTCGCGATCGCCCCGTAGAGATCATTCCCGGCGAAGTCCCGCCCCACCTTTTCCGTCTCATGCAGCAGCAGCTTGAACCAGAGCTCGTACACCTGGTGGATCACGATGAACAGCATCTCGTCGTGCTCCGGGGGCTCGGAACGCGGCCGCTGCAGCTCGAGAAGCGCGGGCAGACTCAGATAATTGGAATAAGTCAGGGTCATGGGTTTCAACTACGTCAACGGTCAACGGTCAACGGTCAACGGGACAGGCCCCGTCCACCGGCATCTTAGCGCAGCAGGAGCCAGGAAACGAACAGCACGACCAGCGCAAGGCCGATCCCGATCCGCCGAACCGCCCTCGACTGGCGCGCGGCGCGGTCGCGGGCCTCCGCGTAGGGAATCCGCGTGAACGAGATCATGGTGTAGAGCGGGACGAACCGGTCGGGAAAGATCCTGTGCAGCAGCGCTTCGGCGCGTTTCTCGAGCCGGAAGGCGGGCGAGGCGACCTTGTCCCGCATCTCGTGGAAATTGGCGATCGCGAGCTCCGCAATGGCGTCGGCATTCGGACGCCGTTCCGCTTCGTACGCCGGGAACGCCCGGGAACAATCGCCCGTGTACCTGGCGAGCGCCGCCGACAGGGACAGGCAATCCTCGAAGGCGGCGTTGGCGCCCTGTCCGAAGAACGGCACGATGGCATGGGCCGCGTCGCCGAGCAAAACGACGGCGCCTTCGTGGTGCCAGGGCCGGTTGCGGATGGTGACGAGGGTCCCGGTCGGATTCGCGAAGAAGTCGTGGCCGAGACTGGGCAGCAGGGACACCGCGTCGGGAAAGGCGCGCACGAAGAAGCGGGACACGTCATCGGGCGTCCGCAACCAATGGAAGCTCTCGGGTCCCTCGAACCCGAGGTACAGAGTCACCGTGAAGGAACCGTCCAGATTCGCCATCGCCATCATCATGTATCCCCCGCGCGGCCAGATGTGCAGGGCATGACGCTCCAGACGCGGGGAGCCTTCCGCCCCAGGGGGGATATACAACTCCTTGTAACCGTGGCTCAGATAGACCTGGGAAAAATCATGGCGCTCGCGCCGCTGCAGATGGCCTCGGACCGCCGAGTACGCGCCGTCGGCGCCCACGATGACCCCGTCATGCCGCTCCTCTCCTCCGCCCGTCCGGGAGTCCACCGTCACGGCGTGCCCTGCCGCAGGATCCACATCGGAACACCGGCGTTGGAAGCGAGGCCGGACGTTTCCGGTGTTCTCCGCCGCGCCGAGCAGCGCCTGGTTGAGCGCAAGACGGGAGATCGAGTTGATCGCCTGGCCATGGGTGCCGTAGGGCTGGAAAACCAGCCGCCCCCTGAGCGGGTGGATCATCCGGCCATGGAGCGGCGTGGCGATACCCAGAACTTCGTCCCGCAGTCCCACCTCGCCCAGCGCGTGCAGGCCGCGCGCCGAAATGGCGAGGTTTATGGAGCGTCCCGCTTCGACCGCCCCCGCTCGCGGATCGGGCAGCCGCTCGAGGAGTTCCACTCGATGACCGGCCCGGCCGAGCAGCGTCGCCATAAGCGACCCGCCGAGTCCCGCGCCCACGATGACGAAGTCGTTCATCCGGCGGAAACGAGCTCGCGCATCGCGCCGGCGACGCGCCAGACTTCGTGGAAGGTGTTGTAGAGGGGGACCGGTGAGAGCCGGATGACATCGGGCGCGCGGAAGTCGGCGACGATCTTCCTGCGCCGGAGTTCGTCGGACAGTTCCCTGGCGCCTCGCGGCACCTGGTAGGAGAGCTGGCAGCCGCGCGCCCCGGGTGCCGTCGGCGTCAGCAGCCGGATGCGATCCGCGGGAAGATCCGACAACAGCTGCGCGAGGTAGCCGGTCAACCGCTCGGATTTCTCGCGGAGCGCCGACATCCCCGCCCGGTCGAAGAGCCCGAGCGACGGGCCGAGCGGCGCCATCGCGAGGATCGGTGGATTGCTGACCTGCCACCCCGCCGCCCCTGCCACCGGTACGAAGCGAGAGTTGAGATGCATCTGGAACCGCGTGGCGGGATCGTTGCCCCACCACCCGGCCAGCCTGGGCAGCGCCGGATCGCTGCCGTGCCGCTCGTGCACGAAGCACCCCGCGACAGCGCCCGGTCCCGCGTTGAGGTACTTGTACGAGCACCAGACCGCAAAGTCGATGTCCCAGTCGTGGAGCCGAAGCACCGCGTTGCCCGCCGCGTGCGCCAGGTCGAAGCCGACGAGGCAGCCCGCAGCATGCGCGGC
>CAZHSO010000119.1:2839-5121 GCA_964535105.1 uncultured Gemmatimonas sp.
CGGTAGAACGAAATCATCATCAGATGGAGGTTGACCGTCAGCGAGTTCATCAGCGCGACTTCCCCCGGCCCGGCTCCCACGAGGCGCGCCATGGGCGACAACAGCGGCTCATGATAGGAGTACCAGGGATTCGCCCCGTCGAGGTGCCCCTCGACGGCCCGACGCGACCAGGCTTCCAGCTCCCTCCCCACCACCGTCCGGACCCCGCGCGGCATGAGGCCGAGTGAATTCCCGCAGAGATAGATGAGGGGCGATCCGTCGTCATCCGCCGGAAGCTCGAATTCCGCCCGGCACCATGCGAGTGGGTCGCGAGCGTCCTGTTCGAGAGCCCAGCGCTCCTGCCGGGCTTCGTCGGACTGCACGGGTGCTACCGGTACCGGACTCATTGAAAATCGGCGCTCTTCCGGTCGAGGAATTCGAGTGCGGTCCCATGCAGCAGCAAGGCGCGCGTGGCCGGATCCAGGTCGGGCATTCCGGCGATCAGGCTGCCGGGCGGCGACTCGCCGAGGGGAAAGGGATAGTCGCTCCCCATTGCCACCCGTTCGGGACCGTGGAGACGGAGGAGAAGACGGAGCGCGTCGGCGTCGTGGGTCAGCGCGTCAACGTAAAAGCGCTTGAGGTAGCGCGACGGCGGTTGCGGGTTGTCCACCGCCACCAGATCGGGTCGCACGTCGAAGCCATGCGCGATCCGGCCGTAGATTCCCGGGAACGCCCCCCCGCCGTGGGCAAAGCCGATGCGGAGACGGGGGAGCCGCTCCAGCACGCCGCCGAAGATGACGGAGCAGATCGCCAGCGCCGTCTCCGCAGGCATCCCGACCAGCCAGGGGAGCCAGTACTTCGTCATCCGCTCCGGCGCGAGCATGTCCCAGGGATGCACGAAGACCGCCGCTCCCAGCCGCTCTGCGGTCTCGAACACCGGATAGAGCGCTGGGTGGTCGAGATTCCACTCCCCCACGTGCGTCCCGATCTGAATGCCGGCCAGACCCAGCTCCTGGACGCATCGGGTGAGCTCTCTCGCGGCGAGATCCGGCGCCTGGAGCGGAACGGTGCCGAGCCCGATGAACCGGCGCGGTTGCGCCGCGACCACGTCGGCGAGGTGGTCGTTGAGAAAGCGCGACCAGTCGTGGCCGTGCTCGGGCCGAGCCCAGTAGCTGAACAGCACCGGAACGGTCGAGAGCACCTGGACCCGCACTCCGTCGCGGTCGCATTCCTCCAGCCGGCGCGACGGCAGCCAGCAGTTGTCCCCGATCTCCCGGAATACCTTGCCATCCACCATCATGCGCGCCCGGCACGCCGCATGGTGCTCCAGTGAAACCCAGCGGCCCGCGCCATAGCGTGCCACGAGGTCCGGCCACGACTCCGGAAGGATGTGGGTGTGCAAGTCGATGGCGAGCACTACCTGGCGGGAGCCACCGGCGCCGGCGCCGCCATCACATGCCCGCACTTCTTGCAGGTCCTGAGCTTTTCGTCGGCCCAGAACTGCTCGATGATCGGCTTGAGCTGCTTGCCCAGATCGACCAGCTGGAAGTTGGCATCGTACAGGATCTCGCCGCAGGACTCGCAGAACCAGCGGAGATGGTCCTGCTCATCCTCCGCGCGTCTCCGCTCGATCACCAGGCCGACGGTGTTCGCCGGCCGCTGCGGGGAGTGGGGGATGTTGGGCGGAAGCAGGAACATCTCGCCCTCGCGAATCGGGATCTCGCGCACCGCGCCGTTTTCGATGATCCGAAGGGTGATGTCGCCTTCGACCTGGAAGAAGAATTCCTCGCCGTCCTCGACGTGAAAGTCCTTCCGCTGGTTGGGTCCGCCGACCGCCATCACCATGAACTCGGAGTTTTGCCAGATCATCTTGTTGCCGACGGGAGGCTTGAGAAGGGTCCGGTGTTCTTCGATCCAGGCCTTGAGGTTGATCGGGGGGAGCAGCATTGAGTTACTCCTTAGCAAGGTGTTTAACTGCGTAAACGGTGAACGGTGAACAGTGAACGGGACAAGCGGTTACGGTTCACCGTTCACTGTTCACTGTTCACGATTCTTTCATATCCGACCGGATCTGTCGCGCCTTCGGTGTTGATCACCAGGACGCTCGTCGCGTGACCCAGCCGGAGGAATTCCTTCGCGGGTGCGAGCCGCGGCTCCTCCAGCAGCGCCAGTAGTCCCGCCAGCCCCGCCGCTCCCGACTCGCCCGCGACGATCACCGGGTCTCCTTCCACGGGACGAGCAAGCCTTCGCATCGCCTCCTCGGCATGCCGGTCGTCGATCGTCAAGAACAGATCCACTCCCCG
>CAZHSO010000119.1:5221-8506 GCA_964535105.1 uncultured Gemmatimonas sp.
TATCCCGGATAGCCGGTGTCCGAGACGACCTGCCAGCCGTTCTGCCGGCCTGCTGCTTCGGCCTGCGCCACGGCTTCGTCGTATGTCCCGTGCACCAGCTCGACGCGCGCGCCCTCCCGGCGAATCTTGTCGACCCGCGCCGCTGCCGAGTGCGCGGGAATGAAGACCACCGCCTCGCAGCCGAGCCGTCGCGCCGCCCAGGCCACCGCGCGTCCGTGGTTGCCGTCGGTTGCGGTCGTGACGGTCATGGGGCCGGAGCGCCCGGTCCGGAGACGCTCCAGTGCCCACGACGCGCCGAGCGCCTTGAACGCCTCGAGGCCGAAGCGGTGAGACTCATCCTTCACCATGACCCGCGCAAGACCGAGCGCGCGGGCGAGTCCGTCACACCGATGCAGCGGGGTGACCTCGTATCCGGGCAGCCCCCGGTGGAATTCACGGACGGTGCTGCGAGGCGGATGCGGCACCTCTCCCGGCACGAAGAACGGATTGATCCGGAAGTCTATCACCCTAATGCCGGAGTCCGCCCAGGTCGGTGACGAGACCGATCTTCCGGGCTTCCGCCTTCTGCAGCACGTGGTGCGCGGCGGCGAGATCTTCGATCGCGAGGCCGAGGGACTTGAAGACGGTCAATTCCGCGGAGGAGCGTCGTCCCGGCACCGTCCCCAGCAGGACCTCGCCGAGCTCCCCCACGATGTGCGCGTCGGTGATGGCGCCCTCGGCCCTGGGAATCAGGAAATCTCCCGCTTCGCTGAGGGCCGATTCCCGCCGGTCCACCACGAGCCTTGCCCGCGCCACCGTGCTGGAATCCAGCTCTCGCGCGGAGGGAATGCTCGAGCCGACGGCATTGATGTGAACTCCGGAGCCGAGCCAGCCTGCGTCGACGACGGGTGTGCGCGAAGCCGTCGTGGTGCAGATGAGATCGGCGCCCCGCACCGCCGCTTCGGCCGACGCAACGATCGCCACCGGCACGCCGAAGCGGTCGCCCGCCCAGGCGGCAAACGCCTCGAGCCGTGTTGCATTTGGACTCCACACCCGCACCCGGCGAAGCGGCCGCACGACCGCCATCGCCTCGAGGTGACTGCGCGCCTGCACGCCGCTTCCGAGAAGGGCCAGGTCGCCGGCGTCGCGATTGGCCAGGGCGCGGGTCGCCACCGCACTCACGGCCGCGGTCCGGATGGCGGTGATACTGCTGGCGTCCATGATCGCGATTGGGGCGCCGGTCTCCGGGGAAAAGAGCAGGACCAGCCCCTGATGAGAATCGAGGGGTGTGCCATCGTTCCCGGGGAAGACGGCGATGGCCTTGAGGCCGAGCGCGGAGGGAGACCCGAGATGCGCCGGCATGAGGCCGAAGATGCCCCGGCCTTCCGGCAGCCGGAGGACGGTGCGGAGCGGGAGCACAGCATCGCCCTCCGCCAGCGTCCGCAGCGCGCGCTCCATGACCTCGACGCACTCCTCCATGGGGAGGAGCTCCGTCACCTGCGCCTGATTGAGAATGCGCACGCCGCGCAGCCGGGCCATGCGAGCCTATCCTTGGAATGCGATATGCCGAAGTGATGGCGCCGCGTAAGCCTCCCCGTCAAGGACCCAGTGCGTAAGGAGACTCTCACGCCGCGATTGGCCTCGGTATGAAGGTGCATGGCGGCAGCCTCATCCTGGCCGGCCAACGGGCAGGGAGCCTGTCCTGGCGCGCCGTGGCTTCGGCGCCGACGATGGGCATGCAGAGCACGAACAGGGTGGGACCGCGATGCCCTAGACGCTCGCGCAGGAATTCGCTTCGGCAGGCTGAATGTCACGCGGGGGGATTACCCGGAATACCCGGAAAGCAGAAGCGCCTGGGATGACCAGGCGCTTCGAAGCTTGCGGTGGTGGGACCGGCTTCAGGGACTGGTGACCTCGGATTGCCAAACATAGTCACTGTGGCTGTCGCAGGCGGCGGTGAAGGCGGTATACAGCGAATGGGTCCCCATGTCGGTGGAGATCATTTCCTCGGCGTTCAGCACGGACATGACGTCCGGTCCGCTCCAGTTCAAGATCCGCCGGATGTTGCCGCCCAAATTGTGGGTGAACCAGCCCCACCCGGTGATGTGGCCGGCGGCGAGGTGCTTGTTCATCATCGGAGCGAACGCCGTCTCCATGATCATGTCGGCCTCACCCTCCTTGGACAAGTCGCAGCCCATGTACCTGGAATAGCTGAAGGCCGGAACCGGCGCCGCGGGATTGGGGGCCGAGCCGAGTACCCGGTTCCAGATGTAGTCATCGTGGGAACCGCAAATCGCATCGAACTCAGCACTGCCTTTCGGATTGGTCTTGTCCAAATCAGCCATAAAGGCGTCCTGGGCCGCGATCAGGTGCGCAAGCGTCGGCGCGGTCAAGGTCTCCAGCCGCCGAAAGACGCCCCCAATGCGGTGCGAAGAGAATCCGTAGGCGGTCAGGTGTCCAGCCTTGATCTGCCGGTCGAGCAGCGGAGCCATGACCTGCTTGTACAGCGTGTCGGCCCGGGCCTGGCGCGAATAGTCGCACCGGTAATAGGTGGCCATGACAAATGGCGGGGTGGGCGCCTGGGCCGCCGCCGCAGTTGTACCGAGACAGGCGGCGGCAGTCATCCCAAGCATTCGACTCATTCTCATATCCTGTGACTCCTTGAAAAAGTGAGGATCATGCGAGCGCAGGGGCGGTAGCACCCGTCACCGATTGCCCCATCGATCGGATTCCATAGCCAAACAATCCGCCGACCGTGGTCTGACCGGTCCGCGAGGGAACGACATTGCCTGGAGGAATGAGAGCCCGGAGAACATATCCCCCTGTCCGGGCTTGCGCGAATTTCGAGGTACCCGGTGAAGTCCCGGGGCAGTTTGTCCGGTTCAGTCCTCGACGGGGGGGGTTGTTGCGGGTTGTCCTTACAGAGGTTGGGTAAGGCCGTGAGACCGGTTGAGCACGGGCCAGAACTGCCCGGGTTCGCCGAGTCGGCACACGATTGGCACCCAGCGACGTCTCGTCCCGACGGTCACCGGCTCGCAATCGCGAGACGACGGTCCCGATTCACCCCACGGTGCGGGCCGCGCTCCTCCACGTCGTGGGCGGGCGACCCGGCATCGGAGCGGCGTACTTATTTCCCTGCCCCACCACGCCGGATTGTCCGGTGGCGACACGTCGGGCGCGAGCGTGGCTCCTGGCCGCTGAGCGGTTGGCCGGGCTGCCGAAACAGGAGGGCGGGTGCTTGCACCTCTACGGGCGCGGGTTTGCCACCGCGAGGAAGCACCTGTCGTTGCCGGACCTGGCAGCGGC
>CAZHSO010000120.1:0-8420 GCA_964535105.1 uncultured Gemmatimonas sp.
GGCTTGCCCTGCGAGTCCCGCCAGGACCAGGTAGGCCTGGGGCTCCGGGACCGTCAGAACCGCCCCGATGCCGAAAAACAGAAACACCCAGTTCGCCCCCCGGACCAGCCGGGCGGTCGGCTGTCGGCAGGGTTCAATCCCCACATGCGTGACATTCGAGACGCCGAGCAGCAACAATCCCAGGCCCGTACCGAGAAACCAGAGTGCGTCAGGGGACCAACCGCGGTAGAGAACCGGGGTGAGTGCGGAATGAATCAGGGCGACAACGCAGAGTATCCCGCTGGACAGGAGATGCACGAAACGCCACCGGGAAAAGGTACGGGACGTCATCGCATCAGTCCCCTGCTCGTTGGCGAGGCGGACATTGGACGTCCCCGTAGGAGCAGAATACGCAGCAATCGCCCGGCTTCGGTCTGAGCAGCGTCCGGCAGGACGGGCATTCATAGAAGTGGAGGCAGGCATCCTCCGGCATCACTTCTTCCGATTGCGTCCGGCAATTGGGGCAGGTGATTCGGCCGGTCCTGTTCACTCAGTCCTCCCGGAGCCGCGTGAAGGTTTGGACGATCCTCATGCGCGCGCCGGAGCTGACGCTATGCGCCCTGAGGGGCTCGAACCCCCAACCCTCAGATCCGAAGTCTGATGCTCTATCCAATTGAGCTAAGGGCGCGAAGCCATAAAAGATCGCCCACCAATTAGGTTTTCGCCATGCACACGCCGCCGCTTCCGGCGCTCCCGTGTTACCCCTGTCCGCATCAATCCGCCTGCTGCGCCTACGGCGCCACCTTGTCCGACGCGGAAGCGGCGGCAGTCACCACCGCGCACGGTGCCGACAAGATCTACCGCACCCTCTGGGGGGAATGGCGCACCCGCGTCTCGAAGGGCCGCTGTGTTTTTCTCAAAGACAACGCCTGCACCATCTACGACCAGCCCTATTATCCCGCCGTCTGCCGTGGATTTCCCTTCGTCGACGCCGAAACCGGCGGCCCTTACCAGTATGACCGGACGATTTGTCCCGAGTTCGTGTCCCGTCCCGAGCTGCTGCAGATCAATCCGTTCAAACGATAGAGGTCAGGGGTCAGCGGCCAGGGGTCTGGGGTTGTTCCCGCTCACCGCTTACCGCTCACTGCTCCTCCTCCACACGAAGATCACGCCAAACGCCACCACCGCCACCGCAATGCCGAACCACTGCAGCGCATAGCTCAGATGCGGCCCCTGGTCCAACGGCGGCAGTTCTGCGCGGAACGGGTACACCGTGCCCCGGACGGTGTGGTCGGCCGACGCCGAATCGGGCTCGGCCATCAGGTAGAGGTCCGCAATGGGGTAGGGCAGCCGGGCTCGCAGCATCCGGAGATCCAGGGCGTACCAACTCTCCCGCCCGTTCCGGGTGATGGGCGCCCCGTCCCCTCGGTCGGGCAGGGGAAGCAGCACACCACGAAACACCCTGCGGTCTCGCTCCGACCAGGAGGCAGTCCCCGGATCCACCGCGTCGGCGGGGGCTGGCACGTATCCCCGGTTCACCAGCAGTGCGGTGTCGCTGCCGGGGAGGCGGAGCGGGGTCACCACCATGACGGCCGGCACGCCCGCCACCAGCCGATTGCGGAGGAGAAACTCTCGCGACTCGTCGAGCGTCCCCATCAATATGGCTTTGCGATGCGGCAGGAGCGTCGGCGTCATCACCGAGTCGCCGATGATTGGCGGGAGCGAGCGCCCCTCGATCGCGAGCCGGTTCCGCTCGGCGCGCTGGGCATGCCGGCGCAGCTGCCAGAGGCCCAGAGAGATGGCGAGGAGACCGATCAGGACTGTGGTCGAGAAGAGAACGATGCGACGCACTGGGGCTCCGCGCTGTCTGCTCGAAAGGACACCGGCCGGCGGAAGTATCCTCCGGACCAGTTCGCTAAGTAGGCTGCACGCAAGAAGATACTACGGCTCGCCCCGGGCGGCCCATCCCTTGCTAACTCTCGTTCTGTCGGCCGCCTCGGTGGACGGTCGCCCAACATACACCACGCAATCCGTGAGGCTCTGCATGAGGAAGACGACGAAGATCCTGCTGGCGCTCGCCGCGGCGGTCGTGCTCATCCCCGCGTCCGACGCCACCGCCCAGCGGCGGCGTGGACTGGTCGACGTATCCCATCGCCACGAGCGACACGGGGCGTGGCTCACGTTCGGATTGGGCGCCGGACGGGAGAGCTTCCACTACAGCCGAGGGCCGGCCGGCTACAGCGAGGAGAAGGTCAAACCGTCGTTCTGGCTCGCCGCGGGGGGAACCGTCAATCCGCACCTTCGGCTCGGAGGAGAGATCAACGCCTGGGTCAACGAATTCGACGAGGCCGGCGAGCACATCACCGAAAGCCTCGTGAGCGGAATGCTCACCGGCCAGGTCTTCCCGATTCGCGATCTCGGGCTCTTCGCGAAGGGTGGCCTCGGCATCAGCCGGAGCGGCAGCGACATCTCGGGCGGGTTCGGCTCCGGCGAAACCGGCTTCGCTTATTCGATCGGCGCGGGTTATGAGATCCAGCTGGCGCGGAATTTCTTCCTGGTGCCGACAGTGAACTTCCTGCAGCACGCCTCGAGTCAGGGCGGCAGCGATCCCGATAACCTCGGAACGCTGCACGAGAGAGTGATCACGATCGGGGTGGCGCTCACGTTTCAACCAGGGCGGTGAACTGCCGTGAGCGGTGAGCGGTAAGTGGTGAGCGGTAGTTCCGAAACCAGCAACCCTCCGATGCACCTGCACCGGAGGGTTGCTGTTTTTCCCGCTTACTGCTCACCGCTTACCGCTTACCAGATCGTTGTGGCTCTCTCCACCCGGAGCCGTCGCGTCAGCTTCTGTCCGCCGACCTCGACCACGACGAGGTAGTCACCCGGGTCGACCGTCGGCCCACCGCCGCCGCCGAAGCCGCCTCCCCCTCCGCCGCCGCCGCCGGTCAGCGCCTGAATTGCCTGGAAGCCGCCCAGCGCCTGGACCAGGGGGTTGCCACCGAGTCCGCCGCCGCCTCCCCCTCCGCCGCCGCCTCCACCACCTCCGCCAGCGCCGACCGGGCCGCCTTCACCGGGGCGGGCCTGGAATGCGGGAAGGCCCGCCGGGCCACCGCCGCCGCCGAATCCTCCGCCGCCGCCACCGAATCCTCCGCCACCACCCAGGGTCGTCATGAGCTGGATCTTGGCGGAATCGAGCCCCGGACGGCTGCCGCCCGCCGCGACCATCGAATCCACCGCCCGGTCGATCCTGGTGATCAGCGCCGCGCTGTCGCGCTTCTGCGCCGGCGACAGCGCCGCCCGCGCGGGGGCCCGGCCGTTGAAGGGCCAGTACACCCGCTGCAGCCCCGCCGCCGAAGAGCCGTTGAGGGTCCGGATCGTGTCGCCGGTGGCATCCACGATCGAGATCCGCGCCGCCCTGCCGCCCGTCGTCCCCGGTGCGACCCGATACACGATCTCGGCGCCGTAGGGCGGCGGGTTGGAGATGAACCGCAGTTGGCCGTACCCGCCTCCGCCGCCCAGGCCGTCTTGGGGGGACGAGAAGAACTGCCACGCGGTCGTCGGCTGGAAGAGGTACACCGGAGCCGTCAGCGCCTGCTCGGTGAGCTGCTGCAGCGGCGCGATGTCGGTGATCCAGATCGACCGCCCATGCGTGCCGGCGATGATCTCCCGATCGCGCGGGTGGATCCTGAGGTCGTTCACCGGCACCGTGGGGAGGCCGGCCATAAATGCCCGCCACGATGCACCCTTGTCCGTCGACACATACGCGCCGACGTCGGTGCCCACGAACAGGAGGTTGGGATTGGTCGGATCCTCCCTGATCACGTGGACGTAATTGACCCCGCCGCTCGGCAGGTTGTTCGAGATGGAGCGAAAGCTCTTCCCGAAGTCATTGGTGGTGTAAACGTACGGCGCGTAATCGCCGTTCCGATGGTTGTCGAACGTGATGTAGAAGGTGGCCTCGTCCGCAGACGACGGCTCGATCCGGCTCACGTAGGTGTTCTTCGGGACGCCGGGGAACCGGCCGGTCAGATTCTCCCAGGTGCCGCCGTCGTTCCGGCTGATCCAGACGTTGCCGTCATCGGTGCCGGCGACGAGCATGCCGGGCCGGATCGGCGACTCGTTGAGCGCCACGATGGTGCTGTAGGTCTCCGCCCCGGTGTTGTCGGGAGTGATGCCGCCGGTGGTCCGGGTGCTGACCCGGACCTTCATCGAGTCGTTGGTCGTGAGATCGGGGGAGATCGGATACATCTCGTCGCCCCGCTTCATCGACTTCATCACCCGGTTGGCGCCGGCGTAGAAGACCTGCTGATTGTGCGGGGAGAGGAAATACGGCGTGTTCCAGTTCCACCGCAGCTGAAGGTCGAGGGAATCCCGGGTGGCCTTGGCCCGGAGATCCGCCAGCCGCGCGCGCATCTCGCGCGTCTCGGGGACCGTCGTGTCGCCTCGCGCGATGAGAATCGAGTCTTGCCACTTGAGGTATTGCGTCCGCCACTGCGGCTTGGCAAGGCCGCTCTGCTCGCCGGTCGCAATGTTGCGGCGCTGGATGTTGCCGCCCTGCGAGGTGGCATAGACGATGTTCGGATTGGTCTGATCCTGCTGGGTGCCGAACCCGTCGCCCCCGCCGACGTTGTACCAGTGGGAATTGGTGATCCCCGTCCGCCGCCGGCTCGGGCCGCACCAGGAGCCGTTGTCCTGCAGGCCACCGCACACCCGGTAGGGCACGCCCATGTCGTAGCTGACGTTGTAAAACTGTCCGATCGGGATGGTGTTCAAGAAAATCCAGTTGCCGCCCCGGTCGAAGGTCACGCCGATGCCGCCGTCGTTGCCGACGACCTGGTAATTCGGGTCGTTCGGGTCGATCCAGTGCGCATGAGTATCCACGTGGAGCCCCTGCCCATAGGATCGCACCGTCTTGCCGCCGTCGGCGGAAAAGAGCTGTGGCGTGGAGCTGAAGTACACCCGCTCCGGATCGCGGGTGTCCACCCGCACCTGCGAGTAATAGAACGGTCGCACGTTTTGCGGCGCCACGCGCGTCCAGGTCTTGCCCGCGTCATTCGATCGGTACAACCCGCTGGGCCGGGTCTGCTGCGCCGCACCCTTGGTCGGCTTGGGATTGGCCGCCGTATCGGCTTCGACCATCGCATACACGATCTGCGGATTGGTCTTGGCGACCGCGACTTCCATCCGCCCCTTCATCGTCTCGGGGAATCCGCCTCCCTTGAGCTCGGTCCAAGTGGCACCGCCGTCGGTGGTCTTCCACAGCGCGCTGCCTGGGCCACCGCTCTGCAGGAAATACGGGCCACGCTGTCGCTGCCAGCTCGTGGCGTAGAGGACCTCGGGATTCGAGGGATCCATCTCGACATCCACGAACCCGGCTTTGTCGCTGATGAACTTGTTCAGCGTCCAGGTCTGGCCCCCGTCGGTGGTCTTGTAAAGGCCCCGCTCCGGGTTGGGGTTCCAGGGCGCCCCGAGCGCTGCCACGTACACGATGTTCGGGTTGGTGGGGTGGACCACGACGCGGCCGATCGCCTGGGTCTTTTCCAGGCCCATCATTTTCCAGGTGCGACCGCCGTCGGTGGATTTGAAGATCCCGCCGCCCGGCGAGATCGAGTTGCGCGAGTTCGGCTCGCCGGTGCCGGCCCAGACGGTGTTGCTGTCCGATGGGGCGATCGCGATATCGCCCATCGAGATCACCGGCTGATTTTCCCCGAAGACGAGCTGGAAGGTCGTTCCCGCGTTCGTGGTCTTCCAGATCCCGCCGGCCGCCGCCGCCACGTAAAAGGTGCGGGAGGGGCTCGGAATGCCTTCGATATCCGCGATCCGGCCGCTCATGTTGGCGGGGCCGATGTTGCGCCAGCGCAAGCCGGCGAGCAGCGCGCTGTCGACGCGAGCGGTAGCGACCTGAGCCGGCAGGCTCGCGACCAGGCCGAGGGCGGCGAAGGAAGCGATCCACGCGCCCCGGGCAAGGGGTGGGAAACGTCTCATAATGCTCTCACAAGTTGTGGTTGGATGCTGAATCTGGCGACGGCGCAACTGATACGAATCTCGGTCTCGTAGTGTTGACCCGCAACCCCGATTCGGACGTCAGGAGACCGGTCGGCGCTCGTCTCGGGGGCTTCAGAATAGCCGGAATTGGACTCGGGCGAGACGACCCGGCTCCGGGAGGCGGCACTGGTCGTAGAGTGTAGCATTCCCCGCGTTGTCTACCGCGAGCTGGGCCTCGAACCGGGAGAGCCAGCCGCGCCCCGTCGAGCGGATCCGCCATTCCCGGGAGACATCCGCACCGACCACGGCACCCGGCCCGAGCCTCGCATCCAGGCCGGTGGCGGGGTCGATGCAGAACTGGCTGCCGGTGTATCGCGCCTGCAGGCCGCCCCGCACCCCGAGAGGGAGTCGGAAACGGGCGGTCGCGCCGCCGAAAAGTTCGGGAAGGTTTTCCGGCCTGCCGGTGGTGCCGGCCTTCGTGTCGGTGAGGGCGACCGACTGCAGCGTGAGATCGCCGGCGAGGGCCAGGCCGCCGATCGTCGTGGACGCGAGAAGCTCGACGCCGCTACTCGTGAGCCGGTCGCGATTCACCCGCATGAACCGCCGGTCGGGAAGCGTGATCCGGACCACGGCATCGTTCATCTGGTGGCGAAAGCCGACGATCTGTACCTCGGTCCCCTGCCCGAACCTCAGCGTCACCCCCCCCTCGATTGCCACGAGATGCTCCGGCTTGAGATCGGGGTTGGGCGCGAACCGGTCGAGCGCGCCGGAGTAGAGCTCCCGGAGCGCGGGAAAACGCCCCCGTCGGCTTACACCGCCGTGGGCGAGGACCCGTCCATCGGCGAGGACCGCCGTCACCCCGAGCCGTGCGCCCCACTCGGAGAGCGTGCCCAGCGGCTCGCGGCCGCCGGACTCGGGCGTCTGGCCCACATCATAGGCGCCACCGAGACTCAGCCGGAGGGCGTTGAGTGCGCCACGGTTCTCAACCATTCGCCAGACAGTTTCTCCGCCGAGACTCCAGAGCCGCTGGCGATAGCGCGCCTCTGTGGCGGGGAGGAATTCATCGTGCCGGATATCGGCGAGGGTAAATGCCGCGCGCAGGTCGCCCCGGTTGCCGATGGTCTGATCGGCGAGAAGCCGAAGCGTCAGGGTACGGTCTTTCCCGTCCTCGAAGCCGTCGAGGTCGGTGTATGTGCGCGAAGTGTATGCGTCGATCTCGCTTCGTCCGACGTCCACGCCAAGGCTGGCCTCCACATCGCTCTGGCCTCCGAAGGGCGAGCGCCAATGGTCTGTGCCTCCCGACAGGACGGCCACGGTTCGGGAGACATGGGGATAGCGCCAGTACCGCGCGTCGTCATAGCCGAGCTCCGCGGCGATGCCGCGCTCGGCCCGGAATGTGGACCCGGCCAGCGAAAGCCACCCGCCCCCGCTCCCCTCGTACCGGAGGGCCGCGAATCCGTCGACGTTCCGGGAATCGGTATTCACGCGAAGGTTGTTCCTCGTGGGCACCGGCTCGGTCACCCCCCCGGCGAGCGGGAGACCGGGAGAATCCTGGAAGCTCCCTCCGGCACGCAGGAGCCAGTGGCTCCCTCCGCGGATCATGGGAATCGATACACTCGCTCGGCCGCCGAACCCGCCGACCTGATCCACGCCGCTGGCGAATTCCGCGCGGGGCGAGGTCGGCCGGTAGCTGGTCTGACCCACACTGACCTCGACGATGCCCCCGAGCACGTTGGGGCCATACAGCATCGACGAGAGACCGCGGATGAAACTGATTTCCTGAAATCCGCTCGACGGAATCACCGAAACGTCGGCCCG
Organism: uncultured Gemmatimonas sp.; assembly: GCA_964535105.1. GTDB lineage: Bacteria > Gemmatimonadota > Gemmatimonadetes > Gemmatimonadales > GWC2-71-9 > JABFSM01. The sequence goes on from CAZHSO010000120.1 coordinate 7,783, forward strand.
GGCGTCCCAGGCGAGGGTGAGCGGCACCCCGTCCATCAGAACCGCGACCTGCCGGGACTCCGATCCGCGCGCCGAGATCTCCGCTTCGCCGCGGGAATTGCGGCGGACGTGGAGCAGCGGCATCTGGCGAAGGACGTACTCGAGGCTCGGCGCGGGCGGGAGACGCAGGGAATCGATCCGGAGGCGCACACCGCTCGTGCCGCCGACGGTCAGCAAGGGCTTGATGGCACGCACCTCGACCTCGGGGATGCGGGCGACCGTATCGGCCCGGACGGAGTCTCTGGCCTGGCCGGATGCGGAGCCGGCGGACGCCAGCGTCACCAGAATGGCGTAAAGCTTCATGGTCCTCGGCTTTGCTTCAACACATCTTGGTGATGTTCGCGGACTCTGGCAAGAAGTACGCTAACCGGCCCGCCGCCGTTGACCCGTAACCTCTTCGCCGCTATTCTGTTGCACGCGCCCTGGTGGTGAAACTGGTAGACACGCTATCTTGAGGGGGTAGTGCCGTAAGGCGTCGCGGTTCGAATCCGCGCCAGGGCATGCGCCACTGTAGCTCAGGGGTAGAGCTCTCGATTCGTAATCGAGCGGTCGTCGGTTCAAATCCGACCAGTGGCTCTGCTCGGCCGCGGGGGCGCGAA
>CAZHSO010000121.1:0-8190 GCA_964535105.1 uncultured Gemmatimonas sp.
GACAGCCGGGGCAGGCGCTCCTGGAGCAAGCCCGGCGGGCGGTGCCGATTGCCATGTACCGGGGGGATCAGAGCGGCGCGGCGGCGCGGCTGGAAGCGACCTTCCGCGCCACGCCCATAGAGGGGCTTGCCGAGCGGGATCGCCCCCTGGGCGGCTTGATCCACGCGGCGGTGCAAGTCGGCGACCGGGATCGGGCGGAGGCGCTGCTCCGCGAGTTCGAGCGCAATCCCGGAACCGTCCCGGGGCGCGCGCTGCCGTACGTCCGCGCCATCTCGCAGGGCCAGGTGCTCGCCATGCGGAAGGAAACCTTGCCCCAGGCGCTCGAGGCCTACCGCGCGGCGCTGCGAGGCCCGTGCGACTATTGCGTGGATGTGTCGATGGCCGACGCCTTTGACCGCGCCGGGATGCACGACTCGGCCCTAGTGCACTACCAGCGCTGGGCCGACGCCGGTGAGGATTTCTGGGATGGCGGGCGGTACAACTTCTGGCAGCCGGTCGCGTACTTCCGCCTCGGCGAGCTCTACCAAGCCAAAGGCGACAAGGCGCGCGCCATAGACTTCTACGGCAGGTTCACCGAGCTCTGGAAGAACGCTGATCCCGAGCTACAGCCCAAGGTAAGAGAAGCGAGACAACGGATCCGGGAGCTCATCCAGGAGCCGCGCTAAGGGTCACCCTGAGGGAGCATGGCCTCAGGGTGACAGCCCGCGATCTCCAGCGGGCGCAGGGAGCGGGCTGACGACGGGGGTGCTACCGCGAATCCGCTGTCCGATACGACCACGGTCTTGAATTCGGTTTCCTTCTGTCCCGACGGTAACGCGGTATAGACCAGTGTGTCGCCGCGCAGCGAGAGCCGGAGCTGCTCCGACTCCCGCACCACACCGTTCACCGCGGTCCGGCTCGCGCCGAGCATCAGTCCACCCTCCGGAGGCATCCACATTTCCATCGTCGTGCGCGGACCTCGGCGGAGCTCCCAGCATCCGCCGAGCCAGCGGAGCTGGTCGAGAGGAGCCGACTGAGAAATCGCGCCGCTCACACCGGCAATCACGGAGGCGGCGAGTACGCAGAGCAGAAGCCGCATGCATTCCTCACAGAGAGAGGTGGCGAATCATACGCGACCGGGTGCCGATATAGAGCGAAAGGTAGTGCTGGCGCGACTTGTGCATTCGGCCACACCACTCTAAGTCTCTCGCATCCATGACCCAGAGCGCTGAGCGTACATCGCATTTACGACGAACACGTATCGGCTGGTGGACCGCCATGCTCGGCTTCCTCATCGGCGGTGTCACCGTGATTGCGGTACCCGGCTTGCAGTGGCGCGCCCGGCTCGTCGCCCTCAAGGCCGCCGGGAAGGTCCCCGGAATCACCTGGGGCGAGATGCTGCCGATGCTCCGCCCCAAAAACGCGATCTACCTTCAGCCCCTCGTCGCCACCCGGAGCCCCTATCAGTCGATCCTGAATCCCATGACTTCTCCCGCGGATGTCGTCGCCGGCGGCCAGGCCTTCGCGAGCCGGTGCGCCTCGTGCCACGGACCGGAAGGGCTCGGCGGCTCCGCTCCCTCGCTGGTCGCAACATCGCCGGACCGGGGTGCCGGCGACTGGGCGCTCTATCAGTCGATCACCCGGGGTATTTCAGGAACCGGGATGCCGCCAGCGGAGGTTTCGAAGGAAACATCGTGGAAACTCGTCGCCTACGTGCAATCGCTGCGCGGGGGCATCAGCGCCGAAGCCCTGCTCGCACGAGAGCGCGTCGCGCGGGTGCGGCTGGTCCCCGCCGAGGCGATCGCGCGGGCCCGCGCGACGCCGGGCGACTGGCTCACCTACTCGGGGAGCTACGACAGTTGGCGCTACAGCCCGCTCGATCAGATCACCAAGACCAACGTCCAGCGGCTCCGGCTCCTCTGGATGTACCAGATGCGCGAAGGGGAACCGCGCTTCGAGGCGAGCCCCATCGCGCTGGACGGGGTGCTTTTCATCACGACCGCGCAGAATGGCGTCGTCGCCATCGATGCCGAAACCGGCAGCGCGCTCTGGAGCCACGAACGAAGGTTGCCCGACCGGATGTCGCTCTGCTGCGGCCGGGTGAATCGCGGCCTCGCGATCCTCGATTCCACGCTGTACATGGCGACCCTCGACGCGCGCCTCGTGGCGCTCGATGTGCGGAGCGGCGCGGTCCGCTGGGACGTCGCCGTCGCCGATCCGACGAAGGGATACTCCTTCACCTCGGCGCCCCTCGCGGTCCGCGACATGGTGGTGATCGGGAGTGCCGGCGGCGAATTCGCGTCGCGCGGCTTCATCACCGCCTATGACGCCGCGACCGGCGAGATGCGCTGGCGCTTCCAGACGATTCCCACTCCCGGCGAGGCGGGCAACGACACCTGGAGCGGCAAGTCGTGGGAGACCGGAGGCGGGCCCGCCTGGCTCACCGGCTCCTACGATCCCGCGCTCGGCCTCCTCTACTGGGGCGTCGGCAATCCGAACCCGGATTACAACGGCGACGACCGCTTGGGCGACAACCTCTACACCAACAGCGTGGTCGCGCTCGACGCCGCGACCGGCGCGCGGCGCTGGCATTTTCAGTTCACCCCGCACGATGAGCACGACTGGGACTCGGTGCAGATCCCCATCCTGGTCGATGACCCCGGCTCCGGTGGACGGCCGCTCCTGCTCTGGGCCAACCGCAACGGCTTCTACTATGTCCTCGACCGCGCCACCGGACAGTTTCTCCTGGGCCGCGCGTTCGTGGCGCAGACCTGGGCGGACGGTCTCGATTCCGCGGGGCGGCCGCGGGTTCGGCCCGGCAGCACGCCGACGCGCGAGGGAGTGCTGGTGTATCCCGGAGCGTCAGGCGCCACCAACTGGTGGTCCCCATCCTAACAATCCCTCCACGAAGACGGTCTACGTCCCGTCGTTCTGGCGCGGCGATGTCTTTTTCAAGGGGAAGGGCGACCCCGAAGGGGGAATGCGCTGGGGAGGAGGACTCGTCCCCGTTCGCGACAACTCAGGGCGGTTTTCAATCCGCGCGCTCGACGCGCTCACGGGGGAGGGGCGCTGGGAGCATGTAGTGGTGGACACGATGCCGAGATATCACGAGCATGTCGGCGGAGTGGTCTCGACCGCGGGAGGGGTCGTGTTCGGCGGTGGGGACGATCTCCTGGTGGCTCTGGATGCCGACGACGGACGCCGGCTATGGAGCTTCCGCACCGGCCGGGGCGTGCGCGCCGCGCCGATCACCTACCTGGTGGGGAACCGCCAGCGCTTCACCATCGCCGCGGGGCGCGCGCTCTTGACGTTCGGACTGGACGAGCCCGCCCAACCCTGAGCCCGCCGTCCTCGCCTCCTTGCCTCCTACCCCGCCATCCCATACATCCACGCACGTCCATCGTGCGACGCATCCTTCCAGACGTCGCCCTTCATGCCGACCTCGGGCGGTGCAAAGCCCGCGCCCAGCGCGCGGCGCCAGCGTGGGGCCCGGTCGAGTGAGCAGGCGAAGATCCCGCCGTGCTGCGGGTCGAAGCACTGCGCGTGCACGTATGCCCACTGGCGCTCGAGCTCGGTGCGATAGCGCGCCTCGTCGGGCCGGAGCCGGGTCATCGCCACCAGGACTTTGACCGCCTCCGCCTGGATCCACCATGGCTTGTCTCGCACTACCAGCGACTGTCCGCCGAGCCACGCCGGCTCCGCGCCCGGCGCGGCATAGAAGAATCCGCCGAACGCTTCGTCCTTGAAATAGCGCAGCAGATGATCGGTCATCTTGGCCGCAAGGCGCTCGAGCCTGGCATCGTCGCTCACGAGACCGCGCGCCGCGAGGAAGCGCCACGCCGTCTGACACTGGTATCCGGCGCGGGAGAGGTGGGGAATCGGGATCCAGTCGGCGGTGACGAAGATGTGCATCGCGCCCGTGGCGGCCACGACCATCCGGTCGCTCACCAAGTCCACCGTCTCGGCCAGTCGCTCTCCCACCAGGGCATCGGGCCAGACGCGGTAGAGATTGGTGAAGGTCTCCACCAGATCGGAGTGGACGTTCGCGTCCTTGAGCCCGATCAGGGTGCCGATGGTATCGGTCTGGGCGGGATAGGGACACTGCGAGGGCTCGCGGATCACCCTGTTGCCCCGGGTGAGAAATCCGAAATAGCCGCGCTGCTCGGGATCGCGCGCGTGGCGCTCCAGCCACTCGAAGCCCTTCCGCGCCAGCTCGAGCGCGGAAGGATCACCGGTCGCCACGTAAACCGCGGTGCAGGCCTCGATCGCGTAGGCAGCGCCGTGCGCGTGCTTGGTCTCCGCTTCGAGCATCCGTCCCCCGCGATCCATCCGGTGGAACCAGCCGCCGGCGTCCGGGTCCCACATCACATCGCCGAGATAGCGGAAGCCGTGCTCGGTGGCCTGCCGGAGCCGGGCGTCGTCGGGAAAGAGCGCGAGGGCATCGGCGGCGGTGAGGGTCTGCCGGGCCTGGAACTCGAGCAACTTGTCGTTTTTTCCGGCGGGCTTCCAGGCACGATCGAAATCGGAGAGGAAGCCGCCGTGCTCGTTGTCGAGACAGCGGGGGAACCAGACATCGAGGACGTGCTGCCGAAGCGCCGCTTCGAAGTCCTTCACGGTCGGGAAGGGACTCCCGCCGGGATCAATCAAGCTTTGTGCCATTTGGTACGATGTTCCTCTTTGTCATCGGGTTTCTGCCACAGGCGACGAGCCCGCAGACTTTCGTCGACGAGCTGCTCGCGGCCAACCGCGCCTTCACCTGGCCGGCGTACGAGAGGAACTCGCTCCGCCGTAGAGCGATGGTGCGGCGAGCAGGCTCAGGATTCGGGGGCGTGGGCCTCCGTGCTCAGTGCCTCAAAGCTCGTTGCTCAGAATTGAATGTCCGTTCCTCGGTGGCACCACGCATCTGGCAAGGTGACATTCCGCTCCTCTCCTCTGAGGATGACCCCTCGTGATCGACTTTCATGTCCTCGGCCTTTCGGACGAGATGACCGGGGAGGTCCGCCACACGCTGTTGGCCCCCGAGTATGGACACCCGGTGCTCCGCGAGCTGGCACGCGGAACTGGACCATGTCGCGCTTGCCTCGATGTCTTCCAGGTAGGAGAAGAGGATCGGCTACTCTTCACCTATCGCCCCACCGGAGGCGAGGGAACGCTCGGGGCACCGGGCCCGGTATTCATCCACGCGCAGCCGTGTCGCCAGTTTCGCGGAACCGCATTTCCACCTGGCCTGCGATCGCTTCCTTTGTTGTTCGAGGCCCGGGCGAGCGGAAACCGAATCCTGACAACTCGCCGGGCGACTGGGACTGAAATCGACGACGTTCTCATGGAGCTGCTGACGGAACCCGGAGCGGACTACCTGCATGTGCGTCATGGTGAGGCCGGGTGTCACATCACGAGAGTGGACCGGGGGCCCGTTGCTTCCAGGAGGAAAGAATCGTGAAGAATCTCACGATCGCGACAGTCTGGTAGACCTGATCCCAGTGCGCTTTCCGATCCATGCGGTCCGCCGATCCCCTCAGGGCGACCGCGAGATCTTCTCCCGCAGCTCGCGCACCCAGTCCACCACGACGTGAATCCCCGGCGGAACCAGGGCTGGATTGGGCAGCACCAGGATGAACCGCCTCCCGTCCGGCGAAACGTCGAACACCCGGGCGGGCGTCTGGAACAGCACCTGGCCAGTACCCAGCCGGAGCCCGCTGCTGGAAGACATCGGGACGGCCATCAGGCGATCTCCTTCCAGATAGTAGAGGCTTCCCCCCCGGGGATCCCAGCGCGGCGCACGGCCCCCGTTGATCGAGATCTGCCGCTTCACCGCGAGGTCGGGGAACGAGATGACGAGAATCTCCATCCGCCCCGACTCGTCCGATTCGTACGCCACCCACTGCCCGTCGGGCGAGAAATCCGGTTCGGCTTCGGAAGCCGGGCCTGCCGCCACCGGAATGGAGTCCGTTCCGTCCGCCGCTATGGCCCAGACGTCCTTGCCCTTGCCGGGGCTGAAGTCGTAGCCGAGCAGCCACTTGCCGTCGCGAGACCAGGAGCCGAGGTGGAGGTGTCGGGGCCAGGTGAGGAGTCGGCGGGGGCGGGTGCCGGCCGCGACCGCTTTGATCTGCAGCCGCCTCGCCTGGCTCGCGAGCGATGTGGTATAGGCGATTGTCGAACCATCAGGAGACCAGACCGGATATTCGTCTTCGGCCTCATCGAAGGTCATCCGTTCCGGCTCCCCCTCGGGGCCGAAAATCCAAATGTCATTCTTGCTCGGCGCTCGGACGTTGGCCGCGATTCGCCGGCCGTCGGGAGAGAGCCGGATACCGTCGAGGTATCCTGCCGGGACGATGGCCCCGAGGTCGCGCCCCGAGCGGTCCACCGCCCGCACGACCTGGGGAGCGGCGGCGCTCCCGGGCTCGAAGGCGAGGGTACCGTTCTCAGCCACCGCGAGCAGCGCCGCACCACCCCAACTCGCCACATAGACGTCGGTGAGGACTTGCTGCGGCGTTCCCACCAGCACTCTTCTGCGAGGGTCGTAGCCCACCACGAACGCGGTGCCTTCGTTAGAGACGTAGAGCAGTTGCTCCGAGGTCAGGTACCGCCCGAAGGTCCCCTGCTCCACCAGCGTCCGCCGCACACCCGACCCGATCGTCTCCACCACGATCCGGGAGTCCATCGCCCCGCCGCTCGGGCCTAACACGGTGAACAGCAGTTCCTTTCCGCCCGGCAGGAGTTGCGGCCAGGCGTGCATGTGCTCGGCCGCACTGTCGGCGACCGCCGTCACAGCTTCCGGCGCCCCGCCCTCCACCGACACTCGCCAGATCCCTCCGTTGCCCCCCAGCGAGGAAAAGTAGATTCGCCCATCTTCGCCCCAGGTCATCCCGGGACCCATGTCGGCGGGAGCGATCTCGACGACCGATCCGCCGGCGAGGGCGATTTTCCGCAGGTGACCGTCCTGGTGGAACGCCACCCACTTCCCATCGGGCGAGAACGCCGGCATCGACGCGCCCGCCGTTCCCGGCAGCGGGGTAGGCGTGAAGTCGCCGAGCGCGCGCCACTGCAGCAGACCGCCGTTTCGGAACACCAGATCCCGTCCCGCCGGCCCGATCGCCAGCGTGGGGACCCAGCTGTAGTCCGGATCCACCTGCTGATTGAGGGTGGGAACGACGAAGCGAATATGGTCGCGTTCCGGCTCCGACCGGGTGAGGCGCCATCCGCCGACGGTCCCCAGCGCGAGCGCCGCCACGACGGCCGCCGACCAGCCGGCCGCGGTCCGCAGGCGCGGGCGCCGGACAGCGGCCAGGGCGACCGACTGCGACGGTGTCGGAGTCAGCGGGACGCGCGCCAGCGCCTCGGCAAACTCTGCGGCTCCAGTAAACCGGTCGGCCGGCAGCTTGGCGAGCGCCTGTTGGAGGGTGGCTTCGAGCGCCGGAGGTATCGTGTCCCGAACTTGTCGGAGCGGCCGGGGATTCTCGGTGACCAGCTTGGTCAAGATCGCCTGAACCGTCGGTCCGTTGAAGGGAGGCTCGCCCGCCAGCATCTCGTACAACACCGCCGCGAGGGAGTACAGGTCGCTTCGAGCGTCGAGGTCCCGGTCGCCGGTGGCCTGTTCCGGACTCATGTATTGCGGAGTTCCCACCGTCAGCCCGGTCCCGGTGAGCCGGTTGCCCCCGGCGTGGCGCAGGGCCAATGCGATCCCGAAATCGGCGACCAGCGCCTGGCCCTCGTGGAGCAGGATGTTCTCCGGCTTGATGTCACGATGAAGCACGCCGCGCCGGTGGGCGTAATCGAGCGCGCTGATAATCTGCGAGGTGAGCCGCACTGCCTCCCCGATGGGGAGCTGCCGCTCCCGACTCAGCCGGTCCCGCAGCGACTCACCCTCGACATAAGGCATCACGTAATAGAGCAGCCCCTCCGCGGTGCCCGAATCGAACAGCGGGAGGATGTGGGCGTGCTGGAGGTTTGCGGTGACCCGGATTTCGTTGAGGAAGCGCTCGGCACCGATGACAGCCGATAGTTCCGGCAGGAGCACTTTGAGCGCCACGGCGCGATCATGCCGGAGGTCGCGCGCCAGGTACACCAGGGACATCCCCCCCTGGCCCAGCTCGCGCTCCACCAGGTACCGATCGCCGAGGGCAGCGCGGAGCTGATCAAGCATCGGCGAGGACCTCAGGGGACTTTGGCGAGGGCCCGAAGGATCATGTCGTTGGTGGGTCGGATCTTGTA
>CAZHSO010000122.1:0-8186 GCA_964535105.1 uncultured Gemmatimonas sp.
CCGGACGCAAATCGAAGATCTCCTGGACCCAGGTCGAGACCGGCTCGGCGATCACCTGGAAGTACCCGAGCGTGATCCTCCAGGGCGACGACTCGGTGGGCGAGTTCTACTCGGTCGCCGTGGTGAACAACCGCCAGCAGGCGGACACCGGTACCAAGATGATCCACCTGGGCAAGAACACCCGGAGCACGATCGTCTCGAAGGGGATCAGCGCGGGGCGAGGGAACAACAGCTACCGTGGGCTGGTCAAGGTGATGCCGAAGGCGGCGGGCGCGCGGAACTACACCCAGTGCGACTCGATGCTGATCGGCAACCGCTGCGGCGCGAACACCTTCCCCTACATCGATGTCCAGAACCCCACCGCGTCGGTTGAGCACGAGGCCAGCACGTCGAAGATCGGCGAAGACCAGATCTTTTACTGCAAGCAGCGCGGCCTCAATACCGAGAACGCGATTTCGATGATCGTGAACGGATTCTGCAAGGAAGTCTTCAAGGAATTGCCGATGGAGTTCGCGGTGGAAGCGCAAAAGCTGCTGGGCGTCAGTCTTGAGGGGAGTGTGGGGTAGGGGGCAAAGAGGCTATGAGGCAAGGAGGCAAAGTTGTCTCCCTTTGCCACATTGCCTCGTTGCCACCCTGCCTCCCAACTAGGAGCTAATCGAGTGCTCGAGATCAAAGGCCTTCGGGCGTCCGCTGGAGAAAAAGAAATCCTCACCGGTGTCGACCTGACAGTGAATCCGGGCGAAGTCCACGCCATCATGGGGCCGAACGGATCGGGCAAGAGCACGCTGGCGCAGGTACTGGCCGGCCATCCGGCGTACACGGTCACGGCCGGCTCGGTCACCTTCCAGGGCCGGGACCTTCTCGACATGGAGCCGGAGGAACGGGCGCAGGCGGGCGTGTTCCTCGCCTTTCAGTATCCGGTCGAGATCACCGGCGTCACCAACGCCTACTTCCTCCGCGCGGCGTACAACGCCATCCGCAAGGCCCGGGGCGAAGAGGAGCTCGATCCGATCGACTTCCTCGACCGGCTGGAGGAAAAGCTCGCCGTTGTCGATTGGGGTCCCGAGATCATGCAGCGCGCCGTCAACAGCGGATTCTCGGGCGGCGAGAAGAAGCGCAACGAGATTCTCCAGATGGCAGTGCTGGAGCCTGTGCTCGCGATTCTCGACGAGACCGACTCCGGCCTCGACATCGACGCGGTCCGGATCGTGGCGCAGGGGGTCAACGCCCTCCGCCGTCCCGACCGCGCCACCATCCTGGTGACGCACTACCAGCGCCTGCTCAACTACATCGTGCCCGACTTCGTGCACGTCCTCTCCGAGGGCCGCATCGTGCGGTCCGGCGGCAAGGAGCTCGCCCTCGAGCTTGAGGCGCGCGGCTACGAATGGCTCAGCGGCCTGCCGGAGGGCGCGGTCGCGTGACCACGACGTACGCGGAGGCTTTCGAGCGCTCCACCCGGAACGGCGGGGGCAAAGGCCCAGCGGCGCTGGTGGCGCGGCGCCGGGAGGCTTTCGGCCGCTTTGCCGCGGCCGGATTCCCCACGTCGAAGGATGAAGACTGGCGATTCACGCCGGTGGCGCCGATTGCACGGACTGAGTGGCGGATAGAGGGACGGCTGGACGGCTGGACGGCTGGACGGCTGGTAACCGCCGAGGCTCTCGAGCCGTTCCGGTTCGGGCAGCCCGGCTGGATCACGCTGGTGTTCGTGAACGGCCGGTTCGATGCTGAGCTGTCCCACCGCCCGAGCCTTGACTCCGGGGTGACCGCGGAATCCCTTGCCGAGGCCCTTGCGCGCGACCCGGAATTCATCGAGCGGAATTTCGCGCGGGTCGCGGGGCCGGAGGCAACCCCCTTCTCCGCGCTCAATGCCGCGCTGGCCTACGAAGGCGCCGCGATCCGGGTGGCCGCGGGTGCGGATCTGGCCGAGCCGATCCACATTCTGCATGTCGCGACGATGGCGGCGGCGGGCGCCGCCCTGCAGACCCGCACGATCCTCGTGGTCGAGCGGGGCGCCCGGGCGCAGTTCGTGGAGAGCTTCGCGGCGCTGGGCGACGGGGCCTCGTTCACCAATGCGGTGACCGAAGTCACTGTGGGTGAGGGTGCCTGGGTCGAGCACAGCCGGATCCAGCGGGAGAGCGAATCGGCGTATCATGTGGGGCTCACGGAAGTCGAGCAGGGACGGGACAGTCACTACCGGTCGTTCACCCTCTCGATGGGAGGCGCGATCGCGCGACACGATCTCCGCGCCCGGCTCGGCGCCGAGAACGTCGAGTGTCTGCTCTACGGTCTCTATCTCGGCCGCGGCGACCAGCTGGTCGACAATCACACCGCGATCCGCCACGAGTTTCCCAACTGCCGGAGCTGGGAGGTCTACAAGGGTATCCTGGACGGACGGAGCCACGCCGTCTTCAACGGCAAGGTCTTCGTCACCCCGGAAGCCCAGAAGACCGACGCCAAGCAGACCAACCGGAACCTGCTGCTCTCCGATACTTCACGGGTAAACACCAAGCCGCAGCTCGAGATCTTTGCCGACGACGTGAAGTGCACTCACGGGGCGACCGTCGGCCGGCTCGATGAGATCGCCTTCTTCTACATGCAGAGTCGCGGGATTCCCCGCGCCGAGGCGCAGCGGCTTCTCATTTACGCGTTCGCGAACGAGGTGGTGACCGAGGTCGCGTCTCTTCCGGTCCGCGAGGCGCTCGATCGACTGGTTCATGAGCGGCTCGGGATCAGAGCGTAACACACCATGACACCGCTGGCCGCCGTCCCCCCTCGTGAATCGCGCGCCGGCCGCTCGGGACACGAGTGGAACGTCGCGAAGCTCCGCGCCGATTTTCCGATCCTGGAGCGCCAGGTCCGCGGCCAGCCGCTGGTCTACCTCGACAGCGCCGCGACCGCGCAGAAGCCCCGCCAGGTCATCGACGCCGTCTCCAGGTACTACGAGAGCGGCAACGCCAACGTCCATCGGGGCGTGCATGCGCTGAGCCAGGAAGCCACCACCGCCTACGAGCGGGTGCGCGAGCTGGCGGCGAAGTTCTTCAACGCGGCGTCTTCTTCCGAGATCATTTTCACCGCCGGCACCACCGCGGCGCTCAACCTCGTGGCCCAGAGCTACGGGGGGTCGGTGCTCAGGCCGGGCGACGAGATCCTGATCTCCGAGATGGAGCACCACTCCAACATCGTGCCCTGGCATCTCGTCGCCGAACGGACCGGCGCGGTGATCCGGTCGATTCCGGTCATGGAATCGGGTGGGCTCGATCTCGCCGAATTTGAGCGACGGCTCAGCCCCCGCACCCGGATCGTCGCGGTGACCCACGCGTCGAACGTGATCGGGGCGATCAACCCGATCAACGCCATCTCGGCGATGGCCCACGAGGTCGGCGCGGTGGTGGTGGTGGACGGCGCCCAGTCGGCGCCTCACCTGCGGGTGGATCTCCAGGCGATCGATTGCGACTTCTTTGCCTGCTCGGGCCACAAGCTGTACGGCCCGACCGGCATCGGCCTGTTGTACGGGAAGCGCGCGCTTCTCGAAGCGATGCCGCCGTGGCAGGGCGGGGGCGGGATGATTCACGAGGTCCAGATCGACCGCAGCACCTACGCCCCGCCGCCGGAGCGGTTCGAGGCGGGGACGCCGCCGATCGCGGAGGTCGTTGGACTCGGCGCGGCGCTCGATTACATCATGGCGTGGGACTGGGATGCGCTGGTCGGGTACGAGCAGGCGCTGATTGCGGAGGCGACGGGCCGGCTGGCCGAGGCGGCCGGAGTTCGCGTCTTGGGCGAAGGCGCCGACCGGGTGAGCGTCCTCTCCTTCGTGATCGACGGCGTTCATCCGCACGATGCGGGGACGGTGCTCGATACGCTCGGCATCGCGGTCAGGGCGGGGCATCACTGCGCCCAACCGCTCATGCGCCGGTTCGGCATCACCGGCACGCTCCGCGCCTCGTTCGGCGCTTATACCACCCACGACGAGGTGGAGAAGCTGGTGGCGGGACTGGCGCAGGTGCGGAAAATCTTCTGCGGATGAGCGATCTCGACGAGCTCTACCAGAGCGTGATCCTCGATCACAACAAGACGCCGAGGAACTTCCGGAAGCTGGTGGACGCGAATGCCCACGCCGAAGGACGGAACCCGCTCTGCGGCGACATGTTCGACATCTGGGTTCGGCTCGACGGCGAGGTCATCCAGGAGGTGACCTTTCTGGGCCAGGGGTGCGCGATCTCCAAGGCGAGCGCCTCGATGATGACCCAGGCGATCAAGGGCAAGACGGTTGCCGAGGCGCGGGAGCTGTTCGACCGCTTCCGCGAAGTGGTGACGGGTGCAGGGGGAGGCTCGCTTCCCAACAAGCTGGAAGTATTCCGGGGTGTCAGCGCGTTTCCCATCCGGGTCAAGTGCGCAACGCTCTCGTGGCACGCCATGAAGCAGGCGCTGGAGAATCGCGAAAAATGAGGGGTTGGGTGCTGGGAGTTGGGGGTTGGGGTTGTTTCCCCCATCTCCAACTCCCAATCCCCAACCCCCATCACACAAAAGGACGAACTAATGCCGTACCACGAGACGATGGTTAAGCCGATGCGGGAGGAAGTCACCCGCCTGGGCGTGAAGGAGCTGCGGACGGTGGCTGACGTGGACGCGGCGCTCGCCCCGGGTAACGGGACCGTGATGGTGTTCGTGAACTCGGTTTGCGGGTGCGCGGCGGGCGGGGCCCGGCCGGCTTTGAGCATGGCGCTGCAGCACGCGGTGAAGCCACAGCAACTGTACAGCGTCTTCGCGGGCCAGGATCTCGACGCCACCGCCCGGGCCCGGAGCTACTTCGCCGACTACCAGCCGAGCTCGCCGTCGGTGGCGATCATGCGGGACGGCGAAGTGGTGCACTTCATCCATCGGCACATGATCGAGGGCCGGCCCCCCGCGATGCTCGCGGCGGATCTCGTCGCGGCGTTTGAGAAGTATTGCCCTGCTGAGGGAGTAGCGAAGAGCGAGTAGCGACGGGTTGGCTCCGAGTGCTCAACCGGGTGGCCCACAGATAACACAGATGAACAGACCGGATGGTTTCTGGCAAAGGATTTCTCGTATGGCGCCTATCCATCGGTTTTTTTATCGGTGACATCTGTGGGCCCCTGGTCAGCGGACGCCGGAGTCCGCCTGCGGGATCGCGGGAGAATCTGCTCAGCTTCGGCCTTTCGGACTGCGCGAAGACCTTTTTGCAGGGCTTCTCTAAAGGCTGATGGCTGATGGCTGAACGCTGAGGGGTATTATGTCAGGCATGGTATTCCACCCCGGCCACGAAGAGCTCCACGGCGTGACCGTCGTCGTGGACGGCCCGAGGGGCCGGTCGTGGGTGGGTCGGTACCAGGAGCGGACCGAGCGCGGCATCGTGCTCCTCGACGTCTCCCTCCATGATCCGGCCACGGCAGCGCTTCCCCGGGACGCCTGGATTCAGCGGCTGCTCAAGTTCGGGATCCCGGCGGACGCAAAGCATGTGGTGATTCCGGAGGTGGAGGCCGAACGAGTCACCCGACTCGTCGAATGGGACGCCGCGATGTAAATTGTGCTTTCCTCGTGCCGCCTCCCTCACTTCCGCTGAGTACCCCTTCATGAACGACTGCCTTGTGAAGGTCGAGCGCGTGACCAAGCGCTTTGCCGGCCACACCGCGGTGCGCGACCTTTCCCTGGAGATTCCTCCGGCCACGATCTTCGGCTTGCTGGGCCCGAACGGTGCCGGCAAGACCACCGCGATCCGGATTATCCTGGGGATCATCGCGCCCGACGAAGGCCGGGTCGAGCTCTTCGGTCAGGCGACCGACGCCCGGGCGCTCTCGCTCCGGATTGGGTATCTCCCCGAGGAGCGCGGGCTCTACCGCAAGATGAAAGTGCAGGACCAGCTGATTTTCTTCGGCGAAGCCCGGGGGCTCCCGCGCCAGCAGGCCAAGCGGCGCGCCCGTGCGTGGCTGGAGCGCCTGGGCCTCGGCGACTGGATGGACAAGAACGTCGAAGATCTTTCCAAAGGGATGCAGCAGAAGGTCCAGTTTGCCGGAGCGCTGCTGCACGAGCCGGATCTGGTCATTTTGGACGAGCCGTTCAGCGGCCTCGATCCGATCAACAGCCAGGTCATGAGGGACGTGGTGGTGGATCTGGCGCGGCAGGGGCGCACGGTCCTTTTCTCGACTCACATCATGGAGCACGCCGAGCGGATGTGCGACCGGATCGCCATCATCGCGCGGGGGGAAAAGGTGGTGGATGGCCGGCTGGCTGACATCAAGCGGGAACACGGCGGGCGACACGTGGCGCTGGTCTACACCCGGAATGCGGAGCGGGCGGCGCCCGTCATGGAGGACCGTACCCTGGTGTCGCGGGTGGAGGACTACGGGATGAGCGCAACCGCGGAGCTGGCCCCAGGCGTCGAGGGAGACCGGCTGCTCAAGGCACTGGTGGTCGCGGACGTGGGGCTTTCCCGGTTCGAGGTCGTGGAGCCGTCGCTCGAGTCGATCTTCATCGCGCGCGCCGGGCGCGAAGCCGCCATGCCGGTCGCGAGGGAATAGCCATGCACAAGCTATGGGCGGTCATCCGCCGGGAATTCGTCAGCAGGGTCCGGAGCAAGGCCTTCGTCATTGGAACGGTCCTGGGGCCGATTCTCATGACCCTGCTGGTGGCCCTTCCGATCCTGCTGCAGCGGGGCCGGGGCCCGCAGCACGTGGTGATCCTGGATGCCGCCCGGAACGACTTCGGAGCGCGGGTGGAGCGGGCACTCGCCGCGAAGACCCGGAATGACCGCCCCGACGGACTGCCCCGCTACCACGTCGAACGGGTCCGGGCGGAAGGGAATCCGGTGCGGGTTCAGGACTCCCTCGTGGCCCTGGTGGACGGGCGGGGAGAAGATGGCATCGTCGGGGTGATCCTGGTGACCGAGGAAACCCTCTCGAGCGACACGATCCAGTACTTCGGCGCGAACGTGGGCAGCCCGGGCGACATGGCCGCCCTCAACCGGACACTCCAGCCGGCGATCCTGTTCGAACGACTGTCCCGGGCGCGGGTCGATCCCGGCCTGGTGCTCAACTCCATCCGGCCCATCGAGCTCTCCGCGCGGAAGGTGAGCGGGGGAAAGTTGACGATGCAGAGCGGCGAAGCATCGTTCGCGCTGGCCTACGCCATGGCGATGATTCTCTACATCGCGCTGCTGACCTACGGGATGCAGGTCCTGACTTCGGTGGTGGAGGAGAAGGCCAACCGGCTCAATGAAATTCTGGTCTCCAGCCTGCGGCCGTTCCAGCTGCTCCTGGGCAAAATTCTCGGCGTGGGCTCGGTTGGGTTGCTGCAGATGGGAATCTGGGGCGGGACGGGGTTTCTCCTCTCCCGGAACAAGGAGGCGATTGCGCGGATGCTGGGGTCCACGCCGGAGGCCGCGATTCAGCTGCCCATTCCGACCATCGAGCCGGGGGTGCTGGCGGTCTTTCTGATCTTTTTCTTGCTCGGCTTTTTCCTGTACGCGGGCGCCTACGCCGCGGTCGGCTCGACCTGCTCCACGGTGCAGGAGGCGCAACAGGCGGGAATGCCGGTGACGTTGCTGGTGGCTGTGGGACTGATCCTGATGTTCCGCCTGCTCGGCGAACCGAACGGGACGATGGCGCGGGTGCTCAGCAATGTTCCGCTGTTTGCCCCGTTCGTGACGCCCATCCGGCACTCCCTGAGTCCGCTGCCATGGTCGGAGCTGCTGGTGTCCATGGCCATCACCGGGCTCGGCGTCCTGGCCATGGCCTGGGTGGCGGGGCGGGTCTACCGGGTGGGAATCCTGATGCACGGGAAGCGAGCCAGGCTCGCGGAAGTCTGGCGCTGGGTCCGGACGGACTGATACCTTCGCGAGCGTCAATACTCGAAGACTCGGGGGCAAACACCACGTTAACCAACGATCTTCTCCGGCTGATTGCCCAGCCCCCGGAGACCGTGTACGTATTTGGATTGGATGATGCGGGAAGACTGGAGCTGTGACGAGTGGCTCCGGCACGAGATAGCCCTCTCTGCCGATATGAGTGAGACACCGAGTTCCTTGGAGTTTAGTGTAGGAGGGTGAGAAAAGTGGTTCTGATGGGTTACCCCATTGCTGTGGGTGGGTCGACGACGCATGAGGGTGGGATGTCCGAGAAAGCGCAGCGTCGGCGGTTTACGGCCGCGTACAAGCTGAAGGTGCTGCAGGA
>CAZHSO010000123.1:0-8171 GCA_964535105.1 uncultured Gemmatimonas sp.
GGCACACCCGGCACGCCGGTGCGGATACGAGCGACGGCGACCGATCCCGCCTTCATGGCACAGACCGGCCTGCGGATTTCGGTCGATCGCAACGTCGCGCTGGAGCCGTTTGCCCAATATTCACGGATGACCGGGGCAGGCGGCGCATCAGCGGGTTACGCAGATCACCTGATGGTTGGGATTCGAGTTGATGGGAGGGAGTAGCGAAGAGCGAAGAGGGATGCTACTCGCTACTCGCTTCCAAGAATCTTAACAGCGAACTTTCTTCGCGGCTCAACCCCTCGCCGTCTTCCGCTTTCGCCAGCTCCTGTTCCCACAGGCCGAACAGTTTCGGATCCTGGTAGGCCTGTAGGACAGAGGGGTGGATGTAACACTTGCGGCAGATCGCCGGCGTGTTGCCGAGCTGTTTGGCGACGTTCTCGACGGCGCGCGCGATCACCGACTTGGCCTCCGTGCTCGACTCGGAGCAGCCCGACTCGCCGAGTTGCGAGACCGCCAGCAGGGAACCCGCCCAGGTGCGGAAATCCTTCGCAGTGAATTCCTGATCCGAAATGTGCTGCAGATACTCGTTGACATCGGCCGAGCTGATCGGCTGCGGCGCGCCCGCGTCGTCCTCGTACTGGAACAGATCCTGGCCGGGAAGATCCCTGCAGCGCTTGACCAGCCGTGCCAGCCTCCGGTCATTCACCTTGATCGCGTGATCCTTTCCGCCCTTGCCGCGAAAGTTGAAATGGATGTGGGCGCCTTTGATGTCCACGTGGCGGTTCTGCAGCGTGGTCAGCCCGAAGGAGCGGTTGGTCCTCGCGTATTCGTCGTTGCCGACCCGGATCAGGGTCGCCTCCAGCAGCCAGACGATCGTGGCCAGAAGCTTGTCGCGAGGGAGTCCGGGCAGTGAAAGATCCTTGTCGAGTCGGGCGCGAATCCGCGGCAGCGTGCTGCCGAAGAGAATCATCCGCCCGTACTTCGTTTCGTCGCGCACCTCGTGCCACCGCTTGTGATAGCGGTACTGCTTCCGGCTCCGCGCGTCCCGCCCGGTGGCCTGCAGGTGACCATGCTCCAGCGGACAGATCCAGACGCCGGTCCACGCGGGAGGAATCGCGAGTGCCCGGATTCTCGAGAGCGTTTCCTTCTCGCGAATCGGTCGGCCGTCGGGCCCCGCGTAGCTCCACCCTGTCCCCGCGCGGCGGCGCCGGATTCCGGGCCGGTCATCCGTGACGTAACGGAGGGAGGCGGCCTTGGCGGATTCCTCCGGCTCGGCTTGCGCGCTCCTAGGCTGGGCTCTCCGATTCCGCTGAGGGCGGTTCCCGTTCACCGTTCACCGTTCACCGTTGACGCTTTTCGGAACGAACCTCGTCCCGCTTCCGAGCCCGACATCCGGACGCCGTTCCAGAGGTACAGCGCGAGGAAGCCCACGCTCCCGACGCTCACCGCGAGCCGCACCGTGAGGGGCGAGGTCCCCGCGGAGACGAATCCCTCGATGCTCCCCGCCACCAGCAAGAACACGACCACGGCCCCCAACAGGCGCATGGCGACCCGTCCGGCGAGCACGACCGCATCGCGGCGCGGCAACTCGCCCGGCAGGATCAGCGCTGTGCCGAGCATGAAACCGGCGGCCCCCGCGACCCAGATCGCGAAGAGCTCCAGCAGTCCATGTCCGATCACGAAGGTCCAGAGGTACCCAAGCAAGCCGGCGTTGGCGAAGTGCCCCGACGCCGCGCCGATGGAGAGTCCATTGAGCGCGAGCAGCAGCAGCGAGCCCACCCCGAGGGCGATGCCGCCGGCGAAGCACATGAAAGCGACGCGAATGTTGTTGGTGATGATCATCGAGGCCACCAGCGGCCGCTCGCCGGAGAGTGCTTCCACGTACCCCGAGCCGTGCGCCCGCCGCTCGACGCCCGCTTCCGCGCGCTCCAGCATCACGTCGGGCAGCACGAGGGGAGCGAGCGAGGGGCGATCCCGGAGGAGCGCGAACCCCGCCACCGCCGGCAGCACGAACACCAGCGTGGCGAGGAGTACGTAGCGGCGGGCCTCGACGATCGCCGCGGGACACTCGCGGACGATGAACTCCCAGATTCTGCCCCAGGTCTGTCGCTCTTCCCGGTAGAGCGCGTTGTGCCCGGCGGCCACCAGCCGCGTGAGACGCGACAGCGTGACGGCGTCCGCTCCATAGGTGCGCGCGCGCGCGAGATCAGCCGAGATCTCGCGATAGCGCGCCGCAAACTCGGGCAGCTCGCCTGCGGTGAGCGCATCGAGCCCGCCCCGGGTCACCCGCTCGGCGAAGCCCTGGAATTCGTCCCAGCGTCGAGTCTTTCGCGCGACGAGCCGGTCGGCCACGCCGCCGTGCGCTCTGCTCTGGACGCCGAAGCGGCCGCGCCGCCGGGCCAGCTCATCCTGATACAGCCGCTCGAGAAACATTCCGTCATCGATGGGGCGCTCGGGGAGGCGTCCCGCGAAACGTGCCGACAGGTTCCGGGCCAGCCGGTTTTGCGCCGCGGGGGGGAGCGCCGCAGCTCTCTGGGAGAATTCCCTGAGGAGCCGGAACTCGTCATCGGCGAGGAGTGGACTGCCGGGAGAGGCGGCTGCGCCCATCGCGCCCTGGAGCTCCGTCGCCGGAGCGCGCGAAAGTTCGGGGGAGGAGCGCGCTTCCGCCGGGTGATCGCGCACGACGACCGTCCCCGCCACCAGGTCCCCGATCCGCTTGGCCTGCGGATGTATGGCGATGAAGAACACCCCGATCAGGCAGAAGAGGTCGATCGGAAGCAGAAGATTTCTCGCCGCGGCGTCCGAGAACGACGCTGCGTGGCCCGTATCCCGGATCACCCGGATGCCGAGCCAGCGCTTGCCGGGGGTCTGGCCCCGGCGCAGCCCCTCGAAGCAGGTGAAGTAACCCCACACGATCAGGTAGAGGATGAGGACCAGGACGGCGACCAGCCATGGCGCCGCATCGCGCCAGACTCCGGATGCGAGGCTCAATGCGATGCCGGTCACGGCAAGGATCAGCCAGTCGGCGAGCGCGGCCAGAGTCCTGCTGCCGATCCCGGCGATCTCGTAGTCGAGGACGACGTTTTCAGGTGTCTCGACCTCGAGATGTTGCCGGTGCTCGAACGCTGGGGGGCGCTTGACCATTCGCGACGCCCGGTAGGGGGATGGCGAAACAGGGGGTTCGGAACAATGATAGGGGTACCCACGACCGGTTCCCAGTTTCCAGCTGCGGAGATTCCCATGGCCGACGCCCCGGCGCTCCGACCGCTCTCGCTCGGTGAGGTGCTCGATGTGTCCTTCGGCCTCTATCGATCGCTGTTCGTGCCGCTGGTGGTTGTGGCGGTGATCTGCCAGGCGATTCCGATGGCCCTCGGCGTCTACCTGGGCGTGTCCGGCGAGATGTTCGTGAATATCCTGCTGAGCATGCTGTATGGCGCGCTGGCGGTGGTCCTCGGGTCGATCGGCGTCGCGGCCTCCACCTTCATTGTCTCCGACGCTTACCTCGGCCGGGAGACCTCCGCCACTGTCGCGCTGCAGAGGGCGACGACCCTGCTCGGCCGGCTCATCGTCATTTCGATTCTGACGTCGATCCTGGTCGGCCTCGGCTTCCTGCTGCTGATCGTGCCCGGGGTCATCCTTCTCTCGGGACTTCTGCTCAGTACGGTGGTGGCGGTGCTTGAAGCGCCGCCGAGCGCGACCGCGGCGATGGGCCGCTCCTGGGACCTCACTCGGGGCTTTCGCGGCAAGGTCTTTCTCGCCATGGTCGTCGCCTTTCTCCTCCTCGGGGTTCCCAGCATCGCGATCGGCGGCGCCGGCGCCATCTTCGGTGATTCGGACGGCACCGTGTCTCTGATCATCCTCGTGCTCGAGGCCGTCCTGCAGATCTTCATATATCCCTTCGTGTACGTGGTGATGACGGTCCTGTACTACGACCTCCGGGTGCGGAAGGAGGGCTTCGATCTGGAGCTGCTCGCCTCCGCTCTGCAGCCGGTCTGATGCTGCGCGCCGACTCGCTTCGTGCGGTTCTGGACTCGGTCTTCGCGGCGCCCGAGTACCGCTGGGTCGAGCGGCCCGAAGCATATGCCCTGCTGCGCCGCTGGATGCGCATGCTGCAGCAATGGCTCTTCGATCTGCGAGAGTCGCATCCGACCGCGTTCCGCCTGCTGCTGGCGGGGATGATCCTGCTGGTCGTCGCCAGCTTCGTCCATGCCGGATGGATCTTTCTCCAGACCGTGCGCGCCGCGGGGGAGGGCGCGCCGGGCGAGACCGCGGCGCCGGTCCTCCGTCGCGATCAGGGATGGTACCGGCGGGAAGCGGACCGGCTGGCGGCCCTCGGGCGGTACGCCGAAGCGATGCAGTACGATTTCCTGGCGCTGGTTCTCGCGCTCGACGCCTCGTCGCTGGTCCGTTTCCACCCGAGCAAGATTCCGGGTGAATACTCTCGCGAGGCGAAGCTCGCCCCGGCGGCGCGGGACGAATTCCACGCGCTGGTGCAGACCCTCTACGCCTGCGTTTTCGCTCGGCGACCTTGCGGTCCCCGGGAATATGCCGAATGGCGCGCACTCGCCGCGCCGGAGCGCTATGCGCCCGCGTAACGAGGTCGTGCTGGCGGTCTCGCTCCTCGGCGTGCTCGTCCTCGTCGCGGCGCTGCTGGGTCGGCGGCCCGCCATCGACCGCGACGAAGACACCTCCACCTTCGTCGCCGCGCCGGGGGGCTCCCGGGCGCTGCTCGACGCGATGATCCGGCTGGGGATTCCGGTGCAGCGATTCCGTGAGCGCTCCCGGGAGCTTTCACGGGTTGCCCCGTCGCCGAAGCCGGTTCTCGTCATCCTCGGCCCCAGCATTCCCTTTTCCGCCCCGGAGCGGAACGCAGTCCTCGCCTACACTGCCGGCGCCGATCTCATCCTCGCCGGGAAGGCCGCGCAGCCGCTGATGCGCTGCTTCGGCTACCAGGTCAACCGGCGGATACTGGATTCGGTTCGCGTGGCTCCACCCGGCACGGCGCCGGGGCCGGAGTGGCCCTGGGTGCGAGCGACGCTCGTGGCCACCCGGCAGGGTGTCGTGGTGGACTCGAGCCGTTCTTCCGATGCGGAGCGGGTATCCTGCGTCGTGCCGCCGTTGCGCGCGGTGGACACGTTGCTTCTCTCGGAGCAGGGACGACCGGTCGCGCTGCGGTTGCGGCGGGGCGATCACCCGCACGACGTCGTGCTCGTGGCCGACGAGGAATTGTTCCGGAATCGCACTCTTCGGCGCACCGAGGCGGGGCCCTTCGTGCTCCGCCTCTTCGCGGGCCAGTACGACCGGGTGGTATTCGAGGAGTATCACCACGGCTATGGCGCCTCCGGGTCGCTCGGGGCCATGGCGATCGAATGGAGCCGGGGCTCACCGTGGGGCTTGATGGTCTGGCAGGTGGCGGCAGTGGGCGTGCTGGCGCTGCTGTTCGGTGCGATACGCTTCGGCCCTCCCCGCCCGGGAATTCCCCGCGCGCGGCGGTCGCCCCTCGAGCACCTGCGTGCGCTTGCGACTGCGCTGGCCTCGGCGCGCGGGCATGACGTCGCCATCGGCGCCATCGTCCGCGGACTTCGCCGCCGGCTCGTCCCTCCCGGACTCCGGACCCGGGGCGACTGGCGGGCCTGGCTGGCTCAGCTCGGACGCAGCACCGTCCCGCCGCGCTCGCAAGTCGCGCTGGCAACACTCGACACCCTCACCAGGCCCGGGCAGCCGTCTTCCAGTGTGCTCCGGGCCGCGAACGCCGTGGAGGATCTGTGGGAGGATCTGAGGCCCTGACGCAGGACGAAGTGAGCCGATATGCGGAGTCCGCGGGACGGGTGCTTGCGGAGCTCGGGCGCGTGGTGCTGGGACAGGACGCGGTCCTGCGTGAGGCGCTGCTCGCGCTTCTCGCCAGGGGCCACGTGCTGCTCGAGGGTCCGCCGGGAACCGCCAAGACACTCCTGGTGCGCGCCCTGAACGAAGCCCTCGGTCTCGAGTTCAGGCGGATACAGTTCACTCCCGATCTCATGCCCTCCGACATCACCGGTGTGAGCATGCTCACCGGGCAGGGGTCATTCGCGTTCCGTCCCGGGCCGCTCTTCGCCGATCTGGTGCTGGCCGATGAGATCAATCGCGCACCCGCCAAGACCCAGGCGGCGCTGCTCGAGGCGATGGAGGAGCGGAGCGTCACGGTGGACGGTGAGCGCCACGCCCTGTCGGCCGCCTTCACCGTTTTTGCCACGCAGAATCCGATCGAGTTCGAGGGCACCTATCCGCTGCCCGAAGCCGAGCTCGACCGCTTCATGCTCAAGAGTACGATCGACTATCCCGATACCACGACCGAAGAGGGTGTGCTGCAGCGGGTGCTCGCGGGCTTCGAGTCGTCGGACTCCTCGACCTTCGGTATCCGGCCGGTGCTCGACGCGGCAGGGCTGGCGGGGCTCCGCGAAGCGGTGCGGCGGGTCCGGGTCGAGCCGGCGCTCACCTCCTACATTACCGCGCTGGTGCGCGCCACCCGCGGTGCGCCTGCGCTGAGCCTCGGCGCGTCTCCGCGCGCGAGCGTGGCGCTGCTCAAGCTGTCGCAGGCCGCCGCCCTGCTGGATGGGCGCGATTACGTCGTCCCCGACGACGTCAAGTCGCTGGTGACGCCGGTGCTCCGGCATCGGGTCATTCTCGCGCCTGAGCTCGAGCTCGAAGGGGTGACCGCCGACGCGGCCCTGCAGACGCTGATCGAGCGGGTCGAGGCGCCGCGCGCGTGATCCTCCCGTCGCGCAGGTGGTACTTCGTGGCGCTCGGGCTTGCGCTGCTCGTGCCGCTGTCGTTCGTGATCCCCGCGATGGCTACCGGACTCTTCATCGCAGATATCCTCTGGGTCATTGCATTCCTGGTGGATGTCTGGCGGATCGGCGCGCTCGACCTCCGGCAATTTCCGGTGAGCCGGGACGCGCCCGCCGCTTTTTCGGTGGGGCGTCCGCTGCCGGTGGTGTATCGCTGGCGGAATCCGCTGCCGCGAGCTCTTCCGGTGCGGGTGCGCGAGGAAGTGCCGGCTCCGCTTCAAGCGATCGAAGGCCTGGAGCGACGGCTCCTGATCCCGGCGCGGGGAGCGATGCGGGAAGAAGTGCTCTTCGCGCCGGTCCGGCGCGGCAAGGCTTCCGGGGGACGGCTCCACCTGCGCGTGCTCGGTCCCCTCGGGCTGGCGTGGCGACAGGGCAAGCGCGCGCTCCCCTGGCGCGTCATCGTCTACCCCAGTCTTCGCTCGGCCGCGCTGCGCGCGCTTCCCGGCCAGGTTCAGCGGAGGCGCGAAGCGGGATTCCGCAGCCTGCGGCGAGTGGGCGAAGGGCGGATGTTCGAGAGTCTTCGGGAATGGGTGCCGGGCGAGGAAACCCGCAGCATCGACTGGAAGGCCACGGCGCGGCGGGGCAAGCTGATGGCGCGGCAATACGAAGTCGAACGGCGCCAGCATGTGATGATCGTGATCGATGCGGGCCGGCTGCTCACCGCGGAAATCGAGGGCCGCGCGCGTCTCGAAGCGGCGGTGGACGCGGCGCTCGAGCTCGCGCACGCCGCCGTCGCCCACGACGACAACATCGGGCTGCTCGTATTCGCCGACGAGGTGCTGTCCTACGTGCCGCCGGGCCGGGGGCGGCGCGCGTTGCGCCTGGTGCTCGATGCGCTTGCGGGCATCGAAGGGCGGCTGGTCGAGCCCAACTACCCCGCCGCGTTCGCGTATCTGGCGGCCCGCACCCGGAAGCGGGCGTTCACCGTGCTCCTCACCGACGTGATCGACCGCACCGCGAGCGACGCCTTCGTCGCGCAGGCGGGAACGCTCCGTCCACGGCATCTTCCGCTCGCGGTGACGTTGCGCGATCCCGGGCTCGCGCGGCTCGCCTCGAACCGGCCGTCCGATCTCGGCGCTGCCTTCGAGCGGGCCGCGGCGGAAGAGTTGCTCGAGGCGCGGGAGGAGGCGCTGAGCCAGCTCCGGGCACGAGGCGTGCTGGTCCTCGATGTTCACCCGGACGGGGCTGCGCGCGCGGTGGTGGAGCAGTACGAGCGGCTCAAGCGGCGTGCGGCGATCTGATGCCGGTCTCCCCCTCCTATCGCGATTTCGTCCTCGACCAGCTCGGCCGGGTGACCAGGGATATTCGTTCCCGAGGAATGTTTGGTGGGGTGGGGATTTATGCCGGCGAGCATTTCTTTGC
>CAZHSO010000124.1:0-8061 GCA_964535105.1 uncultured Gemmatimonas sp.
ATGGGTTAGGGCTCTTTGTGACGAGATCGAGCACGCCGATGCGAAGTCGTTGCAACAGTCCTCCCCCGCCCATGGTTCTGGTGACCTAGTGAGAATGCGCCGAATCCGGCCACATAGGAATTAAGATCGCCCCTCCTAAAGTACACCTTGGGTGAATGGACCGTCCAGCGACATGCGAGCAGCTCTTTACCGGCTGCGAGCGCGCCGAGTTCATGCGGTTTTCGGGAATCGCCCTCCTGGAGCGCGCCGAGCCGCCGGCTTCCTAAGCGCCGTAGGGCACCCAGATGTTTTTCACCTGGGTCGCCTGGCGCAGGAATTCCTCCCCCTGCCCTTCCTGCCCATCCAACCAATTGATCTGACTCCACGATACTGCAGTGCGCTTCATGTTGCCGGCGGACAGCTTCTCGATCTCGGCCGCTTCCTCGCGCGGGCCGTAGAACCAGATCCCGTCCACGTCGTCGTGCGCGGCGAGCACCGGCGCAAGCTCCTTGCGGTTTCCGGTGACGATGTTGATCACGCCGCCGGGAACGTCGGAGGTGTCGAAGACCTGGTACAGATCCGTCGCGAGGAGCGGCCAGCGCTCACTGGGCACCGCAACGACGGTGTTGCCCATGGCGACGGCCGGGAGCACCAGTGAGAGGAACCCGAGGAGGGGCGCGTCGGTGGAGGCGACCAGGCCGAGCACACCAATGGGCTCGTTCATCGCGAGCGTGACATTGCGGAATGGCGTCGCGTGGACGCGGCCGTCGTACTTGTCGGCCCACGCGGCATAGGTAAAGGCACGCTGGATCGATTCGGCGACCTCGGCCGCGCCCGACTCGCCGGAGCAACCGGTGACGGCGGCGAGCCGCTCCGCGAATTCCCTCTCCCGCGCGGCGAGGTTCTCGGCGAAGTAGTAGAGCACTTGGGCCCGGGTATGCGCCGTGCTTCCGGCCCAGCCTGCTTCCGCCTTGTGGGCGGCCTCTACGGCGTTCCGGATGTCCTTCCGGTTCCCGCGGCCCACCGACGCGATCTGTTTGCCGGTGGCGTCGAGCACGGGTAGAGCATAGCCGCCGTCCGGACGGGCCTGTTTGCCGCCGATGTAGAGCTTCGGGGTGCGGTCGATGGGAGGGAGGTCGGCGCGAGGACGCGAGGGCGCGGGGACGCGGGAAGGTGCATCCGCGACTTCGCGTCTTCGCGTCTCCGCGTCGTCCTCACCTTGCCTCTTTGCCTCCTTGCCTCTTTGCCTCTTCACATACTCCCACAGCCCCTCCCGCCCGCCCTCCCGCCCGTATCCTGATTCGCGGTATCCGCCAAATCCGCTCGCCGCATCGAACATGTTGGTGCAATTGACCCAGACCGTGCCGGCCTTGAGCTGCGGCGCGATGTCGAGCGCGGTGTTGAGATTCTCGCTCCAGACACTCGCGGCGAGGCCATACCGCGTGTTGTTCGCCATCTCGACCGACTCGGCTGGAGTGCGGAAGGTCATGAGGACCACCACCGGACCGAAGATCTCCACCTGGGCGATAGTCGCGGCGGGGGTGACATCGGTGAACAGCGTGGGCGGATAAAAGAGTCCGTCCTTGGGTAGACTCCAGCTCGGCTGCCAGCAGGTGGCGCCTTCATCGATTCCCTTCTGCACCAGCCCCTGAATCGTCTCGAGCTGTACCGGCGCCACGATCGCCCCGATGTCCACCGACTTGTCGAGCGGGCTGCCGACCCGGAGCGTCTCCATGCGGGCGCGCAGCTTCTCGATCAGGCGCGGGGCGACGCTCTCCTGCGCGAGGATCCGCGAGCCGGCGCAGCAGACCTGGCCCTGGTTGAACCAGATCGCGTCTACCACCCCTTCGACGACGCTGTCGAGATCGGCGTCTTCGAAGACGATGAACGGCGATTTTCCGCCCAGCTCGAGGGAGAGCTTCTTCCCGCTGCCGGCCGTCGCGATGCGGATGATCCGGCCCACCTCGGTCGAACCGGTGAAGGCGATCTTGTCGACGTCCGGGTGATCCACCAGCGCGGCGCCGGTTTTACCGTCACCGGTAATGATGTTGACGACGCCGGGCGGGAGGCCGAGGCCAAGGCAGATGTCGGCAAAGAGCAGCGCGGTGAGCGAGGTGAACTCCGCCGGCTTGAGCACCACGGTGTTTCCCATCGCCAGGGCCGGTGCGATCTTCCAGGCCAGCATCAGCAGCGGGAAGTTCCACGGAATGATCTGGCCCACGACGCCGACCGGCCCATAACCCGCGAGCTCGGTATCCATGAGCTGGGCCCAGCCGGCGTGATGATAGAAGTGCCGGGCGACCAGGGGGATGTCGATGTCGCGGGATTCGCGGATCGGTTTGCCGTTGTCGAGGGTCTCGATGACCGAGAAGAGCCGGCTGTTGCGCTGAATCTCCCGCGCGATGGCATAGAGCCAGCGGGCCCGGCCATGTCCTCCGAGCGCCCGCCAGCCGGGTTGCGCAGCGCGGGCCGCCTTGACCGCCGCGTCCACATCCTCCGGTGACGCTTGTCCCACCCGGGCCAGCTCCACGCTGGTGGCGGGATTGATGGTGGCGAACGTTTCAGTATCCCGCGGCTCGACCCAGGCTCCGTTTATGTAGTGCCCGAAGCGCTTGCCGTGCCGGTCGAGCCACGCTTGCGCCGTGGCGGCCGACTCCGGCGCGGTGCCCCATGCCATCGAATCAAATGCTTCGCGAATGGAAGTCATGTCAGGCCATGGGGTGACGGTGGGCTGCGGAGTATCGCCCGGTCGCGTGGTGCTCGAGCTGGCGCTCGATGTCGGTCAGCAGACTCGAGGCGCCGAAGCGGAAGAGATCGGGGCGCAGCCAGCGGTCGCCCAATTCTTCCTTGATCATGGCCAGCCAGTCGAGCGACTGCTTGGCGGTGCGAATCCCGCCCGCCGGCTTCAGGCCGATCAGATACCCGGTGCGCTCCCGGTATTCCCGGATCTGCCGTACCATCACGATCCCGAAAGGCAGCGTCGCGTTGACGCTCTCCTTCCCGGTCGAGGTCTTGATGAAGTCCGCACCGGCCATCATCGCCACCATGCTCGCGCGCGCCACTTCCTTGAGGGTGCCGAGCTCGCCGGTCGCCAGGATTGCCTTGAGGTGGGCGGGACCGCACGCGGCGCGAAA
The DNA here is from genome assembly GCA_964535105.1 of uncultured Gemmatimonas sp. GTDB lineage: Bacteria > Gemmatimonadota > Gemmatimonadetes > Gemmatimonadales > GWC2-71-9 > JABFSM01. Next base: position 3,114 of record CAZHSO010000124.1, read on the forward strand.
GGCCTTCACCTCGTCGTAGAGCGCGGCCCAGTTGCCGGTGAGGACATGCGCCCGCGTGATGACGATGTCGATCTCTTCCGCCCCGGCCTCGACCGAGGCTTCGATCTCGGCGATACGCTGTGGCAACGGGGAGAGCCCCGCCGGAAATCCGGTAGACACCGCCGCGACGGGGATGCCACTCCCCGACAGCGCCTTGACCGCCGTTTCGACGAAGGCGTGGTAGACGCACACCGCGGCGACCTTGAGATCCAGATCACCCACGCCGAGCTCCTCCAGGAGATCTCCCCGGACCGGGCGGCGCGCCTTGGCGCAGAGCCGGAGCACCCGCCCGGGCGTGTCGTCGCCCGAGAGGGTCGTCAGATCCATCAGGGAAATCGCGCGCAAGAGCCAGCCGGCCTGCCACGACGACTTGATCGAGCGGCGGGTGGGGATGCTGGCCGCTCGGCGCTCGACTGCGCTGCGATTGATGCGGATATCTCGCACCCAGCCCAGGTCGAGCGGGATCCCCGGATTGCGAGGGACCTCGATCAGGTCGGTGGGCGCACTGTATGCGCCGGGGCTCGGACTCCGGCCCCGGGCCGGGATCGTGGGGATCGTTCGGGCTTCGCGGGTCGTCATGGGAGTGGCCTCCGCAGCCACTCGAAATATACCGGAATTACCCCCATCCGAATCGGGCGGCAGCTTACCCCGGTAGCCGCTGTCCGACTTGACTAGTCTGACTAGACTTGATAAGCTACCTGGCATGCGCAACACCTATTCGCTGTACGAAGCCAAGGCCAAGTTGTCGGCCATCGTGCGCCAGGTCCGGGAGGGCCGGCGCGTCATCGTCACGGTCCGTGGCGAACCGGTCGCGGAGATCCGGCCGGTGGACCGGTCCGAAGGGGGTATCGAAGCGCGGCTGGCGAGCCTGGAGGAGCGGGGGGCCGTGATACGCCGGCGGCCCGGCGCGCACCGGCTCCAACCGGTCGTGAAGCGGCCCGGCGCCCTCGCGCGCTTTCTCGCCGAGCGCGAGTAATGAAGTTCGCCTACGTCGACACCTCCTGCCTGCTCGCAATCGCTTATGCCGAGCGCGGTGCCGCTGCGCTGGCGCGCCGGCTGGCCGGGTTCGACGACCTGCTCTCGGCCAACCTGCTCGAGGCCGAGCTGCGAGCCGCGTTCCGGCGCGATGGGATTGGAGGCGAGCCCGACCTGCTGGCCGCCGTCTCCTGGGTAGTCCCCGATCGGTCACTCGGACCGGAGATCCAGCGGGTGCTCGATGCCGGGTACGCACGCGGGGCGGACTGCTGGCACCTGGCGGTGGCGCTCTACCTGGCGGGCGACCCGGCGACCATCTCCTTCCTCACGCTGGACGAGCGCCAGCGCACCGTGGCTGACGCGCTGGGCTTCCGCAACTAATGGATTGCCCCCGAGCCGGGGATTTAGTATGATATGACCACAGTCATCTGACCAGGGTCTCATGAGCGTCACCGTTTCCAAATCCCGGTTCAAGGCCCGGGCCCTCGAACTTTTCCGCCAGGTCGAGCACACCGGGCAGCCCATCGTGATCACCGATCGCGGCACTCCGGTGCTGAAGCTGATTCCGTATCGCGAGGACCCTCGCCAGGCCCTCCGGGCGCTCCGCGACACGGTGCTGAAGTACCAGGCTCCGACCGAACCAGTGGGAGAGGACGACTGGGAGAGTACGCGGTGATCGTGCTGGACACGCATGCTCTGGTATGGTGGGTCTCCGCCCCCGGGCGGATACCCGCCAAGGCCCGGAGGTTGATCGACGGGGCGGTGGACTCCGGGGACTCGGTGGCGGTGTCATCGATCAGCATCTGGGAGCTGGCGATGCTGGCCGCACGCGGGCGGCTCGAGCTGACCGTCCCGGTGGATGCGTGGATCTCCAGCGTCGAGGCGCTGCCGTTCGTGCGGTTCGTTCCGGTCGACAACCGGATCGCGGCTCGGGCCGTGGCGCTCGAGAATTTCCCGCACCGCGACCCGGCCGACCGAATGATCCTCTCGACCGCCCTGGGCCTGGGGGCGGCGCTGGTCACCGCCGACCCGCGGCTGCGCGCCTACCGTACCGTGAAGACGGTGTGGGGCTGAATTCGCGCGCGTCGCGGGCGCCCCTTGCGGCGTCCCCCGGGGAGACCGATTCTCCCTTTGGCCTTCCCTACCGGAGCTCGCCCGTGCGCCGCCTCGCCGCGTTTCCCACCGCTCTCCTGACTCTGCTGGTCGCCTCGGCGCTTTCGTCCCAAACGACACCGAGTCAGCCGGCCGATTCCCTGCTCCGCGGCCTCCGCTGGCGAGTCATCGGCCCCATCGGACAAGGGGGCCGGGTGAACGACTTCGCCGTGGACGAGAAGAATCCGACCACGTTCTACACCGGTTTCGCCACCGGCGGACTCTGGAAGACCAGTAATGGCGGCATCACAGTGGAGCCGGTCTTCGAACGCTACGGCACGCATTCGATCGGTGACCTCGCCCTGGCGCCGTCGAACTCCGATGTGCTCTACGTCGGCACCGGGGAGCCCAACAACCGGCAGAGCTCCTCCTTCGGTGACGGGGTGTACAAGACCACCGATGGCGGGAAGACGTTCACGCATGTCGGGCTCCGCGAAACCCAGTCGATCGCCCGCATCGTGGTCCACCCGACCAATCCCCAGATAGTCTGGGTGGCCGCGGTGGGCCATCTCTTCGGATCGAACGCCGAGCGGGGCGTGTTCAAGAGCACCGATGGCGGGGGCACCTGGCGGAAGGTCTTCTATCTCGATGAGCACACCGGGGCAACGGATCTCGTGATTCACCCGTCGAATCCCAACGAGCTGTGGGCGGCGATGTACCGGCGGCGGCGCACCCCATGGGGATTCGCCAGCGGCGGCGCCACCAGCGGTATCTGGCGGAGCACCGATGGCGGCGAGAACTGGACCCGGGTCACCGGGAACGGCCTTCCCAATGGCACGATGGCGCGGATCGGGCTCGACATCTCCCGGTCCAACCCGCAGGTGATCTACACCCAGATCGAAGTCGGCCCCGACAAGGAGCCGGCCAGCGCGGCCGCCCCCGCGGGGGCAGGTGGCCAGGGCGGCGGCGGGGGCGGGGGCGGCGGTGGACAGGGAGGCCAGGCACTCCCGCCCGACCCGCAGGTCTCCGGTGTGTGGCGCTCCTCGGACGGCGGCCGCACCTGGGAGTTCCGGAGCAACCAGAACAGCCGCCCGATGTACTACAGCCAGATCCGGATCGACCCCAACGACGAGAACACGGTGTACGTCGGCGGGGCATCCGCATCGAAATCCACCGACGGCGGACGCACCTGGCGGACGCTCTCGGGCTTCGGCCACGGCGATCACCACGCCATCTGGATCGACCCGAAGGACAGCCGGCACGTGATGTACGGCAACGATGGCGGGGTGGACGTCTCTCGCGACGGTGCTACGACCTGGGAATCGCTGCGCAGCTGGGCGGTGGGCCAGCCCTACCACGCCTCGGTGGACATGCGCCGGCCCTACTACGTCTGCACCGGACTCCAGGACAATGGGAGCTGGTGCGGACCCAGCTCGCTGCGGTCGAGCCCGATTCTGTCCGAAGACTGGTATCGGGTCGGCGGCGGCGATGGGTTCTGGAGCGCGATCGATCCCACCGACCACACGATTCTCTTCACCGAATCGCAGAATGGGGCGATGAACCGGCTCGACCTTCGGGCCGGAACCAGCAGCAGCATCCGCCCGAGAGGCGGGATCAACCCGACGATTCGGCCGGTACCCGACACCAGTGTGCGGCTCCGGTGGAACTGGAGCACGCCGATCGTGCTTTCGCCCCATAACCCGCGCACCATCCTGACCGGAGCCAACCGATTCTTCCGCTCCTTCGACCGGGGCGAAACCTGGACGATGAGCGGCGATCTCACCCGCCAGGTCGATCGCACCCAGCGGGAGATTCTCGGCTACCGGGGGTCGCTGCCGAGCTGCGGCCGAGCGCGGGTCGGTGCCTGCGTCAATTCGAGGGACGACGGGACCAGCTTCTACGGGACGATCATCAACGTGGCGGAATCGCCGGTGCTCCCCGGCGTGTACTGGGTGGGGACCGACGATGGGTACATCCAGGTCAGCCGGGACGGCGGCACTACCTGGAGCGAGGTCGGCAAGAACATCCCCGGCGGCCCTTTCGAGTACTACGTCTCCCGGGTCGAGCCGTCGTATGTGGATCCCGGCACGGCGTACGTCTCGCTGGACGGGCACCGGAGCGACGATCTCAAGCCGTACATCTTCGTCACCCGCGACTATGGCCGCACCTGGACCCCGATCGCGAACAACCTGCCCGGGTTCGGCAACGTCAACACGGTGCGCCAGGATCCGAAGAATTCCCGGCTGCTCTACGCCGGGACCGAATTCGGCTTCTTCATCTCCCTCGACGAAGGGGCAGAGTGGAATCCGCTGATGCCGGGCCTGCCGGTCGTGCGCATCGACGACGTGGTGATCCACCCGCGCGACAACGACCTCGTGCTGTCCACCCACGGACGGAGCGCGTGGGTGATGGACGACATCACCCCGCTGCAGCAACTGACGCCCGCGGTCCTCGCGAGCGACGTGACATTCTTCGAGCCGCGCGAGGCGGTCGCGTGGAAAGAGGACATCAGTCTTCGCCGGTCGGTCACCGGCGCCAAGCGATTCCGCGGCGAGAACGCCCCGGCCGGAACCGCCATCAACTATTACCTCAAGAGCCCGGCGAGCGGGGTCAAGCTCAGCATCACCGACCCGACGACGGGGGCGGTATTCCGGATGCTCAACGCAACCGGCGACGCGGGAATCAATCGGGTGCAGTGGAATCTGTGCAGCGATCCGCTTCCGGTGTCGCCGGGACAAGGGGGCTTCGGGGGCGGCGGGACGTGCGGCGGCGGCCCCGGCGGGGGCGGGGGCGGCGGTGGACAGGGCGGACCACAGCAAATCGGCCGGCTCGCCGCACCCGG
>CAZHSO010000125.1:0-7927 GCA_964535105.1 uncultured Gemmatimonas sp.
CGCGAGCGAGTCGCTCGGCGTCGGCCTCCAGGCGCTGCACCTCGGAGGAGAGACCATCCTTCCGCTCGGCGAGCCGCCGCATTCGCTCCGCGCGATCGGCGCCCGAGGTGCCGGGTAGCTCGCTCACACCCTGCGCAATCTCCTTTTGCCGCTCTCCCAGCTCTTCGGCGCGGCGCTGCAGATCTTTCACCCCCTGGCTGGCCCCGCTGGAGCGCGCGTTCTCCAGCTTCTGGGTTGCGCCGCGAAGCCGATCGAGCGCGGTGCCGCCCTGGCTCGAGGCGTTCGGCGTTCCGCTTGCGGCGCGGCGCATCGCCTCCGCCGCTTCCTGCGTCCGGCGGGCGGCCTCCGCGAGCTCCGGCGAATTTTTTTCGCGGGCCAGCCGCTCCAGCCGCCTGGCTTCCTCTTCCGCCTCGCGCGCCAGCTCGCGCTGCGAGCTTCCTCCGCCACCGCCGCCGCCCTGCTGTCCCATTCGGTCTCGCATCGCGTCGGCCATGCGCTGCATCCGCTCGTTCTCCTGCTGCTGGCGGCTCGCCAGACGCTTCAGGCGCTCGGCGGTCTCGTCGAGCTCCCGCTCTGCCGCCTTTTCCTGCTCTTGCTGTACCGACTCGTACTGGTTGCGAAGCTTGTCGTTCTCCAGTTCGAAAAGGTCAGCGAGATCCTCCGCCTGCGAGCGGGCGCCCCCGCCGCTGCCGCCTCCCTGGCCACCCATCTGCACCTGCACTTCGCGATAGGCGGCTTCGGCGCGCTGCACCAGCTGCAGCGCCCGCTGCTCTTTGGGAAGCGCTTCGCGCGGGGCGCGGCGGCCCAAACGCTCTTCCGCGCCCTGCATCTCCTTCGCCGCCGAATCGAGCGCCGCATGAATCAGCCGGAACGCGGTGTCGGCCGAGACGATGTTCCGCTCGACGAGGCGGCGGACCAGCCCCTCCACGTCGGTGCGCAAGCGTCCCTGGCCGATCGCGAGGGTGGTCACGTTCTCCCTCCGCTCCCGGTCGCTCACCCGCGCGCTGTCGCGCAGCCAGTTGAAGGTCCCCGCCACCAGCTCCCGCTGCCGGGCGGAGAGCCCCTCGGGACTGTCTCCCCCCCCGCCCCCTCCGCCGCCGCCGGACTCCGCCTGTTTGTAGTCCCGGCCGAAGGGACGAATCTCCAGGAAGTAGATGTCGCTCGAGGATGTGTTGCCGCCTCCATCCCACGCGGTGGCATAGTAGGAGACGAGGTCACCGGGCTGGAGACCGAGCTCTTCTAGAAAGAGGGTGTGCGCGGCGCGGGCATCGAGCGCGGTTCGGCGGGGCGCCGAATCGCCGAGAGCGATCCGCTGCTCCGGTCCTCCATTGATGCCGTAGTGGAGCTCGAGCCCGCCAACGCCATAGTCATCGGACGCGCGCACCGCGACGGTGACCTCTTCGACCGAGGTGACCTTGCTGTCGCGGCCCGGCTCTTCGATCCGCACGATCGGGGCGCGATCGTCGAGCGCCTCGATGACATACTGAATCGCACCGGGGACGGCGGTCCCGTCGATGGCGACGAGATCGAGACGGTAGAATCCATCCTTGGCCACGCGGAACGACCCCACGAGGCGTCCGGCAGAATCGGCGGCGAGCGGAACGGTGCTGCCGTCTTCGAGCCGGATCGAGCCGCCCTGCACGGCGCGGCTGGTGGTCGCGCGCACCGTGACGGTGGTGCCGCGCACCGCCGCGACGTCGCCGCCCTCTTCGATCCGCTCGACCGGCAATCCCGTGTAGCTGGGGAAGCGGAGCTCGAGGGACAACTTTTGCACCGCCGGCAGATCGGCGATGGTGAGCTTGAAGACCCGGGAGCGAACCTCGTTGGCTTCGGCGTAGTACTCGGTGGCGCTGGTCAGGTCGAAGAGCCGCGCGGTGAATTCGGCCCTGGCCGAGTCCCGGACCATCGGAATACGCACCCATTCGCTGGCGGTATCGGCACGCAGCACGAGCTCGGCCCCCTCCGCAGCGAAATTGCGCAGCGTGGCGCGAATCTCCAGTGCGCCGCCCCGCGGAACCGTGGCGTTGCCGGGAACCACCTGGACCGCGAAGACCGGTGCCGCCGCAGCCTCGCTCCACGGCACGAAGAGGGCACGAGCTGCGTCGCGGAGCACCGGCGGCCCCACCATGATCAGCAGCGCCGCGGCCGCGGCCACACCGGCGAAGAGGCCGGCGGCGCGGCGAAAGCGCGACCCCTCGAGACCGGGGCCGGCATCGAGGCGTTGCACGTCGTCGAGCGCCTGCAGCATGAGCCGCCGCGAGAGCGCCGGCGAGGGACGCGCCGTCTCCGGCGTGGCGAGCTCGTGGACCGCGCTGACCAGAACCTGGCGGAGCTCGGGAGCGCGCTCTTCGACGTACAGGGCAAATCGTGTGTCGTCGAGCGGCCCGAGGAACGGCCCGACCAGATAACGGAACGCCGCGGCTGCAATCAGGAAATACCCGATCACCCGAACCGTCACCATGCTTCCCGCGCCTGCGCCTGCGCCCACGACCTTGGTCACGATGGCCCCCGCGAGCAGAGCCAGCAATGCCGCGACGGCGACCTTTGCCATTCCTTCGGCGAGGATGCGCCGGCGCCACCGCGCGCGGAGGCCTCGCACAGCGTCTCGCAGCTCCGCGTCTGCGCGTCTGGGATCGTGGAGAGGCGCGGTCATGACGGGCTCCTTTCGGGCGGCGCGGTGAGGCCGATTCCGGCCGTTCCCCGCCACCCGCGATTGGCAATCACCGTTTCCACCAGCAGGACGATCAGCGCCGCTGCGAGCAACAGTCTCCAGAGCCGCTGACGCCCCTCGCGCTCGCGCGGGGCCGGGGGCTCCGCGGCCACCGCCTGCGCCGAATCGCCGCGCCGCACGCCCAGCAGCAGCTCGCGCGCGTCCGCCGGTGTCAGGTCGGACTCGGCTGCGGGGGCGTTCACCGCGAAGGTTTCCACCGGCTCCCCGGCGGACCGGCCCTCATATACATCGTAGAACCCGGCCTCCTGAAGCGCCAATGCCCGGCCGGTCGAGTCCGCTCCGGGGCGCAGGAGCGCGCCAGAGGGGGTCGAGACCACCGGGTCCCTGACCGAGCCGGGTATCAGACCGGTCTCTCCCGACGTTCGCCAGGGCGGCCGGGCTTTATGGCCCGACGCGTAGACGGCGAGCCGCCGCAGAAACGGGAGATACCCCGGCTGCAGCGGGAAGTCGCCGGTCACTGCGTCGAGCGGCGCCGCGAGCAGGAGCACCCGGCCCTCACCCTGGGCCTTTTCGACCAGCGCCGGTGCACCGTCATCGAAGCGCGCGATGACCTCCGCTCCCGCGGCCGGCTCGATCCGCGGGTAGCTCAGGAAGCGCGCTGCGCCCAGCGCCGCGGCGCCGCCCCCCCGGAACGGCGCGAACACCGCATGATCGAGCGAGACTTCGCCGAACGCACCGCCGCGGTCGTCCATTCGCTCCACTGTGCCACGAATTGTCCCCGGCAGGAATGAGGCCGCCGGCGGCCGCGCGCCCAGACGGCGCCCCGCCGCTTCGACCAGGCCTCCTCCCGCTTCGACCCACGCCTTGAGCGCGGCGCCTCCCGCACCGGCAGGCACCGGCACGTCCGCGAGGAACACCACCGCCGCGTTGCGGAGCGCCGCGGACGTGAGGGGCGCTCCCGAGCGGCGCTGCACGACGAACCGCGGCTCGCGTCCGATTGTGAGCGCGCGCTCCAGGAAGAGCGTTTCTTCGAGACGCGCTCCCGGCGCCGCGACCACGAGCACCTGCAGCGCAGCCTCGGCGGGAATCACGAGGTGCAGCGTGTCGTCGGCGATGAGAGGATCGGCCGGCAGGGCGACGGTGGCGCGGGCGCGTCCCACCGCCATCGGTACGCCGTCGAAGGTCACCATCGTTGCACCGTTCGCGGGGAGCGTCACTTCGCGTGACGCCGCCTCCCGGCCGTTCACCGCGAGCGCGAGGCGCACCCGGCGCGGCGCGCCGAGATCGCGGCTCAGCACCCACGCGGCCACGAGGAGACGGCTCCGGTCGCCGTCGGGCACGCGCTGGACCTCGGCGCCCACCACAGCCGCGTTGGGGCGGAGCGCTGGCGCCACCAGCACCGCGCGGACGCCGAGATCCGCGGGTAGCTCGAGTCCCGCGAGTCCGGCGAGGCCGCTCCGCTGCATGTCGGTCACGACCAGGACTTCGCCCAGCATCCCGCGCGCCCCGCCCAGGATCTGCCGCGCAGCCCTGAGCGCCGAGGCATACCGGGTGCCCCGGCTCGTGGGCCGCGCCGCATTGACCGCCGCGAGCGCCGCGCCATGATCGCCGCTCAGCGGCTGCGCCACTTCGGCTTCATCGTCGAACAGCACCACGGCAATCCGGTCAGCGGGGGCAAGGCCGGCGATGATCTTTCGCGCCGAATCGAGCGCCACGGGCCAGACGGCCGTGTGGCTCATGCTGAGCGAGCGGTCGAGCAGCAAGACGACCGCGCGGGCCGGCGTCGAGCGCGTTTCGGTAACGGTGCTGCCGAGAAACGGGCGGGCGAAGGCGGCGACCAGGAGCGCCACCGCGGCGGCCCGAAGCAGGAGCAGGAGCCAGTCGGTGATCCGGCGGCGGCTCGCGGTGCGAATCGGGATCCGGCGCAGGAACATCAGCGAGGGGAATCGCCGCGGTTGGTCCCGCTCCCGGTGCCGGAGGTGCAGCACGATCGGCACCAGCAGCGCCGCCAGGCCGGCGAGAAAGGCGGGAACCAGGAACCCGAGTCCCATCAGCGCACCCGGCTCGACGCGAGCCGCTGCTCGAGGTATGCGTGCAGCGCCACGTCGAGCGGCTGGTCGGTCGTCAGTCCCACATAGTCGGAACCGTTCTGCGCCAGCAGCCGGGCCAGCTCGGCGCGGTGCCCCGCCACTTGCGCCTGGTACTTCTCGCGGAGCGCTTCGGGGCGGAGCGGCAACCGCTCGCCGCTCTCGGCATCCTCGAAGGTCGCCGCACCGTCTCCCGGAAGATCCCGCTCCGCCGGATCCAGCAGGTGGAACAGGATTACATCGTGGCCTCGTCCGCGGAGCGACCCCACCCCTTTCTGGACCGCGACCGGATCTTCGTAGCAATCGGAGACCACCACCGTGACGCCGGTGCGCGTGGTGAGGCTGGCGGCGCGCTCGAGCATCGGGCGAAGCTGCCCGGCGCCGCCAGGCTTGGCGCGGCCGAGCGTATGAAGGATGAGCCGCAGGTGCCGCGTCGAAGGCGGGACGACCTCCACCAGATCGCCGGCAAAGGTCACCAAGCCCACCCGGTCGCCCTGGCGCTGGGAAAGCCAGGCCAGCGCGGCCACCAGCATCCGGCCATAGGTGAACTTGGTGACCGGCCCGCTGCCGAAGTCCATCGACGCCGAGGCGTCGAGCGCGAAGGTGACCGCGGCGTTGGTGTCGGCTTCGTACTCCTTCACGTAGAACCGGTCGGTGCGGCCGTACACCCGCCAGTCGATGCGCCGGATGTCGTCGCCCGGCTGGTAGGCGCGGTGCTCGGCGAAATCGAGCGACAGCCCGACCCGGCGAGAGCGGTGCATCCCGTGCATGAACCCATGCACCACCATGCGCGCGAGGAGCGCGAGGTCGCCGATTCGCGCCAACAGCACGGGGTCGAGATAGGTGGCGGGGGCGGTCATCGGCTACAACCCTGAGCGCGGCACCGGAACGGTCGCGATCAGCTTTTCGGCGAGCTGATTTGTGGTAACCCGCTCCGACTGCGCCTGGAAGTTGAGCAGGATGCGGTGGCGGAAGACCGCCGGCGCGAGCGCCTTGATGTCATCGAAGCTCACGTGGGCCCGCCCCTGCAGCAGCGCGCGCGCCTTGCCGCCGAGCACCAGCGCCTGCGCCGCGCGGACGCTTGCCCCGTACGACACATACTGGCGGATGAAATCGGGCGCGCCGGGCTCCCCGGGCCGGGAGAGCCGACCCAGGCGGACCGCGTAGGCAGTCACGGGGTCGGCCACCGGCACGCGGCGCACCAGCCGCTGAAACGCGAGAATCTCCTCGCGCGACATGACGGGACGGATCGCATCGGGGGGCGCGGCAGTGGTCCTACGCACCACATCCATCTCCTGCGCCTCGGGCAGATGATCCATGATCGTCATCAGCATGAAGCGGTCGAGTTGCGCCTCAGGGAGCGGATAGGTGCCTTCCAGCTCGATCGGGTTCTGAGTGGCGAAGACGAAGAAGGGAGGCTCGAGTTCCCAGGTCTTCCCCTGCACCGTCACCCGGTGCTCCTGCATCGCCTCGAGCAGCGCCGCCTGGGTCTTGGGCGGCGTCCGGTTGATCTCGTCGGCCAGCACGACGTTCGCGAATATCGGCCCCTTCATGAACACCAGCTTGCGCTGCCCGCTCACCGGGTCGTCCTGGATCACGTCGGTGCCCGTGACGTCCGACGGCATCAGGTCCGGGGTAAACTGAATGCGGGAGAACTTGAGGTCGAGCGCCTGGGCCAGCGAGTGGACGAGAAGGGTCTTGGCCAGACCGGGAACGCCGACCAGTAGGCAGTTGCCTCCGGCGAGCAGCGCGACCAGGGTCTGCTCGATGACGGCTTCCTGGCCGATGATGGCCTTGGAGAGCTCGGCCTGCAGGCGCGCGCGCGCAGCCGAGAGCCGCTCGGCGAGCGCCGCATCGTCGAAGTGGTCGAGGCCCGGGGACGGAGGAGCGAGCGTCACGCGGCGTCCTTTCGGATCAGTGGGAAAGAGCGTACATGAGATAGTTCACGCCGAGCTTGTAGGCTTCATTCGTCAGATCGATCGCGATCATCCCGGTGTTCGACCACTCCCAGAACTCGCTGACGTCGAAGTTATAGTTCACGATTGCCATCAGCCGCTTCTTCGGGTCGTTGTCCTCGAAGATCCCGAAGAACTGCGCCTCCAGCCCGTTGAAGGTGCCGGCCGCCCCGAAATACTCCATCGCGTTGATGCGGTAGAACGAATCCCAGATCGGATGGTCGGCGGTCATCGGAATCAGCCGCGCCTGAGGCAGTACCTTGCGCAGCTGGGTCTCGAAGTTGAACATGTGCTGCCCCGCAAAATCGTCGATCAGGAGAAATCCGCCCTTGAGCAGGTAGTTCCGGAGCCCGGCCGCTTCGGCGTCGCTCGGAATCCAGAAGCCCACTTCGCAGAGGTACGCGAAGGGGAACTTGAAGAGATCGGGATCGTTGAGCGCGACGATCACGCTCCCGTCGGTGCGCACCTGGGTGGTGGTCACCTCCTGCACGATCAGCGGGAAATGCTGGTCGGCCTCGGGATAGTCGTGGCCCCACTTGATATCCCGGAATCGCCCGCCGAACTCCCCGCCGAGCATGTTGAATTTGATGCGTGCGTAGGTGAACCGTCCGTCGTATCGCGGGTTGGGCGGCGCCTCCAGCGCGGCGCAGCCGTTGCAGCGATCCCGGAATCCCTGGGCGGCGAGCACCGACGCCGCGACCACGACGAAGCAGAGGAGGGCGAGCTTCCGTGACGCGCGGATCATCGTTCCCGCTCCTCGGGGCTCCTCGCCCGCAATTCGAGCAGCAGCGCCTGCGCCTTCTCGAAGGCCGGCGCCGATTCGAGCACCGCGAGAATCTCCCGTCGCGCGGCGGCGGCATCGCCGGCGCGGGCCATCGCGCGCGCGAGCTGGTAACGCGCTTCGAGCGGATCGGCGGGGCCGGCGGCGATCACCGCCCGGCGCTCTTGCAGTGCGCGCGCCACATTGCCGGTCTGATCGAGCAGCTCGGCCAGCCGGGTGTGCACGCCAACATCGTAGGGTGTGATCCAGTTGATCCGGATGAGCACGGCGGTCGCCCCCGTCAGATCTCCGATCTCCTGGCGCAGCCGTGCTTCCTCGACATTCGAGGCCAGCGCCGATTCGTCGAGCGCATTGTGCCGCGCGAGCGCGGCGATGGCGGCGGCACGATCGTCGCGGGCGAGGTGCAGCCTCGCCAGCGCAAGCGCCGGAGCGC
>CAZHSO010000126.1:0-417 GCA_964535105.1 uncultured Gemmatimonas sp.
CGTTCATCACGGCGGACCAGTCGGGGCCCAAGCATCTCAATCTGAGTCTGACCCGGGCCAGGTTCGAGCAGCTGGTGGACGATCTCATTCAGCGGACCCTGCCGCCGATGCAGCAGGCGCTGAAGGATGCCGGGCTCGATCCCAAACAGATCGACGAAGTGATCCTGGTGGGCGGCTCGACCCGCATTCCCAAGATCCAGGAGATCGTCAAGGGCTTCTTCGGCAAGGAGCCGAACAAGTCGGTCAATCCCGATGAGGTGGTCGCGATCGGCGCGGCGATCCAGGGCGGCGTCCTGGGCGGCGAGGTCAAGGACGTGCTGCTGCTCGACGTGACGCCGCTCTCGCTCGGCATCGAAACGCTCGGCGGCGTCACCACGGTGCTGATCCCGCGGAACACCACGATCCCCACGAAGAAGT
>CAZHSO010000126.1:427-7868 GCA_964535105.1 uncultured Gemmatimonas sp.
CGGAGGACAACCAGACGACGGTGGAGATCCACGTGCTGCAGGGCGAGCGCCAGATGGCGATCGACAACCGGACGATCGGGAAGTTCCAGCTCACCGGAATTCCGCCCGCGCCGAGGGGGATGCCCCAGGTCGAGGTCACCTTCGACCTCGACGCCAACGGGATCCTGCACGTGTCCGCGAAGGACAAGACCACGGGTAAGGAACAGAAGATCCGGATCGAGGCCTCGAGCGGGCTCTCGGACGCCGATATCGACAAGATGGTCAAGGCGGCCGAGCTCCACGCCAAGGAGGACTCGGAGCGGCGGGAGTCGATCGAGGCCCGGAACCAGCTCGACGGCCTGGTGTACAAGGTCGAAAAGGACAGCAAGGAGTGGGTGGACCGGCTCTCGGCGGATGTAAAGACCCGGCTCGACGCCGCGGTCGAGGCGGGCCGGCAGGCGCTCCGCGCCGGCGACTCGGCGGGGATCAAGACTGCGCTCGCCGAGCTCAACGCCGCCTACTCCGCCGCGGGGGCGTCCCTGTACGACGCCGCGAACGCCGCGGGGGCGACTCAGAGCGCCGAATCCCCCGGCCCCGAGGCCTCGAGTGGTCAGGCGAAGGACGATGTGGTGGAAGCGGATTACGAGATTGTGGATGAGGAGAAAAAGTAGGGGGATGGGAGGTGGGAGCTGGGGGCTGGGGAAGCAAATCCCCAATCCCCAGCTCCCAACTCCCAACCCCAATGCTGCAACCTACGCATGCCTCGGGGCATCGTTGGTATATTGGATTCCAGCAATAGATAAACTCGAGGTTTAAGAGCCATGTCGGTCCGTTCGCTCAATTGGTTGAAATTCGGTGGCCTGGTGGGATTGGCCTTTTTCCTGGGCCTCCTGTTCGCCGGCCTCCTCGACCTGCCCAGGAGCTCCCAGGCCCAGGGCGGCTTGCCCCGGCTGACGACGGGTGAGCCGGCAATCCGGACGGTCCAGGCGCCCCCGCTTCCCGCGGCGCGACCCCTGGCCGAGCTCAGTGACGCCTTCGCGGCCGTGGCCGAGCACGTCCGGCCGAGCGTGGTGTTCGTCAAGTCCACGCGGAAGCAGCAGGTGACCCAAAACCTGAGGGTGCCGCAGGGTTTCGAGCCCTTCTTCCAGCAGCCCCGGAACGGCGCGCCCCGGATCGAGCGGGGCTCGGGGTCTGGCTTCGTGGTCTCGGCAGACGGGTACATCCTGACCAATAACCACGTCGTGGCGGGTGCGCAGAAGGTCGAAGTACAGCTCCTGGACGGCCGGAGATTCGTCGCCACCGTTATCGGCACGGATTCCACGACAGACATCGCGGTCATCAAGATCGAGGCCAAGGGGCTCAACCCGGCCGCGCTCGGCAACAGCGCCGCTTCCCGAATCGGCGAGTGGGTGCTGGCGGTCGGCAATCCGCTGGGCGAGGCGCTCAGTTTTACGGTGACGTCGGGAATCATCAGCGCCAAGGGCCGCGGACTCCGCGGGCTGCCGGGCCGGAGCCAGCTAAGCATCCAGGACTTCATCCAGACCGACGCGGCGATCAACCCGGGTAATTCCGGTGGGCCGCTGGTCAATGTCCGGGGTGAGGTGATCGGGATCAACTCGGCGATCGCCAGCGAGACCGGGTTCAACGTCGGCTACGGCTTCGCCGTGCCGATCGATCTGGCCAAGCAGGTGATGGAGCAGCTCATCAAGAACGGACGCGTCGAGCGGGCGGCGCTGGGCATCCTCGTCGACGATGCCGACGCGACCGACGCAAGTTACGTCGGGCTCCCCGAAGTGAGGGGCGTGCGGATCACCAATTTCCCCGGCGAGAACTCTCCCGCCAAGCGGGCCGGGCTCGAAGCGGGTGACGTGGTCATCACGATCGACGGACAGCCGGTGAACTACACGGCGCAGTTGCAGCAGATCGTCGGCTTCAAGCGCCCCGGCGACATGGTGAAGGTGGAGGTCGCCCGCAAGGGCGGGCTCCGCAAGACCTACTCGGTGCGGCTGATTTCGGCCGCCTCAGGCACCGAGCAGTCGGCCGCCGAGCGCAATGGAGCGCAGAACGAAACGGCCGACCCCGAAGCCTCACCTGCCGGCTCGGTGATCAAGCCGCTCGGCGTGACCGTCATGCCGCTCACCACCCAGATCGCCTCCGAGCTGGGCACGCCGGCGGGACTCCGCGGAGTGGTGGTGCAGAGTGTAGATCAGGAGGGTCCCGCAGCCGAAGTGCCCCTCTTCGGAGTAGAGAGCGGCAACCCGGACATCATCCTGTCGGTGGAAGGCACTCCGGTCCGCACCGAAGCGGAGCTGCGCGCGGCGCTCAAGGATGCCGGCCCCAGCGGGATCGTGACGCTGGTGCTCTACAACAAGGCCGGCGAGGCACAGGGCGGCGGGCGGCGGGTGGCGAGGGTGCAGCTGGCCCGGTAGGACGTCGAAACACCGGTGAGCGGTGAGCGGTGAGCGGGACCTGCCTTGAGGGGTAGGTCCCGCTCACTGCTTACCGCTTACCGCACTATCTTCGGCGCCACCGGAATCTTGGTCGCTCCCGCGACCGAATCCACGGTCTCCCAGCCCCAACCGACCAGGAGTCCGTTCACCGCAACCAGAGGCGACATTTCCCGGTCCGGAACGGAATCGGGCGCCCCCGGCGGGGCGAAATACATGAGCTCAAAAAACTTTCCGTCGGTCAGGTACGGATCGGTGCGGGTGGGCTTCTCAACGCCCATCACGTTGAGCGCGCTGTCCTTCGAGATGCCCACGGTGAGCTGTTTGAGCCGGGAGTCCCCGGAGGAGCATGCGGCGAGCGCGGCAAGCAAAGCGAGCGCTCCGAAGAGAGTCGGTTTCATAGCCGACAATAATAAGCTAGCATTCAGCGGACGGCGAGCGTGGCGGAACTGGCAGACGCGCAGGACTTAGGATCCTGTCCCGCAAGGGGTCCGGGTTCGACTCCCGGCGTTCGCATGCGACTGGATCATCTGCATGGACTTCGCCCTTCGGGCGGCCGGCCCGGTGCGAGGCGGAGCAGGCGATCGCAACGGGCGCCTAGTAGAAGAAGACCCCTCGATGTTTGATGCCCGGCGTGTTGACGTCGTCCCCGCCGACCACCAGCACGTGGAACACCCCCGTCGCGTCCGTGTACCCGACCGCGGCGTGATTGAAGAGATTGCCCCCCGAAGCCAGCGACTCGATCGTGTTCGAGCCAGTGGCTCCGTTGAAGCTGCTGACGGTTCCGTCCGGATTGAGCTGGGTATAGCTCTGCTCGGTCGATCCGCTCATCGCTCCGTTGTAGAGGCCGGCCGTAATGAGGACGTAGCCACCCGCCACCACGGCCGTGTGCTTGCTCACGCTCTTGGTGAGCTTGTTGCCGGCCGTGGTCCACCCCGAGGCCTCGAGATTGCCGGTTCGCAGATTGATCCGGGCGAAGGCCACGTCGGCGATGCTTGTCGTGGATTGGGCGCCGCCGTTCGGCGCGACCGCGCCGCTGTCGCCGCCGAAGGTATACAGGTAGCCGCCAAAAGTGCCGAATCCGAAATGGGCCCGCCGGAACGGCAGCGACGGCTGGGGCTGCCAGGCGCTCAACCCGCCGGCCGCGTCGAGCCGGGAACGGTAGACCGTTGCGACCGGCGCGTTGCCCGTCGTCGCTCCGCCCACCACGTACAGATCGCCGTGGAAGATGGCCGCGCCCGAAGAGTGCAACGGGGCCGGAAGCGAGGTGACCGCCGTCCAGGCGCTCACCGTCCCATCCGCCGCGAGCGCTCCCCGATACACCGTGCTGCTCGGCGTGCCGGCGACATCCGTGGCGCCGCCGAGGACATAGAGAAAACCGGTGCTGGTGATACGAGAGTTGGCCGCAGTCGCGACCGCGACGGCATGAAACGCGGTCCCGCCCGGAAGCGGCGTTGTCGCGGTCCAGGGACTCACCGCGACACCCGCGCCGATCGTGGCCAGGTGCACCGTATTGACCGGCGCACCGTTGTTGGCGGCGCCACCGATGGAATACACGACCCGCGTGGACGGACCGCCAAGCTGGGCGAACGCGAGGGCGTGCCCGCTCACCGCCGCGGAAAGCTCGGTAGTCGTGGACCAGTTGATCGTGGAAGGGCTGAACACGGCGTTCTGGGTCACCGTGAAGAGCACCGCGGTGCTGCTCCCCAGCGCGGTCTGGACCACGACGTTGCCGCTGGACGTCCCGGCGGGAACCGTCGTCACGATGAAGGTGCTGGTCCAATCGTTCGGGCTGGCGATCACCGCCGGTACGCTGCCACCCGTCCCGTTGGAGAACAGCACCTGGCTCGAGCCCTGAGTTCCGCCGAAGTTGCTGCCTTCGATGATGACCGTGCTGCCGATCGGACCCGAGGGCTGGGTCGCGCCATTGATGCTCAACACCACCGGAGGACCCGACGGGTCATCGGGACCGGTGGAACCATCGCCCCCGCACGCGATCGCGAGCAGAACCGATACAGCCGGCAACACCATGAAGCCGCGAATACCTGGAATCATTGCGTCGTCCTCGCTGAGCGACTTGAGAAAACCCACTCCTCCTGAGCGAGCAAGCGATGTGCCGCTCAGGGTGGCGGCGCCATCCGCTGGCAGCACACGGCATTGCGGGAGCGTGACGGGGCGCACACCCGGCCACGGGGTGCAAACGGCAAGGCGAGCAGCGCGAACCGAGCCCCAGGGACTGCGCCGCAATGAGGACAGGGTTGCATCAACTTGCAGACCTGGCCAGCGGGAGCGCCGCAGTTTTTTCAGCGGTTGATGGTCCGGCGGCTTCCGGGAGGGGTCGCTCGCCTGTAAGTTCAGGCTAGATCAGGACTGATCAGGCTGGGTGCGAGCGCGATTCAGACTTAGGATCCTGTCCCGCAAGGGGGGGTTCAAATCCCCCCGATCGCACTGGAGTTGCTATCAGCTATCGGCTATCGGCTATCGGTCAAGTCACCAGCACCCAGCACCCAGCACCCAGTACCCAACCGGGGAGCCCCCATGGCAGACACGCTCGTCTCCTTCCTCTCCGCCTTGAGCTCCAAAGTCTTCTGGTTCGCCGCGATCTGTTTCGTCCTCCTCAATGGTGCCGCGCTGGGTGCCTTTCTCCTGACACGCCGCCGGCGACTGGTTGACGAGTGGACTCCCAAGCTGGTGGCGGCCGACGCGCTTCTCCTCGGGGCCGGCCTCGGCGTTCCGCTGCTGAGCGGCCTCGCGAAACTGGGGGTCCAGGCAGTGGCTTCCATGCTGGGGGCCGGGCCCACTGCGGCGCGGTAAAGCCGTCAGCCATCAGCCTTCAGCCGTCAGCCCCCAATCCCCAACCCCCACCCCCCAACCCCCAGCACCGGGTTAGATTTCCTGCACCATGAGCACAATTACCGTCACCAAGACGGCTGAGGACGCCGCCTCCAAGAATCTCCGCGTCACCATCCCGGTGGAGCGGGTCGAGGAGGCCACGACCAAGGCCGTACGGCAGTATGCCAAGCGCGCCCGCCTTCCGGGCTTCCGTCAGGGCAAGGCGCCCGAGGCGGTGGTCCGCCGCCGCTTCAGCAACGAGATCCGGCAGTGGGTCATCGAGGAGGTCATCCGCGAGGGCTGGGAGGAGGCCAAGACCGCCGAATCGCTCAAGCCGATCGGCGATCCCTCGGTCCGGAATCTCAAATTCGAGGCGGGAAAACCGGTCGAGTTCGAGCTGGTGGTCGAGGTGCGGCCCGAGCTCAAGCTCGGGCGTCTCGGCGGCTTCTCACTCACCCGGAGAGTCCAGCCGGTCACCGACACGATGGTCGCCGAGCAGCTCGGCCGCCTCAGGGAGCAGCGGGCCACCTGGCTCCCCATCGAGGGCGCCAAGCCCGCGTCGGGGGAGATGGTCCGGGTGGAGGTCGCTCCGCTCGAGAACGGCGAGGCGAAGGAGGCGCAGCCGTACACGATGGTGCTGGGTGAAGGCCAGGCGCTGCCGTCCCTCGAAGAAAAAATCATGACCCTCCTTCCCGGCCAGACCATCGACACCGATGTGCGCTTCCCCGACGACCACCCCGATGCCGAGCGGCGCGGCATGTCGCGCTCGGTCCGGCTGACCCTGCATGAGGTAAAGAAGCAGGAATTGCCGCCGCTGGATGATGGACTGGCCAGGGAAATCGGGGACTTCGATACTCTCGACGCGCTCGAGGCCGCGGTGCGCGAGGATCTGGCCGCTGCCGCCGCGCGCGACGCCGACGCCTCGCTGCGCGAACAGCTGGTGCAGCAGCTCATCGAGGCCAACGGGGTCGAGGCGCCCGCGTCGATGGTGGACCGGATGCTGCACTCCCTGCTGCACGCGTACGAAGTCGACCACGACAACGCCGTGCAGTTCAACGCGGAGTTCCGGCCGGTCGCGGCAGCGCAGGTGCGGCGCGAGCTCCTGCTGTCCGCCATCGCCGAGCAGCAGTCGCTCAAGGCCACCGAAGCCGACGTCGACGCGCGCATCGCGCGGATCGCCGAGCAGCGCAAGGCCACGCCGGCCCAGATCTACACTTCGCTCGAGCAGGCCAAGCGGCTCCCCGAGCTCACGCGGTCGATCACCGAGGAGAAGGTCTTCGACTATCTCCTCTCGCAGTCCACCGTCACCGAGGCAGCGTCGTGACCAGCATGCTGTACCCGCCCTACATCATCGAGCGGTCGAGCCGCGGCGAGCGGACCTACGACATCTTTTCCCGGCTCCTGATGGACCGGATCGTCTTCCTTGGCGCGCCGATCAACGATGATGTCTCCAACATCATCATCGCCCAGCTCCTCTTTCTCGATGCCGACAATCCCGAGAAGGACATTTACATGTACGTCAACTCGCCGGGCGGGGTCGTGTCGAGCGGGATGGCAATCTACGACACGATGCAGCATATGCGGGCGCCGGTGAACACGATTTGCATGGGCATGGCGGCGTCGATGGGCTCGTTCCTGCTCGCCGCCGGCACCAAGGGCAAGCGGAGCGCGCTGCCGCACGCGCGGATCATGATCCACCAGCCATCGGGCGGCTCCCAGGGCACCGCATCCGACATCGAGATCCAGGCGCGCGAAATCCTGTATCTCCGCACCAAGATGAACGAGCTCTATGCGAAGCACACCGGCCAGTCGATCGACCAGATCGAGAAAGACATGGACCGGGATCGCTACATGAGCGCGGACGAAGCCAAGACCTACGGCATCATCGACTCGGTCTTCTCGCCCCATGTCGATCCGGTCGTGCCGGCCGCCGCCGTCGCCGCGGTGCCCACCACTTGACCCGGTTCGGCGGGGGGTTGAGCTTACGGGCGTCCTCCAACCCGCGCTTCGGCGCAGTCTGACCGCCATGTCCAACGACAAGCACCTGCGGTGTTCGTTCTGCGGGAAGTCGAAGGATTCGGTCCGGAAATTCATCTCCGGCCCGTCGGTCTACATTTGCAACGAGTGCATCACCCTCTGCAACGAGATCCTGGCGGAGGATGAAGAGCGGGAAGTCGTCGACA
>CAZHSO010000127.1:0-7804 GCA_964535105.1 uncultured Gemmatimonas sp.
ATCGCTTCCAGACCGTGGAGCTCTCCACCGTGGATACGGCGCTGCTCCTCGCCGGTGCGCTCTTCTGCCAGCAGTACTTCGATCGGGCCGGCGGGCTGGAGCCAGCGATCCGCGCCTACACCGATTCGCTCTACCGCCGCACGGACTGGACGTGGGCCCAGCCCCGTCCGCCGCTGGTGACGATGGGCTGGTATCCTGAGCGCGGCTTCCACCAGCTCGACTGGCGCGGCTTCAATGAGGCCATGCTGGTCTACATTTTGGCACTCGGCTCCCCCACCCACGCTATCACCACCGAAGCATGGAGCGCCTGGACCTCGACCTATACCTGGGGCGATTTCTACGGGCAGAGCCACGTCGGTTTCGCGCCGCTTTTCGGGCATCAGTACTCGCAGGTCTGGGTGGACTTCCGGGGCATCCGGGACGGGTACATGCGCGGGCGGGGAATCGACTACTTCGAGAATTCCCGGCGCGCCGCGCATGCCCAGCGGGGCTACGCCATCGCCAATCCGGACGGATGGACGGGATATGGCGCCGACATCTGGGGGCTCACCGCGTCGGACGGTCCCGCCGATGTGACGCATGCGGTGAACGGCGTCTCACGGCGGTTCTTCACATATGCCGCCCGAGGGGCATCCTACACTGAGGTCCGCGACGACGGGACGCTGGCGCCCACAGCCGCGGCGGGCTCGATGCCGTTTGCGCCGGAGATTGCCGGCCCCGCGATCCTGGCGATGCGACTGCAATATGGGGAGGGACTCTTCGGGCAATACGGATTTCTCGACGCCTTCAATCCGACCTGGCAGTGGTCCGACGTGCCGTTGCAGCACGGCCGCCTGCTTCCCGGCCAAGGCTGGTTCGACACCGACTACCTGGGCATCGATCAGGGTCCCATCGTGGCCATGATCGCCAACTACCGGTCCGATCTCGTCTGGCGGTACATGCGGAAGAGCCCGTATCTGATCCAGGGTCTCCGTCGGGCCGGGTTCAGAGGCGGCTGGCTGGATTCAAAGTGAGAAGAGGCAAGGTGGCAAAGAGGCAAAGTGGCAATGAGCACCTTGCCTCGTTGCCTCTTTGCCTCTTTGCCTCTTTCCTCGCCGCCTGCGGCTCTCGGGGCGACGACGCCTCCACCCTCCGCTTCTGGGCCTTCGGCCGGGAGGGCGAGGTCGCGGCCGAGCTGGTGCGGACCTTCGAGCAGGAGCATCCGGGGGTCCGGGTCCGGGTGCAGCAGATTCCGTGGAGCGCGGCGCACGAGAAGCTGCTCACCGCCATCGTGGGCCGGGCCACGCCCGACGTCGCCGCGATGGGCAACACCTGGATCCCCGAGATGGTGACGCTTGGCGCGCTCGCGCCGGTCGGCTCCCGGCTGCGCGACAGCAGCTACTTCCCCGGCATCGTGGCGACCAATGTGGTCGATGACACGCTCTTCGGGGTGCCGTGGTACGTGGACACCCGGGTGCTCTTCTACCGGAAAGACATCCTCGCGCGAGCCGGTTACACGGCGATGCCGGAGACGTGGCACGGCTGGCGCGAGGCGATGCTGGCCATGAAGCGCAGCATGACTCCGGGCGGGTACCCGATCTTTCTGCCCATCAACGAGTGGCCGCCGATGGCCATCCTCGGCCTCCAGCAGGGCTCTCCCCTGGTGACCGAGCAGGGGTTCGGCGCCTTCCGCCAGCCGCCCTACGCCCGCGCGTTCGAGTTTCTGCTCTCCCTCTACCGGGACGGCCTGGCGGCCCCGGTGAGCAGCACCGAGATCGCGAATCTCTACCAGGAGTTCGCCCGCGGTTCCTTTGCGATGTACATCACCGGGCCCTGGAATCTGGGGGAGTTCCGCCGGCGGCTGCCGCCCGAGCTGGCGGATGCGTGGGGTACCGCGCCGCTTCCCGGGCCGAAGGGCGCCGAATCCGGCGTCTCGCTCGCGGGAGGCTCGAGCCTGGTGGTCTTCCGGGCCTCGAGGCACCAGGCGCTCGCCCTCGAGCTGATCGACTTCCTCTCCCGCCCCGAGCAGCAGGCGAAGTTCTACCGGCTGACCGGCGATCTCCCCGCGCGCCGCGAGGCATGGGCTGACTCAGCCCTCGCCGGCGACCGGGAGGCAGACGCATTCCGGATCCAGCTCGAGCGCGCGGTCCCCACGCCGATGATACCGGAGTGGGAGGAAGTCACCACCAAGGTGATGGACCACACCGAGGCCGCCGTGCGGGGAGGGAAATCCCCCCAGGTGGCGCTGGCCGAGCTGGACGCCGATGTGGACCGGTTGCTGGAGCGCCGGCGGTATCTCCGGGCCCGGCGCGCGGCCGGGACGCCATGAGCGGCAGCGACGGCCGGTCGGAGGCGCGGGCCGGGTGGGGCTTCATCACACCGGCGATGCTCCTGATCGGGGTGTTCTTCGCCATTCCGGTGGTGAGCGCGTTCCTCCTCTCATTCACCGATTTCGACATCTATTCCATCGGAGATTTCGGCAGCACCCGCTTTGTCGGCCTCAAGAACTACACCGACCTGCTGGCCATGCCGCTGTTCTGGAAGGCGCTCCGGAACACGCTCTACTTCGTCGTCGTGGGGGGACCGCTCTCCGCCGCGGCATCCCTCGCCGCCGCCCTGCTGGTGCATTCCAAGCTCACGCGATTCAAGCCCTTCTTCCGGAGCGCCTTCTTCGCACCCTGGGTGACGACCCTCGTCGCCGTGGCGCTGGTCTGGCGCTACATCTATCACCCGCAGTACGGGCTGCTCAACGCGGGGCTCGGCCTCCTCGGTATCGGCCCGATCGACTGGCTGGGAAACCCGAGCTGGGCGATGCCGTCGATCATCCTGCTCTCGGTCTGGAAGAACTTCGGCTACAACATGCTGGTGTTTCTCGCGGGACTCTCCAGCATCCCGGAGGAGCTCTATGAGGCCGCCGCGCTCGACGGCGCCGGCGCGTGGCACCGGTTCCGCTACATCACGCTGCCGATGCTGGGCCCGACCTTCGTGTTCGTCGGCGTGGTGACGATGATCGCTTCCTTCCAGATCTTCAGCGAGCCCTACGTCATGACCCAGGGGGGGCCGCTCAAGAGCACGACCACCCTGGTGCTCCTCATGTACGAGCAAGGCTTCCGCTGGTGGCGGCTGGGCCTCTCCGCCGCCATCGCGGTCGTGCTCTTTCTGCTCACCCTGGGCGGCACCCTGCTACAGCTCCGCCTGCGCCGGAACACCGCGCCATGACCGCGCGCGATCGGGTGAGGGTCGTGGGGTTCAACGGACTGCTGGTCGTGGCCGCGCTGCTCGCGGCGGCTCCGCTGCTCTGGATGGTGTCGGCCTCCTTCATGGCGCCGGGTGAGGCGAATACGTCCCCCCCGCCGCTCCTCCCCCGGGCGCCCACCGTCGAGCATTACCGGACCCTCTTCACCAGCTACAATCTTGGCCGCTATTTCCTCAACAGTCTCGGGATCGCGCTGGGCGGAACGATCCTGGCGGTGCTGATCACCGGCATGGCGGGTTATGCCTTCGCGAAGCTGCGGTTCCGCGGGAGAGACCCGCTCTTCCGCGCGCTGCTCGCCGGCATGGTGATCCCGGGGCAGGTGGCGATGCTGCCGATGTTCATCCTGCTTCGCGAGATGGGGCTGATCAACACGCTGTTCGGCGCCATGGTGCCGGTGCTGGCGCCGATCTACGGGATCTTCCTGGTTCGCCAGTACGCGCTCTCCATTCCCGACGATCTGCTGGACGCCGCGCGCCTCGACGGAGCGAGCGAGCTCCGGATCTTTCGCTCGGTGGTTCTTCCCGCTCTGCGGCCCGTGCTGGCCACGTTGGGCGTGTTCACGTTCCTGAGCGCGTGGAACGACTTCATGTGGCCCCTCATCGTGCTCTCCGACGATTCGAAGTACACCCTGCCGGTGGCCCTCGCCAACCTCGCGGGAGAACACGTCCAGGATGTCGAGCTGATGATGGGCGGGGCGGTGGTGACGGTCCTCCCGGTATTTCTGGCCTTTCTCTTCTTGCAGCGGTACTACATCCAGGGCATCATGGCGGGAAGCGTCAAGGGATGAACGGCGTTGTTCTCGCGGTGCTGCAGGCCGCCGCGCCCGGCGGTCCGGTGCTGGTGGACGGATTCTTGCCGTCACCGTCACGATCATCGGCGGCCTTCGTGTTCCTCCCGGCGGCATGCTGATACGACCTCCAGGGAGCGGCCAGGTGCTCTCCAATGGCCGCTACAGCGTTATGGTCACCGCGGCGGGCGCCGGCTACTCCTCCCTGGGCGACACACTCCTCACCCGCTGGACCGCCGACCCGACCCGGGAGGCGGAGGGCTGGTTTCTCTACCTCAAGGATTTGGAGACCGGCCGATACTGGTCCGCCGGCCATCAGCCGGTGCAACGGGCGCCTGCCTGCTACCAGGTGCGATTGTCCCAAGGCCTGGTGAGCATCACGCGGGAGGATGAGGGGATCGGGCTCGTCACGGAGATCGCGGTCGATGCCGCCGCGGACATCGAATGGCGGCGCCATACGATCACCAATCGGAGCGGCCTGCCTCGCCGGCTGGAGCTCACCACCTGCATCGAGGTGGTGCTCGATGATCCCGTCGCGGCGGCGAGCCATCCCGCGTTCTCCAAGCTCTTCGTCCAGACCGAGTACCTGCCGGAGCAGCGGGCCCTGCTGGCCCGCCGCCGGCCCAGGAGCCCCGAGGAGCCGCTCCTCGTGCTCGGGCACGCGATGCTGGGTGAAAGGGCGCTCGGGTGGGAAACCGATCGCGCCCGCTTCATCGGACGGGGCGCAACCCTCGGCAACCCACGCGCGATGGAGCAGGGTACCGAGCTCTCCGGAACTACCGGGAACGTTCTCGACCCGGTGTTGTCGCTGCGCTGCGTCCTTGCTCTCGACTCAGGAGCATCCGTTCGGGTGGAGACAGTGCTCGCCGCAGGCACCGACCGGAACGCGGTCGAGCGCATGCTCGCGGCGGCGGCCGCAGGCGCCTCCGACGCTGTCTTCCCGGCATCTCGCGAGCTCGGACCCCTGGTCGAGCTCGCCGCGCCGAAGCCGCATCGGTTCTGCCCGGCGCCGGGACTCGACGTTACGGCCGTCGCCGCAGAACCGCTCGCCTTCTTCAACGGACTCGGCGGGTTTACCGGTGACGGGAACGAATACGTCATGCGTCTCGACCGCTCCGCCCGCGGGCTCCGGCTGCCGCCACGCCCCTGGTGCAACGTCATCGCCAACGAGAGCGTCGGGTTCGTCGCCTCCGAGAGCGGCCTCGGGTTTTCCTGGAGCGAGAACAGCCGGGAGAATCGTCTGACGACCTGGTTCAACGATCCGGTCTCCGATCCCGCCGGCGAAGCGCTCTATCTCCGCGATGAGGATGCCGGTCTCTTCTGGTCTCCGACTCCCGGGCCCACGCCGGGGTCGGGAGCCTATGAAGCCCGCCATGGGTTCGGGTACACCGCATGGCGGCATTTGTCCGCCGGGCTCGAGCAGGAAGTCGTCTGCTTCGTGCCGGTGCAAGACCCGGTCAAGATCATCCGTCTCCGGGTAACCAATCGGAGCGCCACGGCGCGGCGCCTGTCGGTCTTCTACTACGCGGAGTGGGTCCTCGGCGACATCCGCGCCGACACCATGGCCTCGGTGTCCACCGAAAGTGTGGCCGGGGGAACAGTCCTCCTGGCCAGGAATCCCGACAGCGTCGACTTCGGCAGCCGGGTGGCTTTCGCGGCTGCTTCCGGTCCCGGTGGAGGCGGCCGCCACTTCACGGCGGATCGCGAGGCGTTTCTGGGGCGCTATGGCGGCCCGGCGGCGCCCGAGGCGGTCGGCTCCGCAGTGCGACTCGATGGGCGCGCCGGTGCCGGATTCGACCCCTGCGCGGCGCTGCAGCTCCGTGCGGAACTAGCTCCCGGTGCTGTCGGTGAGTGGATATTTCTGCTGGGTCAGGCAAACGATGCGGCCGCGGCCACTGCGCTGTGCACTCGTTACCAATCGCCGGAAGTGGTCGAGGCGGCATTCGCGGAGGTCCGCGCGTTCTGGACCAAGCTGCTCTCCGCGGTGAGGGTCGAGACGCCATCGCCCGCGATGGATCTGATGGTGAACGGGTGGCTCTCCTATCAGAACCTGAGCTGCCGCATGTGGGCACGCTCGGCCTTTTACCAGTCCGGCGGCGCCTTCGGATATCGGGACCAGTTGCAAGACGCCGCGGCGCTGGTGTATCACCGCGCGGATCTCACCCGGACGCAGATCGTCCTCCATGCCGGCCGCCAGTTCGTCCAGGGCGACGTGCTCCACTGGTGGCATCCGCCCGCCGGCCGGGGCATCCGCACCGGTTTCTCGGATGACCTGCTCTGGTTGCCCTTCGTCACCGAGTTCTACGTGGCCACGACCGGAGACGCCACGGTACTCGACGAGGATGTCGGCTTTCTGCTCGGGCCACCGCTCCCGGAAGGCGAGGATGAGATCCTCATCGAGCCCGCCGACGCGGGGATACGCGCCGATGTCTACGAGCACTGCTGCCGCGCGATCGACCGCTCGCTGACCCGCGGCCGGCATGGTCTGCCCCTCATGGGCACGGGCGACTGGAATGACGGGATGAACCGGGTGGGAAGGCTGGGGCGGGGCGAGAGTGTCTGGCTCGGATTCTTCCTCTTCACCATCCTCCGGCGATTCTTGCCGATTTGCCGGGAGCGGAAGGACCACGCGCGAATCTCACGCTACGGCGAGTATCTCGCCGAGCTCGGGGTCGCGCTCAACGAAGGCGGCTGGGACGGAGAGTGGTACCGCCGGGCATATTACGACGACGGCACGCCCCTCGGCTCTTCCCTGAGCGACGAGTGCCGCATCGACGCCATCGCCCAGGCCTGGTCGGTGCTTTCGGGCGCCGCTCCAGGGGAGCGCGCCGAGCTCGCGCTCGATGCCATGGAGCGGTTTCTGGTAGACGAGCCGGCGCGGCTGATCCGGCTGCTGACCCCGCCGTTCGACCGGACCCCCCACGATCCGGGTTACATCAAGGGATATGTCCCGGGCGTCCGGGAGAACGGCGGCCAGTACACCCATGCGGCGCTCTGGGCGGTGCGCGCGCTGGTCGAAGCGGGCCGCGGCGATCGCGCCGCGCCGCTGTTCGAGCTCCTCAATCCGGTATGCCACGGGAATTCGCCGGAAGGGGTCGCCGTCTATCAGGCCGAGCCGTACGTGGTCGCGGCCGACGTCTATGGAGTGGCGCCCCACCTGGGACGGGCAGGATGGACCTGGTACACCGGCTCGGCGGGGTGGATGTTCCGCGTCGCGCTGGAGTCCATTCTCGGCGTGACGATTCGCGACGGCAGAACCCTCGTGCTCTGTCCCTGTATCCCCGCCGACTGGCCGGGGTTCTCGGTGCAGTACCGGCTTCCGGATGGACGGACGCGCTACCACATCGTCGTGAAGCGAACGGGGGGAGCCACCGCGGCGCGAGGGGAAGGACTGCTGGTCCGGGTGGAGGAGGGCGCGGTGCTGGTGGAGCTTCGATCCGATGGAGGGACCCATCGAGTGGACGTCGATCTCGGGCCGGATGCGGGGCCCCGCTACCGGCCGGCCGCGAGCGCCTCGCCATGAGAAGCGATCACTTCCGCATAGAACCGGGCGCTGGCCTTGGGGGTGCGGCGCTGCGTCGCGAAATTCACGTGGTACAGGCCGAACCGTTTCGAGTACCCCGCGCCCCACTCGAAATTGTCGAGCAGCGACCAGGCGAAGTATCCCCGCAGATCGACCCCTTTCCGGATGGCCAGATGGGCGGCCCGCAAATGGTCTCCCAGGTACTGCACCCGGAGCGGATCCGGGAGGACGGCGGCCTCCACCTCCGCAGGATCCGGGA
>CAZHSO010000128.1:0-2235 GCA_964535105.1 uncultured Gemmatimonas sp.
CACTTCTCGAACACGGCATAGAGCATTCCGGGCATCGAGACGTCGATGCCGTAGAGCGGCGTGCCGGTGACGATCGCGTGGTTGTCGACGCCGTGCACCGGCTGTCCGATGATCCTGAAGTCCTTCGCGTCCTTGAGCGCAACCGTGTCGAGCGCGGGGGGGACGAGCGTCGCGGCCTTTGCCAGCAGTGTCCCGTATCGGGCGCTCCGCCCGCTGGCCCTGTGATGGACGACGCCCGATGCCGTCTGGCATTCCGCTTCGGGAACGCCCCAGGTCGCCGCCGCCGCGGAGACCATCATGCTCCGCCCCGCGGCGCCGACCCGGCGCATCGGCAGCCAGTTGTTGGGGGTCGCCGTGCTCCCTCCCGCCGACTGGCCCGAGAATCGGGTGGTGTCGAGCGGCGCCTGCTCGATCCGGACGTCCTTCCAGTCCACGTCCAGCTCGTCCGCGATGATCATCGGAAGCATCGTCTTGACGCCCTGGCCAATCTCCGGGTTCTTCGCGATGATGGTGACGATGCCGTCCGGCATGATGCGGATGAACGCATTCAGCTCGGGCGCCGATTGCGCCGCCAGCGGCGTCCCGCCGAAGCGCCGCAGCGAGCTGCCGAGCAGAATGCCCCCGCCCGCGATGGCGGTGATGCGAAGAAACTGGCGGCGAGAAAGCTCCCGGGTGGTTTTCATTGCGCGGCTCGGTGGATGGCTTGACGGATCCGGAGATAGGTGGCGCAGCGGCAGAGGTTCCCGTTCATGGCGGCATCGATGTCGGCGTTGGTCGGCTTCGGCGTTCTGGCCAGGAGCGCCGCGGCCGACATGAGCTGGCCGGCCTGGCAGTAGCCGCATTGGGGCACGTCGAGCTCTTCCCAGGCCCGCTGCAACGGGTGCGTCCCGTCAGGAGAGAGTCCCTCGATGGTGGTGATCTCCGCGCCGCGAACTGCGGACACCGGAAGCACGCAGGACCGCGTCGCGACGCCCTTCACGTGCACGGTGCACGCGCCGCACTGCGCAACGCCGCATCCGTACTTGGTGCCCTTGAGATCGAGGACGTCGCGCAGCACCCACAGCAGGGGCATGTCGGGGGCGACGTCCACGGTCGTGGACTTTCCGTTGACTCTGAAGGTGACGGGCATGGCGTCCATTGCCTCCGTTGGATGCGCGGAACCGGCAGGACCTTATCGTAGGGTCACTCTTGCCGATTCCGCAAGCGGGCGGCGGAAAACGCTGTAATTTGGACCTGGACACGGTATGCTTAGAACTCGACCCACCCGGGGAGTCCGACAATGAGGTGCTTGCTCGGGTCGGTGTTGGCTGCGGTCGCTCATCTTCCTTCGGCGGAGGCGCAGGCCGTCAGCCGCCCGATCAACGATTCGCCCAATCCGTACCGGACCGTCGAAGGCTGGGCCCGGCTTCCCGCGGGGAGACCATGGGGTTCGACCAGCGCGGTCGAGATCGACAAGGATGGCAGGAGCGTCTGGGTCGCCGAGCGCTGCGGTGCCAACAGTTGCGCCGGATCGAACCTCGATCCGATCCTCAAGTTCGATTCGACCGGAACGCTGGTGAAGAGCTTCGGTGCCGGGCTGATCCTTTCCCCCCACGGCATCTTCGTCGACCGCGATGGGAACGTGTGGGTCACCGACTGCGCCTGCACCGGGACCGCCGAGCAGCGAAACACCGCCGGCAAGGGCCACCAGATCTTCAAGTTCAGTCCGGACGGCACGCTCCTCCTCACCCTCGGCAGGGTCGGCGGCGCCCGGGAACCCGAGTTTTTCTACCAGCCGAACGACGTGCTGGTGGCCCCGGATGGCAGCATCTTCGTCGCCGAGGGGCATTCCTCGGCCGCGACAGCCAACGCGAGGATTCTCAAGTTCGGCGGGGACGGACGCTTGCTCAAAGCCTTCGGGACCAAGGGTACTGGAAACGGCGGGATGGACCAGCCGCACGCGCTCGCGATGGATTCCAGGGGCCGGCTGTTCGTGGGAGACCGCAGCAACAACCGGATCCTGATTCTCGACCAGGAAGGCAACTTCCTCGCGGAGTGGGCCCAGTTCAGCCGGCCCAGCGGGATTTTTATCGACCGGGACGACATTATCTATGTTGCCGATTCCGAGTCGGGCTCCGTCAACCCCGCCCATGGTGACTGGAAGCGGGGGATCCGGATCGGCAGCGTGAGAGATGGGAAGGTGACGGCGTTCATTCCCGATCCCGCGGTGAACGCGACCAATACGAGCGCGGCGGA
>CAZHSO010000128.1:2335-7704 GCA_964535105.1 uncultured Gemmatimonas sp.
CCCTACGGGCCGCCCGAATCGGTGCTCAAGGCGATGACCAACGCCTTCAAGTATGCCAACCGGTACGGGTATCCGGATGGGGGGATCGTCGACGCGATCGCAAAGCATCACGGCGTCCCGCCGGAAAACGTCCTGCTGGGCGCGGGCTCCGGCGAGATCCTGGACGTGGTCGGCACCACGTTCCTCATGGATGACAAGAAGATCGTCGGCGCCGAGGTGTCGTACGACGTGCTCTACCAGCACGTCACGGCGCTCAAAGCCGACCAGATCAAGGTGCCCCTGCGTCCCGATTTCCGGCAGGACATCCCCGGCATGATCGCCGCGGTGAAGGCCAACTACCGGGACGTCGGCTTCGTCTACCTCTGTAGCCCGAACAACCCGACCGGACGCATCGTGACGAAACAGGAAGTGGCCCAGCTCCTGGACGGGATTCCGCACGACGTGCCGGTGCTGATCGACGAGGCGTACCACCACTTCGTGGACGATCCCGCCTATGCCACCTCGGTGCCCTACGTGCTGGAGGGCCGGCAGGTGATCGTGACGCGCACCTTCTCAAAAATCTCGGCCCTCGCCGGCATGCGGCTGGGGTATGCCATCGCGCCGAGAGGGCTGATCCAGCGGATGCGGCCCTACAGTGTCGGCAGCATCAACGCGATCGTGAAGTGGGGCGGCGTCGCGGCGCTGGCCGACACCGCCTCGCAGGACTGGGTCAAGAAGACGACGCTCGCCCTCAGGGCCAAGACGGCCACCGAGCTTGCCGGCCATGGGTACACGGTGGTGCCCTCGGACGCGAATTTCTTCATGGTGCACATTCGCCGCCCGGTGCAACCGGTCGTCGCCGAATTCCGCAAGAAGGGCGTGCTGGTGGGCCGGCCGTTCGCGGGGTTGCCCGAGCACGTCAGAGTGTCGATCGGCACCGCGGACGAGATGAACCGGTTCGTGGTGGCGTTCAAGGAGATCTTTCCGGCAGAAAAAGCGGTGGGGAGCGGGTAGGAGGTGAGCGGTGAGCAGTTAGCGGGAAGGGCCTTTCCCGCTCACCGCTTACCGCTCACCTCTCACCGCTTTTCAGATCTCTCCCCGTCGCGCCAGCGCCGCGATCCGCTCCCCGGCGCGGAACGCCAGGGCCATGATCGTCATGGTCGGCTGGCCGCGGCCCGACGTGACCATGCTGCTTCCGTCGCAGAGGAACAGGTTGCGAACGTCGTGGGTCCGGTGGTCGGTGTCGATCACCGACGTCTTCGGATCCTTTCCCATCCGGCAAGTACCGAGCAGGTGGGCGGTGAAAGTGGCCGTCTCCGCGGGATAGTCCACCCACTTCTTCTGGGCGCCGGCGGCATCGAGGATCTCCATCGACCGGTCGAGCAGGAACTGGGAGATCTTGATGTCGTCTGGATGGTCGTTGTAGGTCACCCGGATGGCCGGAAGCCCCCAGGCGTCCTTCACCTTGGGATCGAGACTGATACTGTTGCTCGGAACCGGCAGCGACGTGGTGTGTCCGGCCACGAGCATCGACTTGTTGAAATAGTCGCCTACCATCCGTTTGTACTCGCTGCCCCAGCTCGGCGCATCGTCCGGCAGGCCATTGAGAGCCCAGGTGATGGGATAGGTCTGGAATCGCGCGTCGATGCCCCCGCCGCCGTAGAACCCGCGCTTCGGGTCGCTGTCGTAGAAATCGTGCGAGAGCCGGGTGACTTGAATGCTCCGGTACTCGTTGAGCGGGTGCTCGAAGAGTCCCAAGGCCCCGGCGCCGACATTGAACATCAGGGTTTTCCCGACCCGGCCACTCGAATTGGCGAGTCCCTGGGGAAACCGGTTCGACTTCGACATCAGGAGCAGCCGAGGCGTCTCGGCGCCGTTGGCGCAGAGTACCACCGCCTTGGCCCGCTGGAGCTGCTCCTTCCTCTGGGCATTGAAGTAAATGACGCCGGTGGCCCGGCCGCGGGCGTCGATTTCGACCTTCCGCACGTAGCTGTTGGGACGGATTTCACACTTGCCCGTGGCTTCGGCAACCGGGATGACCGACGCCAGACTCGAGCTCTTGGCGTTGTACTCGCAGCCGAATTGCATACAGTAGCCGCAGTGCTGGCAGGCGTTCCGGCCATTGAACGGGCGGGAGAGGATCGCCATCGGCGCGGACTGCGGGTGGAGGCCAAGCTTCCTGGCCCCGCGCTCGAAGAGAACCCCGGAAGACTTGACCGGCATCGGCGGCAGCGGATAGGGCCGCGAGCGCGGCGGATCGAACGGCCCCGGTTCTCCTGAGACACCCACCTCCCAGTCCACCTTGGTGTAGTAGGGCTCGAGCTCGGCGTAAGTGATCGGCCAATCCTGAAGGTCGGCGCCCGGAACGCTGCCCAGGCGGCTCCGCTCGATGAAATCGATTTCGTGCAGCCGCCAGAAATTGGCGGTGAAATGCACGCTGCTGCCACCGACCAGCCGCGCGTAGAGCAGCTCTCCCGCGCCCACCTTCGCCGCTTCCTTGTCGGTCTTCCGCCAGGACACCGGGCTCGGATTGGAGATGCCGTTGTTGAAGAGGTACTTGAATTCGTCGTGCTCGAACTGGCTCGGGCCGAGCCGGGGCCCTTGCTCCAGCACGACGACCGAGAAACCCCGGGTCGAAAGCTCCTTGGCCATGACCCCGCCGGCCGCGCCGGAGCCCACGATCACGAAGTCCACCTCGGTCGAGGTCGGATAGGTGATCCTGGGACCCGCCTGCATCGGTCAGCCTCCCTTCCGGGCTTCGGCGTCGTAATAGCCGAATGGGGGCTGATAGAGCCCGTGGGCTTGGAAGCCAAGGAGCTTCCACCCCACGTTGTTCTGATTGCCCCCGTAGGATGGGTTGCCGAACATGCCGACGACCGTGGCAAAGCGGGTCTCCCGGAAGAACTCCGTCTCCTCGACGGCCTTGAGCAGCTCGTCCTGCCGCGAAGGCGGTAATGACACGAAGGAGGTGGTACCGGGCCACTTGGCCCGGGCGCGCCCGTTGAGATCATCGAGTCCCGCGATCACCTTGCCCTTCCAGTCGGCGGCGAAGGTTGAAAGCGCCTTGTCGATGAAATGGATGACGCCGGCCTCTTTGGCGCCCGGGGTCTCATCGGAGGGAAAAATCCGCATGGTGACCGCCTCGAGGTCGGCGGCCTGCGCCGCGGTGAGCGCGGCAAACCGGTAGGGCGGCGGGGACACGACCGTTTGGCGGGCGTGCGCCAGGGCGGCCTGCACCAGCTCCGGGTCGGCCGCGAGCCAAGCAGCACCCGCCGCGCCGGCAGCGGCGAGAAAGGCCCGGCGGGTCACCTGATCGGACACGTGCGCTCCGGGGAGAAAGCTACGGAAGCCTGAGCGCCACGAGCGACGTGCTGGCCCCGGCGCCGGTAGCGAATACTACATACTGTTTCCCCTGGTGCATGAACGTCATCGGCACCGCCGTCGTCCGGGTCGGAATCTCGACGGCGCCGACCTGCTTGCCGGTTGCCTTGTCCACCGCGTAGAGCATGGGCTTGGCGTCGGGGATGCCGCCGCTGCGTCCTGTGCCATAGATCACCAGCGACTTCGTCGTGATGACCTGCGCCTGTCCCCGGCTACCGGCCGGAGGCAGCTCGACCCCGGCGAACAACGGGTCTTTGCTGCTGACCCGGGCCGCCCCGCCGTTGGCGGTCCACCACGCCTTGTCGCCGGTGTTCAGGTCGTACCCGGTGATGCCCCCCAACGGCTGAGGCTTAAGAATCGACACGCCGCCGAGCTGCGACTGGGAGCCCCGGCCCTCGAACCCGCCGCCGCGGGAAGCCGGCGGCTGGTAGCCGGGCGGCGGCGGCAGCGCGCCGATGAGCCCGCAATTGTCGCGCGGGGAGCTGTAGCGGAACTCCGAGCAGGGATCCTTCTGGAGCTGAATGGTGCTGAGCCCGCTCAGCGCCGCAACGTAAATCATCCCGGTCTCGGGATCCGCCGCCGCGCCGCCATCGATGTTCACCCCGCCACTCGCTCCTGGTGAATACCAGGAGCAGCGCAGCCCGGTCGGCCCGCTGCCGTCGGAGAGCACGGCCGGGATGTAGTACGGCCCCATGCGGCAGCGCTTCGCGACCTTCAGGGCCGAGTCCTTGATGGCGGGCGTGTAATCGATGAGGTCTTTCTCCTCGAGGCCCTGTTGCGAGTACGGCGCGGGCTTGCTGGGAATGGGCTGGGTGGGCCAGGTCTGCTCGCCGGGGACATCGCTCTGGAGCACGGGCGTTTCCACGATGGGCCAAATGGGTTCTCCCGTCGCCCGATCGAAGACGTAGGCCCAGCCCTGCTTGGTGGTCTGGGCGATGACCTTGCGGGGCCTGCCGTCCACCGTGACGTCGAGCAGATTCGGCGCCATCGGCGTGTCGTAGTCCCAGATGTCGTGATGCACCATCTGGAAATGCCACTTCCGCTTCCCGGTCTTCACATCGAGGGCGACGATGCTGTTGCCGTAGAGATTGGCGCCCGGGCGATGCCCGCCATACTCGTCCATGAGCGGCATCCCTACGGGGATGTAGACCAGGCCCAGCTCGGGGTCCGCCGAGTAGGTGGCCCACGCGTCGTTCTTGCCGACGCCCTCGGTGCCGATCGTGGAGCCTTTGGTCCAGGTGTCGGCTCCGAACTCGCCTGGCTGTGGCACCAGGTTGAACTTCCAGAGCTGCTTCCCGGTGCGTACGTCGAAGCCCCGGATGTAGCCGGGAATGTTGCGGACGCGGATCGGGTAGTAGCCGTGGATGGAGGAGTTCCCCACCACGATCACGTCGTTCACGATGATGGCCGGCGAGCTGTTGGCGATCTGGCCCAGCGCGGGGTCGATGCCGACCGTGCCGTCGGCCCCGGTCCTGGTGACCGGATCCCAGGTCTCTCCCGGGCGGGCCCGGCGCGCCGGAGCGGCGTCGCTGATGATGAGGGAACCGGAGTCGTCCACCGCCAGCGGGACCAGCGGAAGCCCCAGGCCCTCCATCAGGTCCACCACGCCCTTCCTGCCGAACCTGGGGTCCGATATGCCGGTCTTCGCGTCGAGCGAGGCCATGTGGTAGCCGGGGGTGACGACGATGACCCGCTCCTCCCTCCCGTCCGTCCAATAGGCCAGCCCGCGCCCGGCAAACTGGCGGGGCGCCTTCTGCCACCGAATCCCCTCGTCCAGGCGCCACATCCACAGCGTCTCGCCGGAGGCGGGATCGAGTGCCGTCGCCACCCGGCGGGTAGTGGCCACCGTGAAGAGCCGGCCGTTGGCGTACAACGGCGTGGTACGGTAGTACTCGTCGCTCCCGAACGCTCCCGCATTCCACTGCCACGCGATCTTGAGGGAGTCGAAGTTTGCCGCGTTGATCTGGTCGAGCGGGGAGTACCGTGTGCTCCAGAGGTCGGCGCCCCAC
>CAZHSO010000129.1:0-7559 GCA_964535105.1 uncultured Gemmatimonas sp.
CCACCGCCGACCCGTCGTAGATGGTCGAGTAGATGAAGGGCAGGAAACCGTCCGGATAGATGGCGCGGACGGTGCGGTCGTCGAGCGGGCGGCGCCAGAATCCGGCCGCGTTGCCGGTGCGGCGGCCCCAGCCCGCAAAGGCGTAGAGCTCGGTCGTAGTCCCCATCTGCTTGCCGAGGTTGAGGAACGCCCCGATGTCGCGGGTATCGGCGTCGCCCTGGCGGTGGTTGATCTGATTGACGAAGCGGGAATCGGAGTTCTTGGGATCGCCGGTGAAGTACTGGATCCGCGGATCCCGGAGCGAGCGGTTGGTGTAGCCGCGGTCGCGAAACTCAGCCGCCAACTGCAGGAACCCGTTGTCGCCCCAGGCGAAATTGCGGGTCCCGTTCAGGTTGATCAGGTTGCCGTCGCCCTCGGAGGTCTGTCCCAGCTCGAGCGAGAGCTCGTCGGTGGCGTTGGCCTTGAGGATGATGTTGATCACACCCGCGATGGCGTCGGAGCCGTACTGCGCGGCCGCGCCGTCGCGGAGGATCTCGATCCGGTCGATCGCGCTGGACGGAATCGCGTTGAGGTCCACCATGCCCTGACCGCGGCCGATGGTTCCGTTCACGTTGATCAGCGCTGAGGTGTGGCGCCGCTTGCCGTTGACCAGCACGAGGACCTGGTCGGCGCCGAGCCCGCGCAGCGTCGCGGGCCGGGTGTGGTCGGTGCCGTCGCCGACGGTCGCGCGGGGGAAGTTGAACGACGGCGCGAGCTGCTGGATGATCTGCGCCGTCTCGGTGCGTCCGGTCTGGCGGATTTCTTCCTGGGTCAGGATGTCCACTGGCACCGGCTGATCCACGGCCGACCGCTCGGTCCGGCGCGAGCCGGTCACGGCGATCTCCTCGAGCGCCACCGCTGCGCGGTCGAGCGTGAAGTCCTGGGTGGCGTTGCCGCCCCCGGGGACCTGCACGGTCGCGCGCCCGGTGGAGTACCCGATCGCGCTCACCCGGAGATCATGGGAGCCCGCGGGTACCGCGAGACGGTAGGTCCCGTCGCCGCGGGTCACCGCCACGGTGAGGCCGCCGGCGATGTACACGCGCGCGCTGGCTAGCGGCTCACCGGTCTGCAGATCGGTGACCTTGCCGGTGACCGTGCCGCTCTGCGCGGCGAGTATCCCCGGCAGCGCCAGCATGGCAAACCAGCCCCGGACCGAGACCAAGAAGCCGCGACGCGCTGCGGATCGAACTGCCATAATGCCTGCTCCGTTCAGGAAAGGGTCGTTAGAACCGAGTCGTCAGGCCACCCAGCACCCGCCGGCCGTTCACCGAGCCGCCGTAGATCTCGAACTTCTTGCTGTCGAAGACGTTCGTGCCGGTCACGAACAGTTTGAAATTGTTGTTGATGTCGTATGACGCGTTGGCGTTGAAGGTCACGTTCGGCTCGATGAAGCCGGTGAACACTCCGGCCGCCCACGAATAGCCCTTGACGGCGCGCAGGCTGGTGCCGGCGGAGAAGCGGCCGTCCGCGAACGAGACGCCGAGGGTGGCCTTCGAGCTCGGCGTGTTGGCGAGGAGGCTGTCGCCCCGCGCCACACGGTCCTGGTCCACGGAGTAGTCGAACAGGGTAAGCGTGCCATCGGCGCGGAGGGTGCGGCTCATCTGCCAGCCGGCGCCGGCCTCGAGGCCCCACTGGGTGACGCGGCCGGCGTTGGCGTAGCTCAGCACGATCGCGGTGCCGCCGGTCTCGAGGCGGGTGAGCCCGCGCCCGGCGGTGACGCTCGCGGGGTTGGCCAGCAGCGCGTTCCGAACCGCGTCCACCAGCGCGGGACGAAACGCGGCCGGCACCTGCGTCGGGGCGGTCCAGAATGCGAAGGCCGGATTCACCCCGGGAAGCAGGTCGGTGACGAAGTTGCGGATCCGGTTGACGTAGGCGTCGAGCGTGAAGTACACCGATTGGCTCAAGTCGCCGCGGTAGCCGGCCTCGAAGCCGAGCGTGGTCTCCACGTCGAGCTTGCTGTTGCCCCGGGCAAAGACCGGAACCGAGGAGCTCAACGTCGTCGTCGTGGCGGTGGGGGTGGTGCTGGTGAACAGCTTCCCAACCGGCACCCCGGCGAGCGCCGGGCCGAGCGCGGAGGCGCGGAGGCCCGTTTCGAGCGCGGTGAAGTTGGCCGGAGCACCCGCTGCCACCCGGAGGTAGAACTCGGAGTAGTTGGGGGTCTGGAACGCGCGATTGACCGTGAACCGGAAGGAGTGCTTGTCGCTCGGCGAATACACGATCGCGAGCTTGGGCGAGAACTGCGGGTTGATCAGCGTACCGATATCAAACCGGGAGGCCACGACGCCGCGCACCTGCTCGGCGAGCTGGTAGTCGACCTGGCCGAAGATCGAGTAGTAATAATCGCTGCGGTCGTCATCCTCGGGGCGCATGAGCGTGGTGTCGGTGTTGACGCGGTAGTTCCGCGCCGAGCCGCCGAAGACGGTGCGGCCCTTGTCGCCACCGAACCGCCGGATGTCCTGGGCTTCGAGATGCAGAATGTCCGAGCGCTCCTCGAGCGGCGCGGTCGAAGCGAGCGAGTACTGCGGCTCCTGGGTCCGGCGGCCGTTCCAGTACGCCATGACGTTGAAACTGTTGCTGGCCCAGCCCAGTCGGGCGTAGGGCCGAAGCGCTTTGGTCACCTGCACGCGGCCGATGCCGGTCACGAAGAGCTCGTTCTGCACCCGTGCTATGCCCGACTCGGCGGTGAGCACCGAGCCGCTGTTCGCGTAGTAGTCGATCCGCGCGGAGCCGTAGGCGTTTGAGACCGGATCGGCTTCGCCGGTGATGACGCCGGTCGCGAGATCGGCGGTCTGGCCGTTCAGCGCGCGAAGCTCCCGGGCCAGCGGGATCGGATGCGCGACGCTGTCCTCGACCACCGGCCCGTATTCCCGTTTGAGATCCTTCCGGTCGGCGTTGGTTCGCGCCAGCGACCAGCTCTCACTCCGGTTGTACCCGCCGTTGAGCCGGTAGCCCCAGCGGCCTCCGCCGAGCAGGCCGGCCTGCCGGGCGTCGGCGCGGAAGGTGCTCAGCTCACCGCCGCCGAGGGAGACCTTGGTGCCGGCGACTTCACGCGCGGTTGGGGTGGTGATGTTGAGCACGCCGAAGAACGCGTTGGCGCCATAGAGGGCCGAGCCGGGCCCGCGGACCAGCTCCATTTTCGAGTATTCGTCGGTTGGCACCGCGAGCGCATTCCATTCCTGCGAGCCGAGGAAGGCGATGGCGAGATCGCGACCGTCCTGGAGGACCAGCACACGGCGGTTGAGGGAGGAGTTGAAGCCCCGCGCGTTGACGCTGAAGTCGTTCATGCCGCTCTGGACGATGTCCACGCCGGGCACCTCGCGCAGGGCCAACGGTGCCTGGCCGGTGATCCCGACGGTCTGCAGCACCCGCGGCTCGACGATCGAGACCGCCGCCGGGGCCTCCACCGCGCGTTCCGGCACCTTGGAGACGCCGGTCACGCTGAGTTCGGAGAGCTGGATCGGCAGCTGCTCCATCTTCGCGTCCACCGTGGTCACGCCGTTCGCGTTGACGGTGGCCTGGACCTCGACCGGCCGGTAGCCGAGCCAGCGGAACACCAGCGTCTGGGGGCCGGTGGGCGCCCGGTCGATGGTGTAGACGCCCCGCGGGTTGGTGACCGCCTTGATCGTCGTTCCTCCGACGGTCACGATCACCCCCACGAGCGGCTGGTCGGAGCCCGTCTGGGTCACCGTGCCCCGGACGGTGCCGCTCCCCTGCTGTGCCGCCGCAGGAACGGAAGCCACCAGGAGCCCGAGCAGGAGAGTGATTCCGGCGCGGGTGCGGGATAGCAGCGAGGTCGGAAGACGCATTGGTCTAGCCTTGGCGTGGGTGACGAGATTTTGATTCAAACGAAAAAATCGCGGGCGGGCCGCCCAACCACTGACCGGGCACGTCGGAGCGACCCGCATCTATAAGTCCGGTGGCCGCTTAAAGTGCATCTTTCCGGGGCGGAGCGGAAGTCCCCGTCTCTCACCTGCCGGGGGAGGCGAGTCGCTCGATCCGGACCCCGCCGGACGGTCCCGCGGCAGTCCATGCCACGAACAAGCTGCCTCCGGACATCGCGGAGCGCGCGAACCCGGCCTGTCTGGTACGGGGTGCTGCGCCCACGGTCCATCTGGAGACCACACCGCCATCGGGGCGGATTCGCTTGACCCGCCATTCCGCCTGGTCCCCCACAATTTCGAGCCAGACGGCCAGAGCCGATCCATCGGGAAGGAGCTCCACGTCGGTGCGACCGAGCGGATTGCCATCGTCGACCTGCACGGGGGCGCCAAATGTGGCCCCAGCGTCACCCGATCGCGCCAGCTTGACCCGGGGCTTTCCGTCCGCGGAGGTGAACCAGGCCACCGCAACCTGGCGCCCGTCTGCCGCCACCGAGGGACCGTTGACGGGGCAGGCCCGGTAGACCCAGCCATCCGATGCCACCTTCACCGGGCTGGTCCACCGGCCGTTCACTTGCCGTACCGCCGAGATGTCGCGGACCTCGTCCTCGCTCCGATCGCGATAGACCGCGATCAATCCCGCACTGGTCCGGGCCAGCGCGGTCTGGCAGCAATCACACACGCGCGCATCGAGAATCGCGTCGAGCGCCACCCGTCCGGCTGGATCGAGGGACCCGGCGGCGAGCGCCATCGGCCCGTGCGCACCGTGGGCGACGGTGTCCGCCGTCTGGCGCCCATCGAGCCAGACGACATCGACCCCCCCTTTGAGGGCGGGGAGCATCGCGACGAAACCGTGCTCGGTCGGGGAGAGATCGCTGTGCGGGGAGACCGGCGCGCTCCAGCTCCGTCCCCGGTCGGCCGAGCTGCTCATCTTGACGTGATAGGCGTAGCTCTTGGCCGCTGTCTTCTCCAGCCAGTGGACCACCCAACGGCCGTCGGTCGTCTGGGTGGCCGAGGGGAAGTCGGCCCAGTTGACGAAGAACCCCTCCCGTTCGGCCGCGGTCACCGGCGCGCTCCAGCGGCCGTTTCTCCGCTCGGTAATCCGGAGCGCCCGCCGATCTCCCTCCCTCGGCTCGAACCAGGTCGCGAGCAGCCCGCCGTTCGGGGTCGCGGTCAGGAACGGCTCGGCGCTGCCGGCGGGGCCGGAGAATTCCAGAACAGGCGTGGCGGGCTGGGAGGGGAGGGCGCTGGAGGAAACGCCCAGGAGGAGTGCCGGGAGGAGAGCTCGCATTGGGGAAATATACAGCCATCGGCCGTCAGCCTTCAGCCATCAGCCCTCAGTCCGGCCTGTTGAAATCTCTTCACGATCTCGCCAGCGGGTTCAATCTCCTGGATCCCCGCCACGCTCTTGCCCGCCTGCCAGTAATCCTTGGCGCCGGTTTCATCGAGCGAGGAACGTTTCAGCTGCCAGATGGATTTGAGCGCGTAGATCGTCCGCATCCAGTGCTTGGTGCGGTGTCCGCGGAGCATCCAGCGCGCCAGCGGACCTGCCTTGAGGCCCATGCGCCGGATGTACGGTGTGTTGATCACCGCCACCGGTACGCCGGTGATCCGCTCGCTCAGCACGATGTCCCCTTCGTTCGCCTCGACAATCGCCTGTTTGTAAACCGCGCTGGCCCGGCATTCCGGGGTCGCGATGAAGCGGGTGCCCATCTGCACGCCGGCGTATCCCATCCGGAGCGCGGCGACGAAATCGGGCGCGTCCCCGATGCCGCCGGCGCAGACGAGCGGGAGCCCGAGAGGCCCCAGCTCTTCCACGAGCTCCTCGGCGCTCTTCGGACCGGCGTGACCG
The DNA here is from genome assembly GCA_964535105.1 of uncultured Gemmatimonas sp. Taxonomy (GTDB): domain Bacteria; phylum Gemmatimonadota; class Gemmatimonadetes; order Gemmatimonadales; family GWC2-71-9; genus JABFSM01. The sequence goes on from CAZHSO010000129.1 coordinate 5,770, forward strand.
CCCGCCCGCCGGTTCACTGCGATGAGGCCGTCGACGCCGGCATCCTTTCCTTTCTGGCCCCATTTCCGCTCGGTGACGTCGTGATAGACATAGCCGCCGGCGGCATGGACCAGCTCGCATACCCACCGGGGATTTCCCAGCGAGGTGATGAAGAGGCGGACGTCTTCTTCGAGGGCGATCGTAACCCATTCCACCATGCGCTCGTGATACCGTCGCGACGAGGCTTCGATCAGCGCGTTCATTCCGATCGGCTTCGGCGTGAGCCGCCGGATGTACCGGAGACCTTCGCGGAATTCATGGCCATGGACGTAGGTGAGCGAAATCGGCTGGACGATCCCGATGCCGCCGGCATCGGAGACCGCGGCGACCAGCTCCGGATTGCTGCACGGATACATGGCGCCGCAGATGAGAGGCACCTCGATTCCCGTGTCCCTTGTGAGGGGAGTATCCAGGAGGGTCATCGTTGAGGGAGTAGCGAGTAGCGAAGAGCGAAGAGGGAACGGCCTTTCCTCTTCGCTCTTCGCTATTCGCTTGCTCCTTTCCGATCCAGCCTCCATACCGCCGTCACCCGACACACCGCCTCGCCCCCCGCATCGGAAATATCGGCGGTGACCATATGCTCCACCGGTCCCGTCACCGTGGGCGCTGTCACCCGCGCGACCGCGGTCAGGGTGCCGCGCGCCTTCTTGAAGTACTCCGCCGAGAGCCTGGTGACGATGCCGCGGACGCCGGGCTCGAGTGCCGCGAGCATTGCGAGTCCGCTGGCCGCTTCACCCAGGTTGATCAGCGCCACCGCATGCACCGAACCCAGGTGCTGGCGCACCGCTCGCCGGTCGCGGAGCGTGATGCGCGCGTAGCCGGGCCCGAGCTCCCGCACATGGGCGCCGATGGAACCCGTATAGGGCGCCTTCCAGCCGAGGAAGCGGCTGAAGATCCAGGTGCCTCCGGGAAGACCGCGGAGACGATTCCAGGCTGCGAAGATGGGCCCGGTCGGGGATGACATGGCAGGAATTCCGGTCATGGATTCGGGGTAATCTACCCTTGCAGGGAGATGCATTTTCATGCACCGTGGCGGCGCCGCATTAACACACGTATATATGCTTGGTAGGGCCTCTTCGTAAAAACTGCTCCGATCCTTTGTTCCGATCCTTTGGAGGTGTGCGAATGGTGTGCTCACGTCTGTTCCGGCCCCTGCTCGCCGCGGGTTTGGTCGTTGTTGCGGCGTCCTGCCGGGATTCCTCGACTCCGGCGGAGCCGGATGCGGACCTGCTGGCCGCCCGCGCGCAGGCGGCACAATCGGCGGATCTCCCGTCCACCGGCGAGCTCGATCGCCAGGTGCCCGGCTTCGGGGGCTTTTACCTCGACGCGAGCGGCACGCCGACGATCTACCTGACCCGCGGCAGCGCGCGGGCCAACGCCGAGCGCGCGCTGGCGGGATACCTGAACGCGCGGGGGCTCGGCGTGGCCTCGCTGCGAGTGCAGGAAGCGCGGTACGGCTGGCAGCAGCTGGAGCGGTGGCAGGCGGCGGCGACCATGGCGGCGTTCGAGTCGCAGGGAACCGTCTTCGTGGACAATGATGAGACCGTGAACCGGGTCCGCATCGGCGTTGCGGATCTGAATTCTATGGGCCAGGTGCGGGCCGCGGTCGCCCAGAGCGGGCTGCCGGACGACGCGGTGATCATCGAGCGGGCCGACCCGATCGTGATGGTGGCGACCCTTCAGGACGTGGTGGACCGCCCGGTCCGCGCCGGGGTGCAGATCAACTTCCCCGGCTTCCTCTGCTCGGTGGG
>CAZHSO010000130.1:0-7400 GCA_964535105.1 uncultured Gemmatimonas sp.
GAGATCATGCTGATCGTCGGCCATCTCGAGGGCCTCGCGGCCCGGACCGCCGCCCAGCTTCCCAGCGCGCGCCGAAGCCAGGTGGTGCGCCGGCTGCGCGAGCTCAACCGGGCCATGGCCGACGAATCGCGCAAGCAAGTCACCGTCACCCGGATCTTCAACCTGGACCAGGCTTTCCACAGCGGCTACGTCGAGGACGTCATTGGTCCCCGCCTGCGGGCGCTCCATCTCGCCATCAAGCCGCAGGTGGAGCGCTATGCCCGGCTCTACATCAGCGCGCTGGTCGACGAGCTCCCGACCTCGGTCCGGGAGCACGAGGCGATCATCCGCGCCATCGCCGCGGGGGACCCCGCCGCCGCGCAGAACGCGGTGGAGGTGAACTGGCGCAACGCGGCCGGCCGGCTCACCCGGGTGATCGCCGAGCACGGCGAGCGGGGGATCTGGCACGCGTGGGACACGGGAGACCCGATCTCCCCCTCCCCGCGCAAGCGGCGCTAGCGCGGCTCTTGCCGCCGCCCGGCCCGGCCGGTAGCTTGAACGGCGCGTTTTGGTGTACCAACCCTGTCGACCATTAATCGCGTCAACCTCCTTGCCGATCGCCTCTCGATGAGCGCTCCCCGTGGCAGAATCGCCGGCGTGGTGCTGCTGTTCGCCGCCTCGACCGTGGGCACCGTACCCCGGATGGCCGGCCAGGCCACGGCGCCGCCCGCCGCCGCGGGCTTCGACTCGATCGACGCCCAAATCCCGATGCGCGACGGCGTCGGCCTCCACACCAGGATCTTCACCCCCAAGGGCGTCACCGCCCCCCTGCCCCTGCTGCTGACCCGGACGCCGTACGGCATCGCGGGCGCGGCCGGGAATTTCGCCGGCTCCTACGCCGAGCTGGCCGCCGAAGGATTCATCTTCGTCTTCCAGGACATTCGCGGCCGCTTCGGGTCCCAGGGGACCTTCGTGATGCTCCGGCCGCCCCGGGACAAGGGTGATGCCAAGGCCATCGACGAGGGCAGCGACACTTACGATACCATCGCCTGGCTGCTCAAGAACGTGCCGCGCAACAACGGACGGGTGGGTATGCTCGGGGTTTCCTATCCGGGCTGGCTGACCGTCATGGCGATGCTCGATCCGCACCCCGCGCTCAAGGCCGTCTCGCCGCAGGCGTCGCCCGCGTCGATGTACCTGGGCGACGATTTTTACCACAACGGCGCCTTCCGTTTGAGCTACGGGTTCGAATACGTGACCATGATGGAAGGGTCGAAGGAGTTCTCGCCCTTCGCGTTCGACCAGTACGACACCTATAGCTGGTACCTGTCGCTGGGCTCCCTGGCCAACGCCGACCTGCGCCATTTGGGTGGCCGATATCCCACGTGGAACAACTTCGTCGCCCACCCGAACTACGATGCGTTCTGGCAACGCGAGGCGGTGATGCAGTACCTGGACCGGGTGACGGTCCCGACGCTCAACGTCGCCGGCTGGTGGGATCAAGAGGATTTCTACGGGCCGCTCAAGATCTACGAGACGCTGGAGCCCCACGACAGCAAACAACTCAACTATCTCGTGGTGGGTCCCTGGAATCACGGGGGGTGGCGCGGACGGAGCGGGCAAAAGCTCGGCAACATCGATTTCGGCGATTCCACCTCGGTCCACTTCAAGCGGAACATCGAAGTCCCCTGGTTTGCCTATTGGCTCAAGGACAAGGGGAATCTCGCGCTCGCCGAAGCGACCACGTTCGAGGCGGGGGCGAACGCCTGGCGATCGCACGAGAGCTGGCCGCCCAAGGCCAACGTGTCGCCGCGCCGGCTTTATTTCCATGCGGGCGGCCGGATGACATTTGAGCCGCCGGCCACCGCCGCGGACAGCGGATTCGACACCTACGTCGCGGATCCGGCCAAGCCGGTGCCCTACCGCGCTCGACCGATCCTGCCGCTCTACGGCGGCGGCGGCTCGACCTGGTCGAGCTGGCTGGTGGACGACCAGCGCTTTGCCCAGGACCGCCCCGATGTGGTGGCGTGGGAGACGCCGCCGCTGGAAGAGGACCTCGTCATCGCGGGCAACATCGTAGCGCACCTCTTTGCCTCGACCACCGGCAGCGACGCCGACTGGGTCGTCAAGCTGATCGACGTCTACCCCGAGCAGTACGAGCCCGACCCGAAGCTCGGCGGCTACCAGCTCATGGTTTCGAACGAGGTGTTCCGCGGCCGCTACCGCAAGAGCTTCGAGCACCCGGAGGCGGTCGTCCCTAATGAGACCCAGCAGTACGCCATCGATCTGCACTCCCAGAACTATCGCTTCAAGAAGGGACACCGGATCCGGGTCCAGGTGCAGAGCAGCTGGTTCCCGCTGATCGACCGCAATCCGCAAATCTTCGTGCCCAGCATTTTCGCGGCCAGGGAAGCGGATTTCCGCTCAGCGACCCAGCGGGTGTTCCGCTCACCGAGCGCCGCGTCGTTCATCCAGCTCCCCATCGTGCAGAGGAACCCCGTCCCGTGAGTCAGCCCCGAATCGTCCCGGCCTTCCTGTTGCTCCTGGCCGGTGCGGGCACGCTGCACGCGCAATCGAGCCCAGGCGCGCCGGCTCCCGATCTGAACACGGTCGATCGCTACGTCGCGCAGGCCGTGCGTGACTGGCGGGTGCCGGGACTGGCCATCGCGATCGTCAAGGATGATTCGGTTGTTTTCGCCAAGGGATACGGCGTCCTCGATCTGAGCAAACCGACCCCGGTCACCGAGCATACCCGCTTTGCCATTGGCTCCACGACCAAGGCCATGACCGCCGCCGCGCTGGGCATGCTCGTGGATGAAGGCAAGCTGCGCTGGGACGACCGGGTCATCGACCATCTACCCGATTTCCGCCTGTACGATCCGTATGTGACGCGGGAGCTCACGGTCCGCGATCTGCTGACCCATCGCAGCGGACTGCCGGGCACCGATCTGCTCTGGGCCCGGGGCGACCTCTCGCTCGCCGAGATGATGCGGCGGCTCCGGTTCGTCCAGCCGTCGAGCTCGTTCCGCTCCCAGTGGACCTACCAAAACGTCGTGTATGCCATCGGTGGGGCCCTGATCGCGAAAGTGTCGGGGATGTCGTGGGAGGACTTCGTTCGCGCCCGGATCTTCACCCCGCTCGGCATGAGCGAGAGCGAGCCGCTGGTCGCGGGGATCGCGTCGCGCCCGAACGTAGCCACGCCGCACACTGAAGTCCGTGACACCATCCGCCAGGTGCCGGTGCGGAGCACCGACCCCGTCGCGCCCGCCGGCTCGGTCTGGTCCAGCGTGAGCGACATGGCCAAGTGGATGCGATTCATGCTGGACAGTGGGCAGGTGGGCACCAAGCGGCTGCTCACCCCCGCGACGTTCACCGAGCTGGTCACTCCTCAGATCCGGGCGTCGCTCGCGACCTATCCGGCGCTGACGCTGGCCCGACCGCACATTTTCAGCTATGCCCTCGGGTGGTTCGTGCAAGATTACCGCGGCGAGACTGTCTGGATGCACACCGGCAGCATCGACGGCATGACGGCGATCATCGGTCTGCTGCCGGACCGGCGAGCCGGTGTGTTCGTGCTCGCCAACCTCGATCATGCCGAACTGCGCCACGCGCTGATGTACAAGGTCTTCGACCTGTACGCCGGCAACCCGGAGCGCGACTGGAGCACGGAGCTGCGCGCGCTGTTTACCACCGCCCGCGGCCCGGCATCCTCGGCACCCGCGCGCAAGACTGCGGCGGCACCGCCCTCCCTGCCGCTCGAGCGGTATGCCGGGAGCTATGCGGACTCCACCTACGGCGCCGTCGATGTCGTGCTGACTGATGGCGCGCTCTTCGCCCGATTCGGGAATGAAGACCTCGGACGGCTGGAGCCATGGGAATATGACAGTTTCCGGGCCAAGGGATCCTCGACACTCACCTTCGTGCCAGATGGCGCCGGCCGGGTAGCCTCGCTGCGAGTCTTCGGGGTCAGCTTCATGCGGGTACAGCAGCGCAGGTGACGCGGGCAGCCAAACCTTCAGGGAGAATCCCCGTGACCATTCGATGGTTGTGCTTCGGCCTGCTGGCCGCCGCCGTGACCGCCCCGGCTTCCGCCCAGGCGACCCGGCTCCTGCGCCATCCCACGGTGAGCCGCGAGCTCATCGCCTTCGAGTACGCCGCCGACCTCTGGGTCGTGCCGAGGGCCGGGGGTCAGGCGCGGCGGTTGACCGCGACTCCGGGCGTCGAGACCGAGCCGGCGTTTTCGCCCGACGGTTCGAGGATCGCGTTCACTGCGACGGTCGGCGGGAACACCGACGCGTACGTCGTGCCGACTGCGGGAGGAGATCCCGTCCGCCTGACATTTCACCCCGGGGTGGACCGGGTCCGGGGCTGGAGCCCCGATGGCTCCCGGGTGCTCTTCGCTTCAGGACGGCAGAGCCCGCCGCACCAATCCTATTATCGCCTCTTTGCCATTCCGGCGGTGGGCGGCTTCGAGGAGCCGCTTCCCATGCCCAGGGCGTGGAGCGGCGGGTACGCACCCGACGGCAAGAGCTTCGCGTTCGAGGAAATCTCCACCGTTTTCTTTCCGGGATGGTTCGAAGCCAGCCAGTGGCGGCATTACCGGGGCGGCCGTGTTCATCCCGTCAGCGTGATGAACCTGGCCGACTACTCGGTACAGAAGCTGCCCTGGACCGACAGCAACGATAGCTATCCGATGTGGATCGGGAACACGGTCTATTTCATTTCGGACCGGACCTTCACCGCCAACCTCTTCTCCTGGGCCGCCGGCGCGAAGGACGTGCAGCAGCTCAGCCAGCACAATGATTTCGACATCGCGAACGCCTCGGCCGGGCCGGATGCGATCGTGTACGAGCAGGCGGGAGATATCCACCTCTTCGACGTGAAGAACGGGAAATCGCAACGGGTGGCGATCTCGGTGACGGGCGATTTCCCGTGGGCCCGGGCGCAATTCAAGCGAGTCGCGGGAATGATTCGGAATTCGGCGCTCTCGCCCACCGGAGTCCGCGTCGCCATCGAAGCGCGCGGTGAGATCTTCACCGTGCCGGCCGAGAAAGGTGACTACCGGAATCTGACCAAGAGCCCGGCGGTGCATGACCAGAGCCCCGCCTGGGCGCCCGACGGCGCCCAGCTCGCCTGGTTTTCGGATGCGAGCGGCGAATATCAGCTCATGATCGGGGAGCAGAGCGGTCTGGCCAAGCCGCGCGCGGTGCCGCTGCCGGGACCGGGGTTCTTCACGAATCTCTCCTGGTCACCGGACGGGAAGCAGCTTGCGTTCGAAGACCACCACATGGCGCTCTGGTCGCTCGACGTGGGGACCGGGAAGGCCACCCGGATCGATGGCGACATTTACGACGATCCCTCGCGGGATCTCGAGCCGGTCTGGTCACCCGATTCGAAGTGGATCGCGTATTCGCGGAATCTTGAGAATCACCTCCGTGCGATTTTCATCTACTCTTTTGCCGACGGGAAGGCATACCAGCTCACCGACGGCATGTCGGATGCGGTCTCGCCTACCTTCGATGCCAGCGGGAAGTATCTCTACTTCCTCGCCAGCACCGACTACGGACCGCGGACCGGCTGGCTGGAGATGAGCTCGATCGACCGGCCGGTCCGCCGCTCGATTTACCTTGCGGTCCTCCCCGCCGCGGAGCCCTCGCCGCTGCTTTCCGAGTCCGGCGACGAGCCGGGTCCAGCTGCAGCGGCGCCGTCGCCCGCCAAGCAGGACTCTACTGTCAGGCTGGACATCGCCGGGATCAGCCAGCGAATTCTTTCCCTGAACGTTCCGCCGGGCGACTACAGCCGGCTCGAAGCCGGACCCGCGGGCACCGTGTTCTATACCGAGCCGATGCCCGGCGCCGCGCCCGGGACGCTCCGGCTGCAGCGCTATCAGTTACGGGAACGTGCCGCCGCGCCATTTCTCGAAGGCATCCAGTCCTACTCTCTCTCGGGCGACCGGAAGAAACTGCTGTATCAGGCGCCGGGCGCAGACGGCGGGCGATGGGGCATCGTGACCATCGAGCGGGGTGGGCGGGTGGGTGACGGCCCCGTCAGCATGGCGCAGCTCGAGATGTGGGTCGATCCCCGGGCGGAGTGGGCCCAGATCTTCCGCGAGACCTGGCGCGTTCAGCGCGACAAATTCTACGATCCGAGAATGCACGGCGCCGACTGGGAGGCAGTGTACGCCAAATACAGCCCCCTGCTGCCCTACGTCGCGCACCGGTCCGACCTGGGATACCTCATTGCCAACGCGGGGGGGGAGCTCGTCGTCGGGCATTCCTATCTCATCGGCGGAGGCGACCAACCCGCCGATTCGCCGGTGACGGTCGGAATGCTGGGCGTCGACTTCTCGGTCGAGCAGGGCCGCTACCGGCTGCGCCACATTTATTCCGGCGAGAACTGGAACCCCGAGCTTCGCGCCCCGCTCAGCGCGCCGGGAATCCAGGTGGCGGTGGGAGATTATCTCCTCGAAGTCAACGGCGTGCCGCTCGCTCCGCCGATGAATCCGTATCGCGCCTTCGAAGCGACAGCGGGCCGCCAGACCGTGCTTCGCCTCAACAGCACGCCGTCGCTGGAAGGCTCGCGCTTGGTGACCGTCGTCCCGGTGGCCAGCGAGGATGCGCTCCGTAGCCGGGCCTGGGTCGAGCGCAACCGGCGGACCGTCGATTCCCTTTCCGGCGGGCGGCTGGCGTATGTGTGGCTCCCTAACACGGGAGGGCCGGGGTACACCTACTTTACCCGCTATTACTTCGCGCAGCAGAACAAGGAAGGCGCCGTCATCGACGAGCGCTACAACCAGGGTGGCCAGGTGGCCGATTACATCGTGACCGAGCTCAACCGCACCCTGATGGGCTACTTCGCCACCCGGGACGGGAAGCCGTCCACGTCGCCCACCGCCGGCATCTTCGGTCCCAAGGTCATGATCATCAACGAGTCGGCCGGCTCCGGCGGCGACGCGCTCCCGTACATGTTCCGGCAGCGCAAGCTGGGACCGCTGGTGGGCACCCGGACCTGGGGAGGACTGGTAGGCACCATCGGTGTCCCGGGCACCATCGACGGAGGCGGCATCACGGCGCCGAATCTCGCTTTCTATGACCTGAGCGGACGCTGGTCGGTGGAGAACGAGGGCGTGGCGCCCGACATCGAGGTCGAGTACTCCGCGGCGGAGGTCATCAAGGGACATGACCCCCAGCTCGAGCGGGCGGTGAAGGAAGCGCTCCGGCTTCTGGAGCAGAATCCCGTCCGACGGGTCGCTCGGCCCGCACCGATGAATCGCGCCTCGAAGCCGGAGCGGTAATCCGGATCCCTGGAGCGGGCGGCAGCGGTCCCGTGCCGGTCGAGGTGGTGCTGGTCCGGTCCGATACGGTGATCGATGCCATCACCGCCACGGGCCAGATCGAGCCGCTCCAGGCGATCGAGCTCCG
>CAZHSO010000131.1:0-7089 GCA_964535105.1 uncultured Gemmatimonas sp.
CCGGCTGCGAGATGTCGAAGCGCGCCGTGAGGTCCTTCACCGCCGCTTCGCCACGTGTGAGCGACACGAAGATCGCCCGGCGGGTTGGGTCCACCAGCGCCTGGAAGATCTTGTTTTCGGCCACGGCCAGGCTCTTCATGCCTAACTAATAAGCCACGGCTTATTGATTGTCAAGCATGCGGATGATGGTGGACCGGCGGCCTTGCTTCAGGATCTCTTGTGATAACGCCTGGAGGTTGCCTTCTTCGTAGGCCGCGGAGGTCAACCTCCAGCCGCGTTGCCTGATGGGGAGAACCGATATGAATGTACGGCAGACCGAGGTCGCCGTGCTCGCCGGCGGCTGCTTCTGGGGCGTCGAGGACATCCTGCGCGGCGTCCCCGGAGTCATCGACACCGATGTGGGCTACACCGGCGGCTGGCTGGAGAATCCGACCTACGACGACAGCCACGACGGCAAATCGGGTCACGCCGAGTCCATCCGGGTGACGTTCGACCCGTCGGTGCTCAGCTACGAAGACCTGCTCGAGCGGTGGTTCTTCAAGCTGCACGACCCGACCACGCTCAATCGCCAGGGCAACGACGTCGGGACCCAATACCGCTCGGCGATTTTTCCGCAGAGTCCGGAGCAGAAAGCCACGGCGGAGCGGGTGAAGGCGCGGGTAGAGGCAGGAGGCAAGTGGAAGCGGCCGATCACGACAACCATCGAGCCCGCCTCCGCCTGGTACAGCGCAGAGGGGTACCACCAGGACTACCTGCGCAAAAACCCCGGGGGGTACTCCTGCCACTTCATGCGCGAATGAACGCTCTTCCGTTCCTGCTCGCGGCGTTGTTTGCCGGCGCTGCGGCGGCTGCGATCGACACTCTCGCCAAGGAGAGAAATGTGCTGGAGCCCGCGGCGGGACAAGCTTCCGGCACCGGTGAGTTGCGTTCGCTCGGTACCGCCACGGAATGGCTCAATTCACCGCCGCTCACCGAGGCCGGCCTGCGCGGCAAGGTCGTCCTCGTCGAATTCTGGACCTATACCTGCATCAACTGGCTCAGGGTCCAGCCGTATGTCCGCGCCTGGGCCGACAAGTACAAGGAACAGGGACTGGTGGTGATCGGGGTGCACGCGCCCGAGTTCAGCTTCGAGAAGAACCTCGAGAACGTGCGCCGAGCAGTCAAAGATCTGAACGTCGGCTATCCGGTCGCGGTCGACAACGACCACGCGATCTGGCGCGCATTCGACAACAACTACTGGCCGGCGCTCTACTTCGTCGATGCAAAGGGGCAGGTGCGGCACCATCAATACGGCGAAGGCGGATACGCCGAGTCGGAACGGGTTATTCAGGAGCTGCTGGCCGAAGCGGGAGGCCCTGCGGCCGGCGGTGCGACGGTGTCGGTCGAGGGCATCGGAGCGGAGGCCGCCGCCGATTGGGGCAGCCTCAAGTCCTCGGAGAACTACCTCGGCCTCGCGCGCACCGTGGGCTTTGCATCTGCTGGCGAGGCCCGAGCAGATCAGCGCCAGGTCTATGCTCCCCCCACGCGACTGGGACTCAATGAGTGGGCGCTGTCGGGGATGTGGACCATGGGGAGAGAGTCCGTCGTGCTGCACCAGGCCAGCGGGCGGATCGTGTACCGCTTTCACGCCCGCGATCTGCACCTGGTGATGGGGCCTGCGACGCGGGGGGCTTCGGTGCGGTTCCGCGTGCTGATCGATGGAAAACCGCCTGGCGCCGCGCACGGGACCGACGTGGACGAACAGGGGTACGGCACCCTCGACCAGCAGCGGATGTATCAGCTGATCCGGCAGCAGCGGCCCATCGAGGATCGGGTGTTCGAGATCGAGTTTCTCGATGCGGGTGCCGAGGCCTTCGCGTTCACCTTCGGCTGAGCCCGGCTACGCGGCCTCCACCCGTCCCACCGTGTCGCCCGGCTCGCCGAGGAACTCCACCCAGGCCTTCTTGATGCAGGGGTAGTGTTTCGCAGCCTCCACCAGATCCAGGAACGCGCGCAGGTTCTCCTCGAAGCGCGCCGCGAGCGGCCCGTCGGCAATCCCGCCGCTCTCGCCGAACGCCTTGTGCGCCTGGGCGAGCGAGAACATGTCCGGAAAGACCCTCGCCCCCAGGTGTTCCAGGGGAATGCGCAGCGACCAGAGACCGCGGTTCCCGCCCGCCATGGATGGAGACGCGGACATGAGCAGCCCGTGGCGCGCGTTGAAGGGCTGGGGCCGGATGCGCGACACCCAGTCGATCGCGTTCTTGAGGTGGCCCGGCATCGACGCGTTGTACTCGGGGGTGGCGATGACGAAGGCATCGCAGGCCCCGAGCCGGCGGTGCAGCTCCGTCGGTCCGGAAGGGAATCCCGATCCCGCCTCGACATCCTGGTTGTAGGACGGACCGTCGAATTCGTTCATCGTGGCCCAGTCGACGGTGACACCGGCTTTCTCGAGGACCGAGCGGGCGAGCCGGGCCAGCCGGGCGTTCAGGGAATCGCTCCGCAAGGAGGCGGAGAAGAGCAGCACGCGGAGCGCGCCGGGTTTGGGCATGGTGTCACCCTCGGTGGAGTGTCGGTTGAGGAATCAGCGCTGAGTGTATCATAGCGGTGCGTCTGAAACCAAATCTCCAGCTCATCGTATGGGAAACCCATACGTCACCAGTTCTCGCGAGCCTTTTCCGAGGTGGAGCTGTGAGCGATGATCTGAGCCTTGCGACATCGAAGGGGCTGCCCTTCCTGTCCCTCGCCTTTCACGTCGGGACGGGCCTGATCGCCCTCACGGCGGGGTTCCTGGCCATCGCGGCTCGCAAAGGCGGGAAGTGGCACCGCAAGAGCGGTCTGGTCTTCGTGTACACGATGATCGCCACCGGCATTACCGCGGCGGGCATCGCCGCCTACGAGGGCAAGCCCACCGTCATCGGCGGAGCGCTCACCGCCTACCTCGTGTTCACCGCCTGGACCGCCGTCAAGCCGCTGCCTGGAGTAACCCAGCGGGTGGACCTGGCCCTGATGGTCCTGGCACTGGCACTCGCCGCGGCGGAATACACCTTCGCATTCACCGCGCTCGGCAGGCCGGGAAACCAGATCGATGGGGTGCCTGCCGGAATGATGTTCTTCATGGCCTCGATCGTCCTGCTCGCCGCCATCGGCGATGGCAGGATGATCCGGGCCGGCGGCATTCAGGGAACCCGGCGCATCGCCCGTCACCTCTGGCGCATGTCCTTCGGCCTGTTCATCGCGTCCGGCTCGTTCCTGCTCGGCCAGATGAAGTTCATTCCCGAGCCGGTTCGCATCGTGCCGGTGATCGTCGTCGTGGCGCTGAGCCCGCTGGTGCTGCTGCTCTACTGGATGTGGCGAGTCCGCCTGAAAAAGAACCTGCGTGGATTGATGACCGCGAAGCAATTAAAGGAGAGCTACCAGTGAAACACCAGAAGAGCCTGACCATCACGTCTCTGATCGCGCTCCTCCTGTTCACCTTTCATTATTCCCAGGATATCGTCCTCGGGATCGAGCCTGGAGGGGGCGAGACCTACATCGGCGTGCTCATCGTCGTCGCCTGGCTTTACCCCCTCCTGGTGCTCGCCGGACGGCGCTCGGGGTACGTGATCAACCTCGTCTTTTCGCTGCTCGCGGCGCTCGTCCCGTACCTTCACATGAGGGGGGCGGGACTCCTCGGCCGCAGGACCCTCGAGTTCGGCCCCGCCTTCTTCTGGGTGTGGACCATCTTCGCGCTTTGCGTAACCGGGGTTCTTGCCTTCGTCCTTTCGGTGCACGGGCTGGTGAGCCTGCGACGCGGCAACGAGCGCTAGTCCGAACTAGGGCAGCTCCTGGCCGAGGAGATCCCAGCGGTTTCCCTCGATGTCGAGGAATACGGCAACCTTGCCGTAGGGCTCGACGCGCGGAGTTGAGACGAACACGACGCCGGCACCGACCATCCGATCGTGGGCGGCGTCGAAGTCATCGACTCTCAGGAACAACCCTACCCGGCCGGCAAACTGCCTGCCGATGACTTCCACCTGCTGGTCGCCATCAGCCCGCGCCAGCAGAATGCCTGTTACACCGCCCGGGGGGCGAACCACGACCCAGCGCTTGGGGCGTCCATCGTTCGTCAGCGAGGGAACATCCTCGACGAGGTCGAATCCCAGAATGTCCACAAAGAAGGAGATCGCGGGCTCGTACTCCCTGACAACAAGCGCCACCAATTCCAGGTGCGACATCATATCCGCCGAGATCAGAGGTGACACCTGCTCACAATTACCGCCCGCGCCTTGGCCTGACGATCACCTCGAAGCCGCATCGATCGGTGGGTTCTGGTGTCAGGGTGTACGTCAGACGGACCGACTGTCCCTCACCAACCTCGACCGTATCCCGCCTCGAGCCGAACCCAAGTGCACGGGGTACCACGACATATCGGCCCGGATTGAAGGCCGAAGCAAAGACATGGCCGGTGGAGTCGGATGCAAGCTCTTGACTGGTGGTGTCCGGAGAAGAGACCCTGCGAAGATACAGGCGGGCGAAGCCTATCACACCTCGATCAAACCGGTTGAATTGCGCGGTGATCAAGGTCTGACTTGCACCCTGGTCTCGAACCAGCTCGAGCTGCGTCGGAAGGGGCGGGCAGATATCTGGGCCCGGGCGAACCTGCTGACAGCCCGAGAGGATCGCGAGAAACGCGGCGGCGCACCGCCTCAGATGGGGTCCCGTCATGCGCTTACCCTCGCCGCGATCTGCGACGATGGTGTCTCTGCCGGTGGGATGGAGGCGAAACGGGAGGGGATCGGGGAGCATGTCACTCTGCCTTCGGCTTGGTCAGACGTCCGCTCCAAATCTCAACGATAGATATCGCGCCGATTGCCCACGCGAATGACCAGGACGAGAAGTTTACGATCCTCGATGCTATAGATGACCCGAAGGTCTCCGATCCGGATGCGATAGAACGCATCAGGACCAGCCAGCTTCCTGCACCCGGCCGGTCGCGGTGTTGTGGAGAGGCTATCGATTCTCTTTGCAATGCGGCGCTGGTCGTCTGCCGGCAGCGCTGAGAATTCGCGTTCAGCACTGGCCGTGAACTCCACCCTGTGAGTCATGCCCGTCCTCTCTCCGGGCGAGGGAGGGCGCCGACGCTCACGTCAGAGGCCCAGCCTCTGCTTCAACTCCTTCCAGGGAATCCGCCGGTTGGACTCTGCAAGCGCTTCACGGGCAGAGTCAACATCGTATTTGTCCTCGAGAGCCTCGAGCAGCTCAAGATCACCAACTGAAATCACCGCAGCCACCGTCTTGCCGTGACGCTCGAGAATGACTCGATCGCCGCGAACGGAAACCTCATTGAGGATGTCGGCGAACCTCTCCCTCGCCTTGCTGGCAGGTAGACGATTGTTTTCCACTTTGACTGCCTCCGCAGGTCGGGGAGCGAGACCAAAGGCCGTCAGGGCCAACCGACCGAAAATATCGGGCGCGAAGTGTATGGCGCCTAATCAGTCATGCTGAGCCATGGCCGGCCCGCCAAAAGGACGAATGAGTACAATATGTACGATTTGTACGAATTGTCAAATTCAAGGGGATGGACGGCTGAGCCGGTGCTTCACCGCGGACGTGAGCATCGGTTCTTTGCAGGACAGTCCCCGTCAGGGAACCTGGTCTGATGCGCAATCGGAAGAGCGGTCCATGAAACCCATTGCGCCATTCCACCCGCGCCGAGTCTGTTCCCAGAGTGATCCAGTTGCGGGTCGTTCCAGCAACGCGCTGCCGGGGCGATGACGACGCTACATCTTCGGCCACATCATCGAGAAGATCCACCCGGTGGCCAGGGCGTACAGCAGTGAGTCCAAGGCGGTCCTGAAGGTCGTGGACCACTTGCGATCGTACCAGATCGACATCGGGACCGCACCCATCGCGTAGGTGAGGAACGTGATGACGGCGACATGGTGGAACACCGCGTGCGTGTCGCCACCGGGAGGCACGATCGTGCCGACGACGCAGGCCATGCTCGCCGAGACCACCACGGCGAAGAGGAACCACATCCCCAGGATCTTTCCGATGTTCCACGGTCCGGACGGAACGACGGTCACGATCATCACCGGACCAGCATCGCGCTTGGCGTCGTATTCCGGCGACTTCATGTATTCGCCCGACCCGGGATGCGGCACCATATAGTCGTTCGGCGGAATGTTGAACGGGCGGAGTGCCTTCATCACGCCGTCCTCGTCGGGAAGCTTGATGTAGTCGCTCTTGTGCCACGGCGTCATGTGAATGATCAATGTGAGCACGAAGACGGCGACGGCGGAGACGCCGATGGGCAGCAGCAACGACATGAATGGGGTCATGGGAGCCTCGGGTAGTGTTGTTGGGGACCGAGTATTCTAACGCCGCAAGAAGAAGGGCCGGCCGTGTTCGAGGCCCCTCTGTGAGGTTCCTCTAGCCTGACCGCAGGGTGAATTGCTCACGCTTGAGCGTCAACGCGGATGGACTTGTGGCGAGCGACCGGCTTGGAGCACCGATCCTCTCAAGCTAGCTGAGCACGCCCTTCTTGCTCATCGCACGAGCGTAATACGCCAGGAATGCGGCGAAGATGATGGGGATTACGGTGAAACCCAACCCACCCGTTTCGCGCATCACCTCCATCCCGCCAAGAAGAAACAAGCCGCCGAGATTGTATACGATCGCCCCGATCACTGAGGCGAGCAAGACAGGAAACGCGAGGCGGTTCTTGAGAAGCAACAGGAGGCACCCGATCACGCCACCGAACACGCCGATCGCCCAGAACGCATCGGCCCACAACGGGAACGATTCGAAGTACGCGCGTTGCTGCGGAGGAAACCGGCTCATGACAGCCTCGACGTTCATCTGAGTGAGCATGAAGGACAGCACACCCATCGCACTCCACAGGCCTCCGATAATCCCGATCAACCACAAATGCCACGGCCTACCCGGAGTCGTCGCCCCCTGCGCTTCAACCATGGTTTCCTCCTCAGTCGTTTTCATGGAAACTGAGAGTCTTGCTCGCATACCCATCTGGTGCGCCTAACGGCCCGCGTTTGACCTGCGGCCGCGGTCGTGCAGCGGGCGCGGCACGGCCGCAACCCATGATATGAGGCGCCGCCCCCGCCGCACAAA
>CAZHSO010000132.1:0-7068 GCA_964535105.1 uncultured Gemmatimonas sp.
GGGAGTGGTCCCGGCCCCGTCGCCGGGCCCCTCGTCAAAATCCTCCAGCTGGTCGAATAGGCCAGCCGTGTCGCCATGACGGTCCGTCCCCTCCGCGGTGTCCTGATCACCTCGGACGCCTCGCTGCAGGGGACCGTCGCGGGGTTCGCCCGGGAGCCGGGCGCGCCACTCTCGCTCGCGCTCGAGCTCAGCATGCCCCTGGCCGACCTGACCGGGGTGCATGTGAAGTCGGTTCGCCGGGTGGCGCCCGCGGTGGTGCTGCTCGACCTTGGGGGGGAGCCGTCGCTCGGGCTGGCGCTGGCACGCCATCTGTCCGCCGAATCGCCCGATCTCGCCATCGTGATCATCGGTGACAACGCCTCCGCCGAGCTCCTCCTCGAGATGATGCGCGCCGGCGCGGCCGAGTTCCTTCCCCAGCCGGTCACCCCCCAGGCCCTCAGCGAGGTCGTCGGGCGGCTCCGATCCCGCTTCGGCGCGACCGACGAGAGCGATGGAGGGATGGGGAAGGTCTTCGCCTTTTTCAGCGCAAAGGGCGGATCGGGGTCCACCACCGCCGCAGCAAACTTCGCCATCGAGTTCCATCGCCAGAGTCGCAAGAAGACGCTGCTGGTGGATCTCGACGCCGAGCTGGGGGAGATCTCCCTGCTCCTTGGCGTGCAGCCCCAGTTCAACTTCGTGGACCTGGTCCAGAACTTCCATCGCATGGATACCGGGTTGCTCGGCTCCTATATCGAGCGGCACGACTCCGGTGTCCACCTCCTGTCGGCGCCGTACCACCCCGATCGCGCGGCTGCGCTGACCGAGCCGCAGGTCCGGCAGATCCTCACCTACCTCAAGAGCGAGTACGAAGTGGTGGTGATCGACACGTCCAAATCGTTCGGGCCCGCGACGGTCGCAGCCTTCGAACAGGCTGATGAGGTCTTTCTGGTGGCCACGGTGGACCTGCCCAGTCTCCGGAACATTCAGCGGGTGCTGCCGCTGCTTCGCCGGGTGTTGCCCCGCGGCGACGACCAGCTCCGGCTGCTGATCAATCGCTACAACCCGGATGACGAGATCTCGATCAAGGAGGTGGAGCGAAGCGTGGGTCTGCCCGTCTTCGCGACGCTGTCCAATGACTACGGCGCGGTCATGGCCTCCATCAATAGCGGCAAGCCGATCGTCCTGAACGGGCGGTCTCCCTACTCCCGGGATATTCACGCACTCGTCGCCCGGAGCGCAGGCAAGACGGCCGCCGCCGCCGCGAAGCCCGGTCTGCTGGGCCGGATGGGCGCGGTCTTCCGCCGGCGGAAGGGAAGCTGACCGTGGCCGACACCCAAAGCCGCCCTCCTCTGCCGTGGGAGACCCAGGCGACACCAGCCACCAAACCGCCGCCGCCCCCCCGCGGGGGGAGTGCGCCGCACCCTGACGATTCGCTCCATGCCCGGGCCCTGCTCAAAGGGCGGATCCACCGCCGGCTTCTCGAGCGGCTCAATCTGGCCAACCTGGACCGGATGGAGCGGGACCAGGTCGTGGACGCGATTCGCAAGGTGGTGCACGAGCTCCTGGCCCAGGAGAAGGCGCCGCTCAACTTCGACGAGAAGGAGGTGCTGGTAGTCCAGGTCGTCGACGAAATCTTCGGGCTGGGACCGCTGGAACCGCTCATGAAGGACCCCCAGGTGTCGGATATCCTGGTCAACACATGGCAACAGGTCTACATCGAGCGCCACGGGAAGCTCGAGCCAACCGATATCCGGTTTCAGGACGACCGGCACCTGCTCCAGGTCATCGACCGGATCGTGTCGGCAGTCGGGCGGCGGATCGACGACTCCTCGCCGATGGTGGACGCGCGGCTCCCCGACGGCTCGCGGGTCAATGCCATCATCAAGCCGCTGGCGCTCGATGGGCCGCACCTGTCGATCCGCAAATTCAAACGGGACGCGCTCAGCGGCGAGGATCTCCTCCGCACCGAGAGCCTGACGGAGCCCATGCTCGAACTGCTCCGGGGCATCATCCGGGCGCGGCTCAACGTCCTGATTTCCGGGGGCACCGGCGCGGGGAAGACGACCCTGCTCAATATCCTCTCCTCCTTCATTCCGGTGGAAGAGCGGATCGTGACGATCGAGGACTCCGCCGAGCTCCAGCTCCGTCAGCCGCACGTGGTCCGGCTGGAAACCCGGCCGCCTAACATCGAGGGTTCGGGTGCGGTGCCCCAACGGATGCTGCTGATGAACGCGCTCCGGATGCGACCCGACCGGATCATCGTGGGCGAGGTGCGCGGCGCCGAAGCGGTGGACATGCTCCAGGCCATGAATACCGGACACGACGGCTCGCTGACGACGCTGCATTCGAACAGCCCCCGGGACGCACTGGCCCGGCTGGAGACGATGATTTCGATGGCCAACCTGAGCCTTCAGGAAAAGGCGATGCGGCAACAGATCGCCAGCGCCATCAACGTGGTGATTCAGGTGAGCCGCCTGGGCGATGGCAGCCGCAAAGTCATGCAGGTGTCCGAGATCGTGGGGATGGAGGGCGAGGTCATCACGATGCAGGACATCTTCGTGTTCGACCGAACCGGCACCGCCGAGGACGGGACCGTGCTGGGGCGATTCCGGGCCACCGGGATCCGCCCGCGCTTTGCCGAGCGGCTGCAGTCCTTCGGCATCAAGCTCTCGGCGCTCCTCTTCCAGAATCTCGCGGCAGAAGGTATCCCGGTGCGGGAGCGCCGGTAGCGCATGGACCCGACCCTCGTCACGGCGCTGCTGGTCTTCCTGGCCTTCACCCTGGGCACGATCTCGTTAGTGCTGGTGCTGGAGTGGCTGCGGGAACGGTTTCGCGCCAAGAACGTGGTGCGGAAACTCGAATCCTGGGCCAAGGAGTCGCTCGACCGCACCGGAAGCGACGCCATCCTGGCGGACACGGGAGTGGTTCAGAACCGCTGGCTTGGCCCCGTCATCGCCCGGATACCCCAATTCCGCGGCCTCGAGGCGCTGCTGGGGCAGGGCGCGACCAAGTGGAGCGTCACCACCTTCGTGCTGATGAGCCTGGGCCTCGGCGTGGCCCTGGGCCTCGCGACCTGGCTCTTTTCCCAGATGCTCATCGCCGGAGTCATCGCGGCGGTGCTGGCGGCGATGGTACCCTACACCGTCGCCCGGCGCCGCGCGCGACGGCGGATGCAGGCCTTCGAGGAGATTCTCCCCGAGGGGATCGACCTGATCGGCCGGGCGATCCGGGCGGGTCACCCACTCTCCGCCGGCATCCAGATGGTGGCGGACGAAGCGCGCGATCCGGTGGCGTCCGAATTTCGCCGGGTCTTCGAGGAGCAGCGGTTCGGCCTGGCGCTCGAGGACTCGCTCTTCGGGCTCGCCGACCGGATCCGGCTGGTGGACGTGCGCATCCTCACCACGGCGATTCTGGTGCACCGTGAGGTGGGCGGCAACCTCGCCGAGGTCCTGGACAACCTTGCCTCCGTGGTCCGGGAGCGGTTCAAGATCCGCCGGCAGCTTCGGGTAATCACCGCACAGGGCCGGTTGTCCGGGTACGTGCTGGCACTCCTCCCGATCGTCGTAGGGTTGGCCATCTACCTGCTCAACGCGCCCTACCTCCGAGTTTTGTTTAATCACCCCACCGGGCGCCTCCTTCTCGTACTCGCGATCACCCTCCAGATCCTCGGATACCTCTGGATCCGGCGGATCGTGAACATCGATATCTAGGGCCGCCGATGCTTCTCGCGATCGCGTTTCTCCTCGGCATCGCCGTGATCGGGTCCGTCATCGCCGTGTCGCGGCTGGCGCCGTCCCAGCCCGACGTGATGCGCCGGCTGGACGAGCTCGCACCGGGCGGAGTCGCGGCGCGCGACACTGTGCGCCGCCGCCGCCGGCAGGATCGGGCGGCCCGGCTCCAGGAGATCCTGCAGCAGGTCGGCTCGCGGGTGGAAGGGGCCCGCCGTGACCTCCCCGAAATCCGGCTCTTTCTGCTGCATGCGGGTTATTCCCGTCCCAGCGCGGTGCCGGTGTATCTCGGCGCGAGGCTGCTCCTGGCCCTGAGCTTCGCGGGCGTCCTGCTGCTGATGATCCCGCTGGCCGACGCCCGCCCCGCCCTGGTCGTTTTCGGCGCCATCTGGGGCGGCCTGCTGGGCTGGATCATGCCGGTCTTCATGGTGGGCCGCCGGGTCAAGGCGCGCCAGCTGGAGATCGTCAAGGCACTTCCCGACGCGCTCGACCTGCTGGTGGTTTGCGTCGAGGCGGGTCTCGGGCTCAACCAGGCGCTGGTCCGGGTGGCTGAGGAAATCGGCACGGTGAGCACGGTGCTCGGAGACCAGCTCACCCTCACCAATCTGGAGATCCGGGCCGGCACGGCCCGGGATGACGCCTTGCGAAACCTCGCCGAGCGAACCGGCGTGGAAGACCTTCAATCGTTCGTGGGGATGCTGATTCAGACCGACCGATTCGGAACTTCGATCGCCCAGGCGCTGCGGACCCACTCCGAGGTTCTCCGCACCAAACGGCGGCAGCGGGCGGAGGAAGCGGCGGCGAAGACGGCGATCAAGATGCTCTTTCCGCTTGTGTTCTTCATTTTCCCGGCGATGTTCGTGGTGATTCTGGGACCGGCCGTGATCCAGATTCTGGAGGCACTGAAGAACGTTCTATGAAGACGCTCCAGGTTCGGAATACCTCCCGGGACACCGAGGTGGCGGCCGCCGTGCGGGTTGCGGACCGGTGGTGGGCCCGGCTGGTCGGGCTCCTGGGGCACTCCGGGCTCCGGCATGGAGAGGGACTGTTGCTGGTGCCCTGCCGGTCGGTGCACATGTTCGGGATGCGTTTCCCGGTGGATGTCGCCTTTGTGGATCCGGCCGGCTCGGTGGTCGCGGTCTACGAAGGGCTCCGGCCCGGCGCCCGCACGTCGCGCCACCGCGCGGCCCACTCCGCGCTGGAAGTCTGCGTTGGCGCGCTGGCCGCTTCAGCGACCCGGGTCGGTGACCGGCTTGCCTGGGAGGAGGCTGGATGAGTCACGGATTCATTCCCGCGGAAGCGCTGGCCGAGCTCCAGGTCGAGCAAGGATTGCCGTATCCTCCGGTTCCGCAATCATTGGAGGAGATCGGCCTGTCGGAGGAGTTAATCATTGATCTGGTCCTCAAGACCCTCTACGTGCAGGGTGCCCGCACCGGCGGCCAGCTGGTGGGGTCGATCCGGCTCCCCTTTCCATTTCTCGATGACCAGCTCCTGACCCTGCAGCACCGGCAGATGGTCGAGGTCCGCGGCACTCATGGCCCAAGCCGCAGCGCCTACATCTTCGACCTTGCCGCCGAGGGTCGGAACCGCGCGCGCGCCGCCCTGGAGGCCAACCAGTACGTCGGTCCCGCACCGGTCCCGCTGGCCCAATACCGGCACTGGACCGACGCGCATTCGATTCGTCACGCTCGGGTCACCCGGAAGGAGGTGGCGGAGGGATTCGAGTGGCTGGTCCTCTCCGACGAGGTCCTCGAGGAGGTCGGTCCGGCCATCAATTCGGCGCGCTCGCTCTTCCTCTACGGCGACTCGGGAAACGGAAAGACCTCGATTGCGGAAACCGTCGCCCGCCTGCTCGGCGGCAGGATCTTCGTCCCCTATGCCCTCGAGGTCGATGGCCAGATCATCGTGTTGTACGATCCGGTGCACCACCGGAGGGCGGAGTCCAGGGTCACCGAGGATGCCGAATCGATTTTCGCGCCGCAGAGCATCCATGACCAGCGCTACATCCGGGTGAATCGGCCGGTCGTGCTCACGGGCGGTGAGCTGACCCTGGAGCAGCTCGACCTCCAATACGATACGTTCACCAAGCTGTATCAGGCGCCGTTTCAGCTGAAAGCGAACGGTGGCGTGCTGATCGTCGACGATTTCGGCCGCCAGCGGGTTCCTCCAAGGGATCTGCTCAACCGCTGGATTGTGCCCCTCGAGAAGCGGATCGATTTCCTCACCCTCCACACCGGAAGCAAGTTCCCCGTCCCGTTCGACACCCTGCTGATCTTCGCGACGAACATCGATCCGAAGCAGCTCGTCGAAGAGGCGTTCCTGCGGCGGATCCACTATAAGATCCGGGTCGAGAGCCCGAGTCCCGAGCAGTACGAACGGATCTTCCGCCGCTGCTGCGAGGAACGGGGGATTGCCTTCGACCCGGCGGCGATTCGGCAGGTCGAACGGGAGTTCTATCAGCGCTACGGGATCGCTCCCCGCGGCTGCCACCCCCGCGATCTGCTCGATCACGTCAGCGATATCGCGCGATACCTGGAGTTGGACGTCACCCTCTCGCCGGATCTGGTGGGTCGGGCCGGGCGCTCCTACTTCCTCGATTATCCTACCTCGTAACGCCGAGCGCGGAGGCTTCCCGATGACCGTACCGCAGCAAGAGAGCTCTGCGGGCTCTCCGGATTCCCCGCTCCGGGATTCCCCAGTCCGGAACCGATTCGAACGCTGCGAGCGGGAGATCCGCCGGCTCCGGCGACTGGTGATCGGCACGCTACTGTCGACCGCGGTACTGCTGGGAGCGGCCGCCGCCATCGTGGTGGTTGCCGCCCGCCACGGCATGCCCGGGTTCCTGCCGCTGGTGGTCGAGTCGCGCGAGTTCGTGCTACGCGATGCGAACGGCCGGACCCGGGGGGCGTGGGGGTTCGACGACGAGGGGTCGGTGCGGCTGGTCCTCCAGGATTACCGGACCCGAACCAGCGTGAAGCTCAATCTGCTCGACGACGGCGCCACCGGCCTCACCTTCGCGGACAGCGCCGGCAATCCACGGCTGGTGGTGGGGGTCTTGCCCGACCAGACGGCGAACCTGGTGTTCGGCGATGCGCGGGGTATCACCCGAACCGTTCTGGGCCTCAATCGGGACGGCTCCTCCACGCTGATCTTCGCCGACAGACGCGGACAGACCCGCACAGCCTTCGGCGTCGATCCCCACGGGCGTCCGATGGTCAGCTCGGAGCCTCTGCCCGCTGGTAGCACCCCTGATACCGCGGTCGCCAAACGGGATTCCTCGGCTAAGGCCAAGTCCGTTCCGAAGAAGAAGGGGAACTGAGCGGCAGCCTCCTCGGTCGCCTTACAGGTTGGGCTGTGGCGT
>CAZHSO010000133.1:0-6971 GCA_964535105.1 uncultured Gemmatimonas sp.
TCATTTCCTACTGGGACTCACGCGAGGCGATTGAGAGGTACGCCGGCCCGGACATTGAGCGCGCGCAGTACTTCACCTACGATCGAGAGTGTCTTCTCGAGCCCGAAGACCAGGTTGTGCACTATGAGGTCCTGGTTGCGCCAGGCAGCGGCTCCAGCGCGAGATGAGGGTCATCAAGGTGAGACAGTATCGGCGCCGTGAGGGCAAGTTGAGTCGCTGGTCCCGCGCTGCCGAAAGTGGCAATCGGCCTGGTACGGCGTCTCGACACCCTTGGTGATCCGCTGATCGAGCTATCGAGGCAGTCCTCAGGTGGCTGACTTGACCGGGCGACGCGGCCGCTCACCGCAATCCGGAGAAACTCTCACGAGGTAGCGCGCGTGGAAAAGGTACGGCTTGGGATCATAGGGCTTGGCGCCATGGGGCGGGACATGCTCGAGGCTGCCAAGGATCATCCTGATGTCAGCGTGACCGTTTGCTGTGATACCGACCCGGTCCGAGGAGATGTGCCGGCTCGTTTCACCACCATCGCCGAAGAGGTATTGCTGGCCGAGGATGTTGACGGGGTCTACATCGCCACGCCGCCGAACACCCACGCCGGCTTCGCCTTGGCGGCGTTTCACGCGGGCAAGGCGGTGCTCTGCGAGAAGCCCCTGGCCATCAAGGTGGCGGAAGGCAAACGGATGGCCGAGGCCGCGAGGACCTCCGGACTGGTCAACGCGATTCACTTTCCCCTGTGTGACCGCCTGGCCGTGGTGACCCTCGAGCAGGCCCTGCACCGAGGTGAGCTGGGGCGCCTTCGCGGTGTCGACATGCGGCTCCTGTTTCCGCAGTGGCCGCGCCCGTTCCAGCAACACGCGGCCTGGCTCTTGAGCCAATCGGAAGGCGGCTATCTCCGGGAGGTGTTCACCCACTTCGTGTACCTGACCCACCGGCTCGTGGGGCCGGTAAGCCTGAAAACGATGAGTGTTGACTACGTGAATCAGACGACGAGCGAGTACCGCGCCCACGGGGTGTTCGGCGCCGGTGATGTCGACCTGACGTTAATGAGTCACGCCGCAGTCGCTGCACCGGAGACTTACGAGTGGACCCTGTATGGCGAGGCGGCGTCTTACCGGCTGCTGGCGTGGCGGGACCTCCAGCGTTCCGTCGCGGGAGGTCCGTGGAAGACCCTGGAGTTACCGGGGGAACAAGGCTCCGAGCGCACGCGCTTGACCCACTTTGCTTCGGCCGTTCGCGGGCGGCCGCATGCCTTGCCTGATTTCGCCACCGGGCTCGCCGTTCAAGGCGTGGTCGAGAGTTGTCACTCCCTTGCCGGTGCCACTGCCCCCGGGGAGGGGTGACCAGTATGGACAAGCGAATACAGTTTGGGTTTGAGCTCGACTTCACCAGCGGCCGCCCGCGCCGTAATCATACACGATGACGCGGCGCAGAAGCGATTCGCCGGCGCTGTCAAACGTCGCCTGGGTCACCGTCATCGTCCCGAACTCGCGTGCGATGCTATCACCCTGCGTCTTCCGGCGGATGGGGAACACCCGGGTGCCGTTTGCTGGCCGTGCCGTGGAAAGTGCCGCGGCCGGGGCAGGATGCATCGAGTCGCGTGCGGCCCCACTTGGCTCCAGAACCACGCGGGCAGCGCTGGATGGCCAGGTGCCATTCAAGAACGAGTCGATCGCCGGGATGACGACATCGGGTGCGTCGAGCCAGGGCATATGGGCCGCTCCCCGAATGGTGAGGAGACGTGCACCGGGTAGGTGAGAGGTCCACTCGCGGCCCGAGCCGTAGGGAACATTGCGATCCTGGGTCCCGTGGATGACGAGCACCGGCATCCGGAGGCTGGCAAACCGGTCCCAACCCGGGGCCTCGTCTTGAATGATTGTGGTGAACAGGAAACGGTTATGTTGGCGATTGTGCGCGATCCATTCGTTCGGCAGGTCGCACAGATCGGGCACTCGCCCGGCGAACTCTGGCTGGCCGATCAGCCGCGCTCGATTCACCGCGTAGTCCATCTCACAATCGGCCCGCGCATCTCGCACGTCCTGGCCCTGCTTGCGAACTTCGGCGAGTTGCGCGAGCCGGGTCGGGTCGGGAACCGGCACGGAGTCGTGGGCGCTCAGGGAATCAGGGTAGCGAGTGCCAAATCGGCGCGCGAGAGGGCCGATCAGCACGATGCGCTCCAAATGGTCGGGATGTGCGGCGGCATATCGCATCACCACTTGACCGAGATAGGACCAGCCCAGCGCCACGAAACGTTCGGCGCCTATGTGGCGTCGCACCGCCTCAAGATCGGCCACATCGTTCGCGATCGAGATGCGGGTCGAATCGGCAATGGGTTCGGAGCGACCCCGATCCCGCATATCGTAGAACACCACCGTGTGCCCCCGGCCAAGCGCAGCGAGATCGCGGTCGAAAAAGAAACCGGCTGGCGCGATAACGACCGGGGATCCGGTCCCAATGACGTGATAGTAGAGGCGAGCGCCATCCTCGGCGAGGACGAAGCTCTGAGGCGCGCCACTTGATGCCTGCTGGGAGAAAGCCGGCGGATGCAGACAAGCGAGGCTCGCCGCGAGCGTCACGGCCGCAAGGGAGTGCGGTTGCGCCTGCCACACCGGGTTCGGCATTCGAGCTTCTCCGCACGCGAGAGATAGACGACACCGTCTCGTTCAATGGTTCGCCGTGATGACATCAGCATGGCCAGTCGTCAGACCTGTTGCTGCAGCTCGTCGAGCGTGTCGAGTCGCCGCTGTTAGGCGCACCAGCCGGTAATTGCAATGGTATCGGCCATCAGGCCGAATACGACCGGGAGGTGCTCACGGGTAAAGAGGGGCACCCATACAATACGGCGAGCGCCTCGCCCGCGTTTCCCGTGACGAGCAGCCCTCCTCTCCCAAGATCGGACGGGTAGGACTGTCGTAGTGGCTTGGTCCGGACCGAGACAATTGGCACTGTCGCTTGGTGCTGTCGGGGCCGCGCTGCCGTGCCGCATCCGCCCCGGCCTGATACCCCCTTTCCTCAGGCGGCCGCCGCGCGACGGCTGCGCCACGGCGCCCCCCAGCAGGAGCGCAGCACGGTAGGCACACACGAACAACGCTTGGATTACCAGCGGAGCCACTGCGAACACCGAGTTACTCGCCCCTGTTCTCACTCCCAGCCGGATCAGACTATGAGACTTCGCGCCTTGTCCCTTTCCCTGCTCGCCGGCTGCGCCTCCGGCCGGGCAGTCCCGAAGGTCTCGGTGATTCGCGCCAACGAGGTTCCGACTGCGATGAGTCCGGGACCGCACGAGATCGTCCTCAACGGCGCGCGCCACTATGATCGGATCGGCGGCACCGCAACTGGGGGGACCCTTCCCGTAGTATTCCTTCATGGCGGGCCGGGTCAGGGCAGCGCACATTTCGACGCCCTCGCCGGCCCGTTCATGGAGCGGGAGTTGAGAATGGTCTACTTCGATCAGCGCGGGAGCGGCGGATCGGAACGACCTGCGAGCGGCGATTACGCCTTATCCACGCTCGTCGAGGATATCGAGACACCCACGCCCTCGTTGGTCTACTCCACTTAACCCTGCTTCCGCGTGAAATGGAAGTTGGTTACTCCCGTCTTTCCCTTGTACAGATAGGTCCATTTCTGCGCGAGATGGTCCTTATCCTCCAGCAGGACCTCCACTCCCGTGTTGTGCCAATCCTCCGGAGTCTTCATGCCCGTCACGCGAACCAGAGAAAACACCAACACTCTATTCTGCGGCTCCGTGATCGTTCCAGTCGTCATCTGTGGCTGATTCCCAGCGGCGCAATAATGCGTCGCAATCATATGGTCACCATCCACCGAGAACATGGTCATCATTACTCCCCCTTTGGCCGGACGGAATTCTTCCATCAGCGTCGAACCGTCGGCTGTGAGAGTGTAGGTGACGGTGATATCAATCCCGTCTTGTGCTCCCTCCCACTCTCCGACCAGCGATGACAGCTGCTCAAAGGCGGCGGTGCTGTTCGATTGTTGCGCCTGCGTGGTTGTTGGTCCTATCAACGCGATCGCGGCAATACACAGGCTAACAGACTGACGAGTTGTCTTCATCGTGGGCCTTCCAATTCCTGTTGTAGTTTACGTAATATCGAGGGCTCGGAATGGGGCCCAGCGCGCTGCCGAAACCCCTTTCTCCCCTTTCAAGAAAGGGAGCGCAGGAGTGTGCGCCTATCTGATTCTTGCGGGCAGCGGGCATGAATGCACGTTGCCACCCCCCCGCCGGGCAACCAATAACCTGCCCCCGGCCTACGCGGCCCGATTCGTGGCGTAGCGGATCGGGAGCCAACTCATGAGGCGCCGGCCGGCTTAGGGTGCAAGGTGCGGGCAATCTGCGCGGAAATGACGCTCCACTCCCCCGTCACCCTTCGGTACACATCGGTGTAGCGGCTCGTCCCCTTGGTGCCATCGGGACAGGTGAACGATCCGGTTCCATCCACCGCAGCTGTGTCTCCCTCAAGCCGCACACGTACCCGCTCAAGGCGGTACTCGGTTACATCGGGCCCCTCTGCGATCTGGCGGAGGAACTCCGACCTGTCCACCACCGACCCATCCGGCTTGGTGCAGACGAAGCTCTCCGCCAGGTGCTGGGCATACCAGCCCACATCGGCCGTCATGTACGCCCTGAGGTACTGCTCGTTCAGTTTCCGGATGGCGGACTCTTCCGACATGGTGAATTCCCCTGGATAGATGGCGGTACCGCGCCCGAGGCTGGAACCTACCCCCAGCGTGGCGGAGGCGACCACCGCAAAGTGAACATGGAAATCGCCGGCGGTAGGTTGCCCCGGGGGCAGGGTCGCCACGAGGGGGCGCGCCAACCGCTGCCGAAACGCCGACTCGGAACTCCCCCATGCTAACCATATCGGGCAGCCCCCCCACGCGCGCGCCACATTCGGACCTGCAATCCCATCCCGGCGACGCTCGCAGCAACCGTCCCTCGCTGCGTACGGCGCCAAGCCGCACACGTGGGGGGTATCACCACCTCCCGAACGAGCATTGCTATCTGCGCTGCCTTTCGGGCGGGCTCGTCGTGCATTGACGTGGAGCAAAATCGTTCGTTACGATGTCGCCGCCTTTCATGCCGAATTTGACCGATTCCAGGATGCGAACGTCTGAGGTTGGGTCACCTTCGACGGCAATTAGGTCCTACGCCCGGTCGACTTTCTGGTCGTCTCCCAACCCCCGAGCCAAGGAGATCGCGAAGCGTTTGAATGACACCAACCAGCGAGCACCGGCCAACG
The DNA here is from genome assembly GCA_964535105.1 of uncultured Gemmatimonas sp. GTDB lineage: Bacteria > Gemmatimonadota > Gemmatimonadetes > Gemmatimonadales > GWC2-71-9 > JABFSM01. The sequence continues at coordinate 5,256 of CAZHSO010000133.1, forward strand.
GGCTAGAGGAATAGGATCCCCGACAGTTGGGACCCGTTGGCATGGCTCAGTCGTGCGGATTTGGCTCTAGCGGCTGGTCTCTGGCGACGTTAGTAATTGAACACCCGGACCAGAGGGCCGGTTGGCTCACTTCCTGATCTCGCCGAGCTGGTGTCTCCCCTTCGTGTCGATCCTGGTCGCCGGCTCGAGCGACGTGATGAGCGGTGCCGCCGCTGTCTCGCTCGCGGGAGGCGGGGCGGACGGCTTTCCCCGACCGGCCGCGGCGGTTGCGATGCCTGGGGCACCACGGACTCGCTCGCGGGCGACGCACCCCGAGGCCGGCATTCGCGTCACATGGCTCGGCCATGCCGCGTTCGAGGTGATCTCGCCCGGGGGCACCCACATCCTCATCGACCCATGGCTCATCGACAATCCCTACACACCGACCGCCTTCAAGGACACGACGCTGTGGGCGCAACCCGACCATCGCCCCAGCGCACTGCTCGTTAGCCACTCCCATGGAGACCACGCGCGCGACGTCCCGCTGCTCGCCCGGGTCACGGGGGCCGTGGTCGTTACCACCGGGGAGTTGCTGCGCGCACTCAACATTCCGCGACCCCAACAGCTCATCGTCAACGTGGGCAACTCGGTGCAAGTCGGTGATGTGGACGTACACGCGGTGCCAGCGATGCACTCGAGCGACCCCAGCGGCAGGCCACTCGGTTTCGTGCTCACGTTCGTCGACGGCCGGAGCCTCTACCACACGGGCGACACGTGGGTGTTCGGCGACATGGCGCTTATCGAGCACTTCTATCACCCCAGGATCCTGCTCTGGAATGTCGGCAGTGGCCCACGCGATGCGGTCTATGCCATCAAGACGTATTTCCACGCGCGAGTCGTAGTGCCGATGCATTATGGTACGAAGGTGGGGCCCTTCGCCACCGAAAACGAAGTCCGCGAAGCGTTTCGCGGCGATTCGCGGCTTCGCGTCCTGACCCCGGGCGAGACGGTGACATTCTGATTGCGCCGCCATGCCACCTCGGCACACGCTGCGGAGGTGCGCAACTTCCTGACAGCGCCTCCGCCCGCCCCGCGCTAGACTGGTGCGTGACGGGCGGCGCCCCGCGCTCCGCCACCTCACCGGGGAGCGGCATCATGAAACCCGGCGTCTGCATCTGCGGCGCAAGTCTCATCGTCGGACTTGCCGGCCCGGCGTGGGCGCAGCGAGCCTCCGCGCTGCTTGACCCGCTGCCAGCGCCCACTGGCCGGTAGATCCTGCATCGTGGAACCCGCAATGCTTGCTGACTATCTCGACCTGTTCTCATACAATCGGTGGGCGCATGAGCGGACCATCTCAGCCATCGGGCGGCTCACCATCGAGGACCTCAGGCGCCCGATCGGCGGAAGCTTTGCTTCCGTCTATGCTACGATGGCACACTTGTACGGTGCGGAATACTCCTGGCTGGCCCGTTGGCTGGGGACTCCGGCGGGAGCCGTGCGCGATCTGGAAGGAATAGCAGATGTACCCGGCCTCAGGGCCTGCTGGGAGCAGCTCTGGCCGCGGCAGCTGGATTTCCTCACTGGATTGTGGGAAGCGGATCTCCAACGGCAGATTGCCATTCGTACCCGGGCCGGGGTGGAATCGGTGCAGCCGCTTGCGGCAACACTGACGCATGTGGTCAATCACGCGACCTATCATCGCGGCCAAGTCGCCACGCTCTTGCGCCAGTTGGGGGC
>CAZHSO010000134.1:0-6970 GCA_964535105.1 uncultured Gemmatimonas sp.
GCGGGGCTCAGGGCGAGCCCGGCGCCGCCGGCGCCGAGCCCTCGGAGAAAACCGCGGCGCGTGAGGGGCATGCTTCGAAGCTATCGCGGCCCGGTCCGCGCCGCCATGGATTGCCCGGGGCGCCGATCTATGCTCCCACGCCTTGGGAACCCGGCAGAGGATGATAAACCGTGGGCGCATCCGACGGTGATTGCCGGGCGATCGCGATCTGGTCGCGTCAGGGTGCGCGATGAAGCTCGCGAGCTGCCTGACCGCGTGCGGAGTGCCCGCCTTCGTCGGTAGCGGCGTCAATTAGTTGACTCAGTCATGTAATCCGATTACCATGTCAAGCATCTCCCCACGGGACGCCCCATGCGGTCCTTCATCGAGGAACTCCAGCGGGCCGGCCGGACGCTCTTCCGGGCGCCACGCTTCACCCTTCCCGTCGTCACTACGCTGGCGGTGGCCGTCGGCGCCACGGCGACCGTGTTCTCGGTGGTCAACGCCGTGCTCATTCGCGGCCTCCCGTTCCGCCAACCGGAGGGGCTGGTGTGGATCTCGTCCGTGCGGCCCGACCGGCCCGACGCTCCGTTCACGCTGCCGGAGCTCATGGACTACCGTGCGCGCGCGCGCACGGTCGACATCGCGGCCTACGCGAACTGGAGTGCCACGCTCGCCACGACCGGGGTCGCGCGCCGCCTGCAGGGGATGCGGCTCTCCGCGAACGCCTTCGAGATTCTCGGCGTCCGGGCCGCGGCGGGGCGCCTCCTGGTGCCGTCGGACGACGACGCCGCCGCGCCCCGCGTGGCTCTGCTGAGCTATACCTACTGGCGGGGCGAGCTCGCCGGCGCGTCCGCAGCGGTGGGCGGGACGATCCGGCTCAACGGAGAACCGTATACCGTGGTCGGCGTCATGCCGCGATACTTCCCACTGCCGGTTCGGGACGTCGACATCGTCGTTCCCCTGGTGCCCGATCTCGATCCGCGCCGCCACGCCCGCGGCTCGACGAATTTCCTGCGGCTGTTCGGCCGCGTGCGCGAGCATACGGCGCCCGCCGCCGCCGAGCGCGAGCTCTTGGGCGTAGCCAGGGACCTGCGCGAGGCCTGGCCGGTGGAATACGCCGCGAAGATCGGCGTTAAGCTCCAGCCGCTCCAGCGGTACATCGTGGGCGATCATCGCCAGGCGCTGCTGGTGCTCCTGGGGTGCGTCGGACTCATGCTCGGCATCGCATTCGCCAACGTGTGCGGCCTGCTGCTCATCCGCGCGACCGTGAACCAGGGCGAGGTGGCGGTGCGACGGGCGCTGGGCGCGTCGGCGCCGCGCCTGGCGCGACAGCTCTTCGCGGAGGCCGGGTTGCTGGGGGCGGCCGGCGGCGCACTCGGTGCGGGGCTCGCCTTCGGGGCGGTCGCGGCGATCGTACGGTGGGGACCGCCCGGCGTGCCCAGACTCGCCGAAGCGCACCTGGACCCGACCGTGTTGCTGGTCGTTGCTATGCTGACCGCGATCGGGACCGTGCTGTTCGGCTTCGTGCCGCTCGCGAGCGCGCTGCGCGCGGCACCGCAGGCGGCGCTGCGGGCAGCGGGACGGGGTCAGGGCGAGGGACACTCCCAAGCCAACGCGCGCACGGCGTTCATCGTCGCCCAGGTCGCGCTCGCCGTCATGCTCACGGCCGCGTCGGGCGGCATGCTGACCAGCCTCATGCGGCTCCGGCGCGTGGAGCTCGGATTCCGGCCCGACTCGGTCTTCGTGGCGCGCCTCGCCCTGCCGCCGGTCAAGTTCGCGAGCGCGGGCGAGGTGTCACGTTTCTATGAAAGACTCAACACGGCGTTGATGGCCACTCCCGGAGTCGTGGCTGCCGGCGTGACGTCGGTGGCGCCCTTGAGCGGCCTCCTGCTGGCGATCCCGTTCACCGTCGTGGGACGGGAGCCGGCCAATCCAGGTGAACGGCTGCTCGCGAATTATCGGGCGGTGAGTCCGGGCTACTTCGCTGCGATCCGCGCGAGCGTCGTTTCGGGCCGAGCCTTCACCGAGAACGACGATGCGACGGCGGCGCCGGTGGCGATCGTCAGCCGTGCGCTGGTGGCGCGGTACTTCGATGGCCGTGATCCGCTGGGCCGGCAACTGCTCATCGGCGACAACAACCAGGGCCCGCGGCCGGTCACGGTCGTGGGTGTGCTGGGCGATCTGCGGCACGTGGACCTCGAGGGACCGCCACCGTTCGACATCTACATACCGCTGCGCCAGATCCACCGCGACGGGGTGGTGAACTTCACCAACAATCAGTTCTGGATGGTCCGCCTTGCGGGCGACGTGTCGACGTTCGGCCTGACGTTCGCGCGAACCTTGCAGGAGGCCGACCCTGACGCGGCGACCTCCGGCATGGGAGGCATGCAGGACTCCGTGACGCGCTGGCTCGCGCCCCGGCGCTTCAGCGTGGTACTCCTGCTGGGCTTCGCGCTCGTCGCCGTGGCGCTCGCGAGCTTCGGCGTCTACGGCGTGGTCGCATATGGCGTTGCGCGCCGCCGCCGCGAGATCGGCTTACGCCTGGCGCTCGGCTCCTCCCCCGCCGGCGTGCTTCTCCTCGTCCTGAGACAGACCCTGAGACTCGCCGCGATCGGCATCGCGTTGGGCGTGGCCGGTGCCCTGCTCGGCGGCCGCGCGCTGGCGGGTCTGCTCTTCGGCGTGACCCCGACCGATCCCGCCCTCCTGGCCGCCGTGGCGGTGCTGCTCGCCGTCACCAGCACCGCGGCCAGCCTGTTCCCCGCGTGGCGTGCGTCGCGCATCGATCCGGGCCTGGCGCTCTCGGCGGAATAGTGCCCAGGAACATGGAAACCCGCGTCGTCGCCGTCCGCCGTTTCAACCGCTTCTACACGAAGCAGATCGGCATCCTCGACGAGCGGATTCTGCGGAGCCCGTTCTCGCTGGCGGAAATGCGCGTCCTGTACGAAATCGCGCACGGCAAGGGTGTCTCGGCGGTCGACCTGGCGAACGAACTGAGGATGGATCCCGGCTATCTGAGCCGGGTCCTGCGTCGGTTTCGGAAGGCCGGGCTGGTGCGGCGGGAGACGTCGGCCGTGGACGGGCGTCGGAGTCTTCTCAGGCTGACGGACAAGGGCCGGAGCACATTTGCCCCGTTCGACACGCGCCAGGACGAAGACGTCGCGGCGCTCCTCGCGCGCGCGCCAGCTGCCGGGCAGCGGCGACTCATCGAGTCGATGCGCGCCATCGAGAAGGTCCTCGGCGGGTCGGCGGAAGATACGAGCGAGCCGTACCTGCTCCGGCAGCACCAGCCCGGCGACATGGGCTGGATCACCCATCGCCACGGCGTCCTGTATTCGCAGGAGTACGGCTACGACGAGCGCTACGAGGCACTGGTGGCGAAGATTGTCTCCGAGTTCATTGAGCACCTCGATCCGGCCCGGGAGCGCTGCTGGATCGCGGAGCGACACGGCGAAATCATCGGCTCAGCCTTCCTGGTGAAGAAGTCGGCGACCGTGGCGCAACTCCGGCTGCTGTACGTCGAGCCGTCGGCGCGCGGGCTCGGGATCGGCGCGCGTCTCATCGACGAATGCGTCCGTTTCGCGCGGCGCGGCCGCTATCGCAAGATCACGCTCTGGACGCAAAGCGAGCTGCTCGCGGCGCGGCACCTCTATCAGAAGGCCGGGTTCAAGCTCGCTGGCACGCAGCGCCACCGGCGCTTCTCGCGCCACGAGCTCGTCGCCGAAACGTGGGAGCTGAAACTCTGAGTCCATCCCGCTCTCGTGAGGAAAGACCATGAAACATGACGTCATCCGCAAACTGGAAGCAACGCGCGACGAGACGCTGGAACACTTCCAGCTCGGCGAGCCCGAGCTGTCGCGCACGTACGCGCCCGGCAAGTGGTCCGTCAGATTCGTGCTCCATCATCTCGCAGACGCCGAGACGGTGCTGCTTGACCGCATCCGCCGGGTCCTCAGCGAGGGGAAGCGCGTGATCTGGGCCTACGATCAGGATGCCTGGGCGAACGCGCTGGACTACCAGCAACGCCCCCTCGACCTCTCCAGCAGGAGCTACTCGTCGGCACGCGAGGGCGTCATCTACTACACTCGCTTGCACTACGACGCGAACGGCCATCTCGAATTCGTGCACAGCGAAACCGGCCTGCGGACGCTAAAGGGCGAGTTCGACAGGTGGGCCGCGCACAATGCGCAGCACCTGGAACAGATCAGGACGGCGCTGCGCGCGGCATCAGCTGGTTGAGCTGGAGGACCTGCGCGACGGCTCGTGGACCTGTGCTCGCCAGGCTCGCGAGTGATGGAGACGGCGCCAGGCTGAAACTGGGGCTAGCGATTCCGCACGGTGAACGCCCCCACGGCGCGCCGGTGGAACGCTTCGTGGTCCTGGTGGGTCCCGTCCTCCATGTAGATGATCATCAGCTCGTTCCGGGGCGGCGTGTCCAGCAGCCAGACCAACCGCTCACTCGTGATGTTCGGCCCCATCCGCCAGCCCTTGCCCCGGAGGAATGCCCGCATCCGGGCGCCGTCGGAGTCGGGCCGGGCCTCGGTGGCGGGAACCTGCGCCGCGCTGATGCGCCGGCGCCAGGTCCGGCCCGAATGCGCCACGGTCTCGTCCCGGTAGTTGTAGGTATTGGTATTCGAGGCGTGGTACCCTTCGTACTGAACCCACAACAGTCGCTTGATGCGCGTCCCATCCAGGTCCACAAAGAAGTGCTGCTCCGCATTGGCCACGCCGTACAGGTCGAACGTCTGGGTTCCCGCGTAGACCAGGCCAGGCGCCACTTCCAGGACTGTGTTCGGCAGCTCGGTGGAGATCAGCCGGTTTCCCTCGACGACCCGCTGGGCGCCGAGCCGTGCGGGAGCCAAGAGCAACAGGAGCATGACGACGGATCGCATTCGACACCTACGACCCATGGTGACTCGAGGTTTCGCGGCCCCGTCACTCACATCGGAGCGCGGCAAGCGCGTCGATTCGCGTTGCCCGGCCGCCGGGATCCAGCAGGAGAACGCTGAAACGGCCAACAGAAGGATCGGGGCGCCGACCAGGATGGGCAGGGGGATCGAACCGCCGGTCATGAGCCGGCGCCCGACCAGGAAGGCGACGAGCGACCCTGCCAGCGTGCCAATCAGGATGACCTGCATGCTCTCCGAGATCATCTGTGCTCCGGGGAAGGACCGGCATCTACGAGCTGGTGTGGATGGACGAGGAAATGCGCGCTTTTGGTCGTGGATCAACGGAGCTCTGGGGAGCTGCGCCGCGCAGCGGTCAGCAAGGGGATGATCTCACTTCGCGAGGATGGTCTGCGCCAAGTGCGAGCCGGGACGACGACGCTCGATGAAGTGCTGAGGGTGACCGAGATGGGGACTTAAGGAGCCTTGGCGCTATCGTTATTAAGGAAGCGCCTACCGCCTATCGCCCCACCCGCTGGACCTCACCAACTCTCCCACGATGTCTTCGCTCTTCCGGTCCGCCGCCTCCGCGCTGAAATTCGTGACGATTCGATGGCGGAGCACCGCGGCCGCCACCGACTTCACATCATCCATATCCGCCGTCGGCCGGCCGTCCATCGCCGCGCGCGCCTTGGCGCCCAGCACCAGGTACTGCGACGCCCGCGGCCCGGCGCCCCATTCGACGTACTCGCGGATGAACGCCGCCGCCTCCACGCTCTGCGGCCCGGATCATCCGCGCCAGCGATCGTCCTAGAACACCATGAGCGTGCTCTTGTAGGAGAATTGTGAATCGAAGATATACAGCGGATCCGGTTCACCTGCCTCCGGTGGAATGCTCGGATCATGAATAGCATACCCGTTTCCAAGACCGAACAGCCAGATCTGCCGCACGGCACCAGGTGATTCCAACAGGATGTTGAGTGCATTAACGCCGTTTTGACAGGCAGCCGTTTTCGTCTCCAGTTTCACTTTCGCGGCGTTCTGGGACACCAGGCCCACGGAATCGCGCGCGAGCTTATATACAGAATCTGGGCTACTCATCAGTCTTTTCAGGTAAGCAAGTCGGCTGGGCACGACGATTGGGTCTGCGGTGCGACACGCGGAGACAGCGGCATCACGAACACTCGTTCGGCGGGCGACAACGATGAGGATGAGCACGATCAGCGCGACTACAAGAAGAGTCCGTAAACGGTTCCGGGTCATTGCTACGCCTCCCTGTGCACCCCAGCCCTTCAAACTCTAGGTCAGTTGACAGCCCGCGCCTTGGCGCCGAGCCCTCGGAGAAAACCGCGGCGTGTGAGGGGCATGCTTCGAAGCTATCGCGGCCCGGTCCGCGCCGCCATGGATTGCCCGGGGCGCCGATCTAGAGCCTTAACGCGCAGTCGGTGATTGCGAAGGCGGCGGCGGGGGCTCGAAAACGCCTTGCAACGTCAATGCGGATCGGGGATAGCGGAGGCCACCTTAGCACCCTTCTGAGAGGGGGGAGGGCTCCTCGGCATTTTTCGGGGACAGCGGTAGCCGCTGCACGTCCGCCTCTCGAAGCATCGAACCGAACGCCGCGGCGATGGCGGGGTCCAGCTCGGTACCGGCCTTCTGTTCGATATAGGCGGCTGCCTCATCGGGACTCCAGGCCTTCCGGTACGGGCGCTCGGTGCAGAGCGCATCGTAGATGTCACAGACATGCACGATGCGGCTCGCATAGTGGCAGGATCGGGGGAACTGGAGGGTCGGATAGCCCAGCCCATCGAGAAAAATGTGGTGCTCGTAGGCGACCACCGCGGCCACCTCCGAGCCGTTGGGCTGCTGGAGAATGATCCGGGCGCCCTCCACCGGATGACGCTGGATGACGTCGCGCTCTTGCTCGGTGTATCGACCCGGCTTCACCAGTAGATCGTGGGGGATGCGCACTTTCCCGATGTCGTGCAGCAGCCCCGCGACCCCGAAGCGCCGGGCGATCGTGCCACCGAGACCCAGTCGCTCCGCCAGGCCGATGGAAAGCACCGCGACGTTGCAGGAGTGGGTCATGGTGTACTGATCGTACTCCT